>CAZJED010000018.1:12087-26551 GCA_964544965.1 uncultured Enterobacteriaceae bacterium
GGTTCAAATTCATCATAAGAAACTAAATAAACTTCTTCTATATATTCATAAGTTGTAAATCTTCCTTTACAAGAAATACATTCGCGTCTGCGGCGAATCTGTTCTCCTTCACCAACATCACGTGAATCAATAACCTTCGTATTAAGGTGACTACAGAAAGGACATCGCATATTTCAGCCTATTTATTTTAATTTAGACAACTAATTGAAGATTAAAATATAACCTCTTAAGTAATAAATAAAACTTTTATAAATCTTGGTTAAACTCATAAAGCGGACGACTCTTACAAAGCTCGAGTACCTCACTTTTCACTCGTTTGATAACGGATTCATCCCCCATATTATCCATAATATCGCAACACCAGTTTGCTACTTGTTTTGCATCCGACTCGTTAAAACCGCGTGTTGTTATTGATGGTGTTCCAATTCGGATACCGCTAGTTACAAAAGGTGATTGGGGATCATTAGGAACCGCATTTTTATTAACAGTAATATTAGCTGCTCCTAATGCAGCATCAACATCTTTCCCTGTCAAACCTTTATCAACCATGTCAACAAGAAATAAATGGTTATCTGTTCCGCCTGACACAATTTTAAGACCACGTTCTACAAAAGTTTCTGCCATTACTTTGGCATTTTTTTTGACTTCTTGAATATAAGTTTTGAACTCGGGTTCCATTGCCTCCTTAAATGCAACGGCCTTTGCAGCAATTATATGCATTAAGGGTCCGCCTTGATATGATGGGAATACAGTGAAATTAACTTTCTTTTGTATTTCTTCGTTAGCTTTTCCCATAATTAATCCTGAGCGAGGACCACGAAGAGTTTTATGGGTTGTTGTTGTTGTAACATCAGCAATTTGTACTGGACTCGGATACTCATCAACAGCAACAAGTCCGGCGACATGCGCTATATCTGAAAGCATAAGCGCACCAACTTTATCAGCAATATCACGGAATCGTTGCCAATCCAGTACACGTGAATAGGCAGAAAATCCTGTGATAATTAGTTTTGGTTTAGTTTTAAGGGCTAGTTTTTCAGCCTCATCATAATCAATTTCACCAGTCTCAGCATTTAAGCCATATTGAACTGCGTTATATATGCGTCCAGATACATTAACGGTGGCTCCGTGAGTCAGGTGTCCGCCGTGGGCCAAGCTCATACCCATAATAGTATCTCCAGGCTCTAAAAGAGCATGAAAAACAGCACCGTTAGCCTGAGAACCAGAATGTGACTGAACATTTGCCCAATCCGCACCGAACAATTCAATTGCTCTATCAATTGCAAGTTGTTCGGCAACGTCAACAAATTCACAACCACCATAATAACGCTTAGCTGGATACCCTTCTGCGTATTTGTTTGTTAGAACAGAGCCTTGACACTCTAAAACTCGAGGACTTGCCATATTCTCTGATGCAATTAACTCAATGTGCTCTTCTTGACGACGCTTTTCGCCTTCCATTGCATTAAATAATTCGTCATCAAAACCTTCAACTTTTATATTTTTACTAAACATATTTTTCCTCAAATTGCTTTAATCTTTATTATTAAGGTACATTATTTAATATCGAATCTCTCAAGTTTACATTAACTAGTAACAAAAGAGGCACGGATATTACCAAAACCATCCACCTATTGCATTTTATAAGAAGCTCCTAAATATGCTTTGCTTTCTTAGAAAATGCGGTTCTATTAAAAACATATAATATATATAAGTTATTGAAAAATATATAATTATTTTTTGACCAAAAGAACTAATAGAAACAGTACCATCAAAATTTTATTATATAAAACAAAGAGATATTGCTAAATAAATCGAAAATAGTCAATAGTTCGGTCAATAATTTAAAATTGCATATATTCTAGAAAGCTTGAATATGGACTCATAACGAATTAAATATATTTAATTTATAACAGTTGAAAAAATTAATTATTAAAATCTAAAGAATAAAATATGACTAATCAAAAAAAATCTATTGAACAATGTCAGAAAATTTTGGAAGGTGCAGAACTTTTGTACACTGCTTCTGAGATAAACAAGATCATTGATGAAATTAGTATCGCAATTACAAATAAGCTTGAAAAAATTAATCCTATAATAATGCCGATAATGATCGGGGGTTTAATCACAGCAGGACAATTGATTCCAAAATTAAATTTTCCACTACAAATTGATTACATACACGTAACTCGCTACATGGGTGGTACTGATGGTGGTAAATTAACTTGGCTAAAAAAACCAGATAAATCTCTGCTAGGCAGAACAATACTATTAGTTGATGATATTCTAGATGAAGGTATTACATTATCTGAAATCATTAAATATTGTTACTCAAATGGCGCTAAGAATGTTCTTACCGCCGTCCTTGTTCAAAAGGTTCTGGATAATAAAAAATCAAAGCATAATATAGATTTTGTTGGTTTAACCGTCCCAGATGTATATGTATTCGGATATGGAATGGATTATTTTGAATACCATAGAAATATGGCGGGTATTTATGCGGTTAGAAAATCATGATTATTGCGATTATTGGAGGTAGCGGATTAAGTCAATTACCAGGACTTACAATAGAAGAAGAAATCATTATTGATACTCCCTGGGGTAAGCCATCAGCCCCAATAATGATTGGGAAATTAATTGCGGAAAGACAACCAAATAAAACAAATATTGTATTTTTACCTCGCCATGGAAACCCTCACAGTATACCTCCCCATAAAATAAATTATCGTGCAAATATATGGGCATTAAAAGAAATAGGCACAAAAAAAATAATTAGTGTTAATGCTGTTGGTGGAATAACAAAATTAATGAAACCGAGTAGTATCGTAGTGCCCGATCAAATAATTGACTATACGCATGACAGAGGAAATACTTTTTATGAAGATGAAGAAGTGAAACATATTGATTTTACTATGCCATATTCTGAAACTTTAAGAGATCAATTGATAGAAGCTGCTCGGATAATTAAGCTTGAAATTCATAAAAAAGGGGTTTATGGCGTTACACAAGGACCAAGATTAGAAACAACAGCAGAAATTTTAAAACTTGAAAAAGATGGTTGTAATATTGTTGGTATGACAGCAATGCCAGAAGCAAGTCTTGCGAAAGAACTTGGTATTGATTATGCATCTTATTGTTTAGTCGTAAACTGGGCTGCTGGAAAGAGTGTCTCTGCTATCTCTATGGATATAATCGAAGAAAATTTAGAAAAAGGACTTAAAAATATTAAAAAGTTAATCATTCAGATAGTAAATTTCAGTTAAGATTCACTCAAACGACTAACTTGTAAAATTACGCCATAAATTGGATTATCAAAATAATGTATTTCGTTTAATTTAATTTTTCTCGATTCTTTAATGTTTATAACTAATTCTTCGATATCTTGATTTGAAAATTCAATATCTTTTTTATATGTATTATTACTAACATATAAATTCTTAAAATAATAAAGATCGAGATCAGCATGGAGATAAAAATTACTTCTTATCCTGATTGACCCATCAATAACCTTCCTATTACTAGTAAAATCATCTAAAAATTCGGGTTCTATTATTGATTCTTGATCGTTTTTTTCTAGTATTTTTTCTTTACTATCATTCTTTACAATATGAACATAGCGAGATTCGCTACGTTTAGTAGCAGGCTGTTGCCATGATAAATGGACTAAAGGTCTATATTCGCTCGATGATTTTAATACTCTATAAACACCAGTCATACGATTATTTTTTTTATCCATAATCATGTAAGGGGTCAATCTTTGATCTGTATTAATTTCATAATTAGGGTATAGCTCAATCGTGTCTAAACGAACAACATGCTCTTCATTACCCCATTTCTCCTCACTTAGATCTGGATTAAGTCTATCAAAGATTATAATTTCCACTTGATACCATGAGTCGGCGAAAGCAGTAAACGATTTAAGGAGAAAAAATATAGTAAGGGTATATTTAATTTTCTTCATCCTAGTATTATGCCGCCTCTTCTAGAACTATTTCATCAAGAAAATATTCCAAAAATTCTATTCTGGACTCTTTTTTTTCTAAGTCCTTGATAATCTTTATTTTATCTTGGCCTTCAAGTCTATAATTTTCTGGGGCTGATTCTATAAATTCCAAAATACGGGATGTATTGATATTTGACTCTCCCCTAAAAAAAATACGGCCTCCTTTTTTTCCAAGCTCAATTTTTCTAATCCCCAACAAACATGCTTTTTGTTTTATTTTTGCAATATGAAATAAATTATGAATAGGTTCGGGAAGAACTCCAAAACGGTCGATCATTTCTTCTTTTATATCACTTAATTCAGATTCACAATTAACACTTGCTATACGTTTATACATAATCAAACGCATATGTACATCGGGCAAAAAGATCTCTGGAATTAGGGCAGGAATATGTAAATTTATTTCAGTCTTTTTATTGATAGGCATATCTAAATCTATAGTACTATTTTCTTTCATAGCGCGTACTGTTCTATCAAGTAGTTGCATATATAGACTAAAACCAATCTCTTGAATATGACCGCTTTGACCTTCACCAAGAATTTCTCCAGCACCTCTTATTTCAAGGTCATGTGTCGCGAGTGTAAATCCGACCCCTAGCTCTTCTAATGCTTCAATTGCTTTAAGCCTTTTTACTGCATCTGCCGTCATCATCTTTTGTTCTGGTACTATTAAATATGCATAAGCACGATGATGAGATCGCCCCACTCGACCTCGTAGTTGATAAAGTTGTGCAAGACCGAATTTATCCGCACGATCGATGATAATAGTGTTTGCAGTTGGAATATCAATTCCTGTTTCAATAATAGTTGTACAAACCAATACATTAAAACGACGATGATAAAAATCTAACATGACTTCTTCAAGTTGTTTCTCAGGCATTTTTCCATGAGCAGACCGCACATTAATTTCAGGTAATAGCTCGTTTATTCTTTTTACTATTTCATTAATTGTTTTTATATTGTTATGTAAATAAAAGACTTGGCCACCACGTTTTATTTCACGCAACACTGCCTCTTTTAGTAAATAATCATTTTTCTGAATTACAAATGTTTTTACAGCTAGTCGTCGTAATGGTGGTGTTGCAATAATAGAAAGTTCTCTTAAATCAGAAAGAGCCATATTTAATGTTCTAGGTATTGGTGTTGCTGTTAGTGTTAAAACATCGATTTCGGAACGTAGTGATTTAAATTTTTCCTTTTGACGTACTCCGTACCGATGTTCTTCATCTATAATAATTAACCCAAGATTTTTAAAAACTATATCATCTTGCAATAATTTATGTGTTCCTATCACGATATCAGCAGTTCCGTTTTTCATCGCAGACAACGAAAAATCTTGTTCTTTTTTTGTTCGAAATCGAGATAGCAGTTCTATTTGAACAGGCCAATCAATAAAACGATCAATGAAATTTTGATAATGTTGTTGTGCTAAAAGAGTTGTGGGAACTAATAACCCGACTTGCTTTCCATTCTGAACTGCAATAAAAGCAGCTCGCATTGCAACCTCCGTTTTGCCAAAACCAGCATCGCCACAGACAAGTCTATCCATAGGTTGGTGGCTAAGTAAATCATCAATCATTGAATTAATTGTTTCTTGTTGTCCGAGAGTTTCCTCAAATGGAAAACTCTGAATGAAAGAGTTGTACTCGTCTTGATTAAAGCTATATGGTTCTCTTTTTCTTGATGCACGAAGAGCATGTAATTCTAATAATTCTGCAGCAACATCATAAACTTTTTCAGCAGCTTTGCGTTTTGCTTTTTGCCATTGGCCACTTCCTAATCTATGAAGTGGAGCATTTTCTGGATCAACACCCGTATAACGAGATATTAAATCCAGTGCTGAAACTGGAACGTATAATTTATCATTATCAGCATATTCAAGATAAATAAATTCGCCCAGGACTCCCCCTATCTCGATATTAACTAAACCACAATAGCGCCCAACACCATGTTCTTCATGTACAACTGGTGAGCCTATTCTTAATTCGGTTAAATTACGAACAATAGCATCCGTATCTAGTTTTTGACGTTTGCGCAAGCGTCTTTGCATTGCACGTTCGCCAAATAATTGCGCCTCGCTCACAATAGCAATATTTGATTTATTAAGAATCAAACCATGTTCAATTGGCATAACCGTTATACCGAATTGAATTTCTCCCTCTAAAAAACTATTCCAGTTTTTGGTTTTTAATGGTTTTTTTTCCTTTTTAAATAATTCAGAAATAGTTTCAAGTCTTCCTTTTGTTTCCGCAGCAATTAGAACGCGTCCTTTAAATTCATTTAAAAAATTATTAAATAGTTTGATAGGATTTTTCAATCGTGCATCTACTGGAATACCTACAGGCATACTAGAATCGTATTCAATAAAATCTAAATCAGAATCTATTTTTAGATTACTTATATGGATTTGAGTAAATTCTTTTGAAATACTTTTTAAATAATCTAAATCTAAAAATATTTTATCAGGTGATAAAATTAATCTTTCATTATTCTCTGATTCCTGCTGATGTCTTGATATAATATCTTCCATAAATAATTCTGCAGAAATAAAAACTTCCTCATCAAAAATTAATAATGAATCATTGTTGATATAATCAAAAAAAGTACTTGTCTCTTTATAAAATAGGGGCAAATAATATTCTATCCCCGCAGAGGCAATTGACTGACTTACATCTCGATAAATTGAGTATTGGTTAGGATTACCTTGAAAATAAGAGCGCCAATTTTTACGAAACAACGCAATATTCTCGTCAGATAATGAGATTTCCCTTGCTGGTAATACACGAAGTGAATCAACTTTCTCAATTGAACGTTGAGTTTCAGGATCAAATAAACGAATGCTATCAATTTCATTATCAAATAGATCTATTCTAAAAGGTCTATTTTTACCCATCGGATAAATATCAACTAATGATCCTCTTATGCAAACTTCACCATGCTCTGTAACATGATTAACAAAATTATAACCTTGTCTTGATAACTTATTCTTAAAATCTTCTAGATTAATCTTTTGTCCCAAATCTAGAGAAAAGGCATTTGCTAAAAGATGACTTACTGGCAATAAACGATGCATTAATGTAGTGATTGGCGCTACTACTATACCTCTTGAAAAATTAGTCAATTCAAATAATGTTTTTAAGCGTTCAGACAAAATATCTTGATAAGGTGAAAATATATCGTATGGTAAAGTCTCCCAATCGGGAAAATACTTAATAGGTGTTTGTTTAGGCTCTAAAATGAAGTGCTGTAATTCATCAACTAAATTTACAGCGGCTAAAACATCTTTAGTAATAACTACAATAGGGTTATTTGTTACTGATGACATATTAGCTATCGTTAATGATTTTGCGCTACCATAGAGTCTAAACCAATACGTTTTAGTCTGACCTTCCGTTGGTAATTCTGGTGTTAGAACACTCTGCCTAATTATTGCGGACACGATAATAAAACTAATCTAGTGAATTTATACTTTCATTAATTGTATTTATAACATTTACTGGATTAGATGCTCGTATTATTGGTCGTCCAATAACAAGATAATTACTACCAGCTTTAATAGCATCGTATGGCGTCATTATACGTTTTTGATCATCATTATTTAAAATATCTAATCTAATACCCGGAGTAACTAAACAAAAATCTTTGCCAAATTCATGTCTTAATTTATTTACCTCCATACCAGAACAAACAACACCATCAAGACCTGAAGACTTCGCTAATTTTGATAGTAATAAAACCTGATCTTCAATAGAATTAGCTACTCCTAATTCAGCAAAATCATCTGAAGACATACTAGTTAACACAGTAACAGCAACGAGTAGCGGTCTATTTTTGGAGTCCCCTGATTTTATTATTGATTCGTGCGCAGCTTCCATCATTTTACTGCCGCCGGTAGCATGAATATTTAGCATCCACACGCCTAAATCAGTAGCAACACGACAAGCATTAGCAACTGTATTTGGGATATCATGATATTTCAGATCTAAAAATATATCGAAATCTAAAGACCTTAATTTCTCAATTAATATTGGTCCCGCTCTGGTATAAAGTTCCTTTCCTATTTTAATTTTACAACTTATAGGATCAATTTTTTTACAAAAATCAATAGCTTGTTTAGCATCTGGGAAATCAAGTGAAACAATGACTCGGCTTTTATTCACCAGCTACTCCAAAAATAGGTTTAATTGATTCCCAGTGTTTACACCCTGGGCATTGCCAATGCAACATTTTCGCATCAAAACCACAATTCTTGCACTTATAAGTTGGCTTTTTTTCAATTAATTTAGCAGTAAGTTGCTTTATGGTGCTTAAATATTCGTAGGTCGTACCCTCAGATTTATTAAGTGTATATTCGATTAATTTATCAACACCTTGAACTGTTGGTTTATTTCTTAATTCTTGAAAAACAAAATTAATTGCCACATCCTCGCTTTCATGTACAGCAATTAACTCAGTCAAAATTAATAATGTATTTATATTTGAATATTTCTTCACAAGTTCTTTTAAGTATTTTATAAATTCTTCTACATTTTCTTGTTCTTTATAACAATCATATAATGGTGATATAATTTCTGTTAAGTAAGTACTATCTTGAAATTCTAACCGTTTATAAGATTTAATAGCGAGTTCAACTTTTCCTGTAAGCTGAAATATTCTAGCCTCAATAATACTAGCTCTTACGCATTTTGAATTTGACGTTATTGCATTATGTGCTTTTTTCTTCGCATCACTCATCTTCCCCATATTCAAATCATTCTCAGCAATTTCACAATAGAACTGAGCAATAATAGAATTAAGATTTTCTCCAGAAATAATTTCAATTTTTTTTGCCACAGCAATAGCATTTACCCAATCTTTCTCTTGTTGATATATCTCTAACAAATGAAAATAGGCTTCATTTAGATATAAATCTAAATTTACTAGCTCTAAAAATAGTTTTTCTGCTCTATCAAGTAAACCAGAACGCATATAATCCATACCAAGCTCAAGTAATGCATGAGCTCGTTGCTCCTGATTTAGAGTTGGGCGAGCAATTAAATTCTGGTGTATTCGTATTGCACGGTCTACTTCTCCCCGTCTGCGAAATAAATTTCCAAGCGCCAGATGTGTTTCTACAGTTTCGCTATCAACTTCTGCCATGCGAATAAATACTTCGATCGCTTTGTCTGGCTGTTCGTTTAGAACAAAATTTAGGCCTTTAAAATACTCAGGATAAATATTTTTTAAAGATTGTTTTTGTTCTTGTTTTAATCTTCCTATCCACCATCCAGATAGCGCAGCAACTGGTAATAAAAACCAAAATATATTTAGTTCAAATTGCATTCTTTACTAATCCTTAGTTGGCATAATACGAAAATTATTTATCTCTTTTTCTCTCTTTTTTATCTCTTTTTCTAGTCTGCTACTAAGCTGTTTATTCCTTATTATCATAGGAATACTAACTAAAATACCAAGTAATGCACCAACGCATATAGCCAAAACGATTATTATGGAAAAAGATAATTGAATCTCTCCAATATAATAATTTAGTGTAACTAATTGGTGATTTTTTACATGAAACGCCAGGCCAAATAGTAATACAACAATAATAAATATTAATTTTGGTATGAATGTCATAACAACCTCGAAATCTATACTTTCAAATAATTAATAAAAAGAAAACTAACGTCTAAGATAGATAGTCTATTTGAAAGTGACAAGTGTTTTCGTTATGAAGATAACTAGAAAAAACAAATAATCTCGTTAAAGTACTTTAGTTTGTTATTGGGTTATACCTATTATTCACCCTTTCTCGTAACTCTTTGCCGGGCTTGAAATGAGGTACATACTTAGCAGGTAGCGCAACAGGTTCGCCAGATTTTGGGTTACGTCCTGAACGTGCAGGACGAAAATGCAAAGAAAAGCTTCCAAACCCACGTATTTCAATACGTTCGCCATTTGAAAGAGATGATGACATATACTCGAGTACTGTTTTTACAGCCAACTCTATATCTTTATAAGCTAACTGTGGTTGCTTACGCGATAATTCTTCAATTAATTCTGACTTTGTCATTGTTCCAAATCATTGTTATTTATAATTTATTTGGACAATGATAGCAATTGAGAAAATAATAGGCAATCCGTTATTTTTGATATTTTGACTACTTTTCTAAATGCTCCTTCAAAATATCACCTAATTTTGAATTTTCTCCTGTTTCAGGGTTGTATTCTTGCACGGTTGTTTGTTCATCATCTAATTCTTTTTCCTTAATAGAAAGGTTGATTAGACGTTTCTTATTATCAATTCCGGTAATTTTTACTTCAATTTTATCGCCTTCCTTAAAAACTGTTCGTGCATCAACAACCTCTTCCTCTAATGAAATCTCACTAGCCTTTAATAAACCATCAACACCTTCAATAAGATTTACAACAACATGATCTTGGTTTACATTTTTTACTACGCCTTTAATAACTTCGCCTTTTTGATTTTTGGCGGCAAATTTAGAAAAAATATCTTCTTCTAACTGTTTTATTCCAAGCGAGATTCGTTCCCGTTCAGAATCTACCCCCAAAACTACTGTTTCGATCTCATCTCCCTTACTAAAATTACGTATTGATTCTTGTGTATCATCGTCCCATGAAACATCTGACAAATGTACTAAGCCATCAATACCACTTTCAAGACCAATAAAAATACCGAAGTCAGTTATTGATTTGATTTGCCCAGTAATTCGATCTCCCTTATTATGTTTTGACGCAAACTTTTCCCATGGATTTTCTTCGCATTGCTTAATTCCTAATGAAATTCGACGCCTCTCTTGATCAATATCAAGTAACATTACGTCTACCTCTTGGCTAAGGTGAACAAGTTTTGATGGATGTACATTTTTATTAGTCCAGTCCATTTCAGAAACATGAACCAAACCTTCAACCCCTTCTTCTAGTTCAACAAAACAACCATAATCTGCGATACTTGTAATTTTTCCATTTAAGCGAGTGCCTTCAGGATAGCGTTTTGTTAAATTCAACCAAGGATCATCACCCATTTGTTTTAGACCAAGAGAAACTCTCCTTTTTTCGGTGTCAAATTTAAGTACCTTAACTTCTATTTCATCGCCAATACTAACTATTTCGCTCGGATTTTTAACACGTTTCCACGCCATGTCCGTTATATGCAACAAACCATCAATCCCGCCTAAGTCTATAAATGCACCGTAATCGGTTAGATTCTTAACTATTCCTTTTACTAAGGCTCCTTCTTTTAATGATTCGATTACTTCTTCAACATCGATAGTATTTTCATCTTCAACAACAGCACGTCTTGATACAACAATATTATTGCGGCGTTGATCGACTTTTATAACTTTAAATTCAATGGGCTTTCCTTCAAGAAAAGAAGTATCGCGTACTGGCCTTACATCAACGAGCGAACCTGGTAAAAAAGCGCGTACTTTGCCAACTTCAACAGTAAAACCTCCTTTTACTCTTTCAGTAATAATCCCAGTTACTGTTTTGTCATCCTCATGAGCCTTCTCTAATTCCTGCCAAGCAATTTTTCGTTTCGCTTTTTCTCGTGAAAGGCGAGTAAAACCGTAACCATCCTCTATTGAATCAAGAGAAACATCAACATCATCACCAATAGTTATCTCGATTTGACCTTCATCATTTAAAAATTGTTCTATTGGAATAACGCCTTCAGATTTAAGTCCAGCATTAACAATTACGTTATCATTTTTTATGTCTAGAACTTTGGCACTAATTATAGTGCCCGGACGCATTTTTTTTTCTATTTGGCTTTGTTCAAATAATTCGGCAAAACTATCGCTCATGAATGGTTATTCCTGAAACCTGCTTGAAATTTCAGCAAGGCTATTAATTGTTTAGTTAATCTTAAGTTGATTGTTTACCGTAAATAATCAACCACCTGTTTCGGTAAATTTGGAATCTTATCAATAACTAATACCGAAATTTTTTTAATAACGTCCTCAATACTAATGTCAGTTGTGTCGACAATAACCGCATCATCTGCGGGCTTTAATGGAGATAACTTGCGTCTACTATCTCTCTCATCTCTTTCTTTAATTTCCCCATAAAGGCGGCGGAGATTAACACTAATACCTCTTTCCTTCAACTGTTTGAATCGTCTTTTGGCTCTCTCATCAATACTCGCTGTTAGAAATATCTTTAATTCTGCGTTAGGAAATACGACAGTCCCCATATCACGGCCATCAGCAATTAATCCGGGCTGTTTACAATATGCTCGTTGTCGCGTTAGTAACGCTTTACGCACCCCTGCTATAGGAGAAATTATTGAAGCTGCTTTGCCGGAAGTTTCAGTACGAATCTCGTTTGTAACAATTTCTCCATTGAATAAAACTTCGGTCATACTTCCTGAGCTTCTCATCTTAAATTTTACATCTAATTTATCTACCAACTTTATTAATTCTGATTCATCTTCATTTTTTATTTGATTTTTTTTTGCCGCAATTGCTAGCACGCGATATAAAGCGCCACTATCAAGAAAATTCCATTTCATCAAATAGGCTAAGCGACAACAAATTGTTCCCTTGCCAGTGCCGCTTGGTCCATCAATAGTAATAACTAACACATTAGACATAATCTATATTTATGCCTAAATTCTTACCAGTTTCAACAAATTTCGGAAATGATGTTGCAACATTATTGCAATTATTAATAGTTATAGAATCTTTAGCTATTATACCTGCAATAGAAAAAGCCATTGCAATACGATGATCGCTACAACTATTTATTACGCCGCCATTAAATTGACCGCCCTCAACAATCATGCCGTCATCTAAAGCTTCTGCGTTTATACCTAAAGCAGTAAAACCATCTAACATTGATTGAATCCTATCGCTTTCCTTAACACGTAGTTCACTCGCTCCAGATAATCTTGTTTTACCTTTTGCTGAAGCAGCAGCTACTAAAATAATTGGAAGTTCATCTATTGCAACTGGAACTAATTCTTCAGGAATATCAATGCCTACCAATTTACTACTTTTTATATTTATTGTTGCGATTGGTTCGCCGGATTCTAGTCGTTCATTTTTGAGCTCTATGTTAGCACCCATTAGTTTCAATATTTCTATCATGGCATTACGAGTTGGATTTACGCCAATACCCTCAAGCGTTAGATTGGAATTAGGCGCCAATGTCGCGGCAACAATAAAATAGGCGGCAGAAGAGAAATCTCCTGGCACAATAATTTCACAACCGATTAATTTTTTTGCTTTTTTAATAGAAATTTTATTGTCCTTTTTTGTAGTAGGGTGAGAAAAACTAGCGAGCATTCTTTCAGTATGATCTCGGGTCGCTATGTTTTCGATGATTCTTGTTGTTCCTTCAGCATAGAGTCCTGCTATCAACAAACAAGATTTTAATTGGGCGCTTATAACTGGCAATCTCCAATGAATCCCTTTTATATTTTGCCCTCCTTCTATTTTTATTGGCAACGTTCCTTCTTGACTACAACTAATTTTAGCATTCATTTCTTTCAGTGGGTTAACAATGCGAAGCATTGGTCTTCTCATTAAAGATTCGTCTCCGATTAATTCAGAATTAAAATTTTGAGCAGATAATAAACCTGCAAGCAATCTCACGGATGTGCCAGAATTGCCAAAATCGAGGACTGGATTTTTTGAGCATAAACCATGAAGTCCTACGCCTTTTACTAAAATATAATCGCCTTTATTTTTAATTCTTACTCCCAGCTCCTGAAAAACTCTAATGGTTGCTAATGTATCCTCTCCTTGTAAAAAGTTGTTGATTCTTGATTCACCTTCTGCGATAGCAGCGAAAATAACAGCGCGATGAGATATTGATTTATCACCTGGAATACATGTTTTACCTATAATAGAGTGGCTCGGTTTAGTACGAAAATTGATATTATCCTTTAGATTCATTTCAATATTTAATGATTGGTTGTAGCTACTATCTATTCTTTTCTCTATTGAACTTATCTCTTGCTTCTTTAGCCCGTTTAAAAGTTTTCAATAGTTCATCACTTTCTGATTTTTCAATAGCTAATTTTATATTGTCGATATGTGATGAAAAAATTTCTAATGTTCTAATTAATGCTTCTCTATTTGAAAAACAAATATCGTGCCACATATCTGGGCTGCTAGATGCAATTCGAGTAAAATCGGCGAATCCGCCTGCTGCATATTCAAAAATCTCATCACGTTCTTGCATGCTAGCAAGACAATCAACCAAAGCATAAGCAAGCATATGTGGTAAATGGCTTGTTGCCGCAAGAACTTCATCGTGATGTTTAACATCTAAATCAATAACATTAGCGCCAACAGACCTCCACATCTCTGTAACAAGTTCGTGTGCTTTTTCTGAAGTCTCTTTCAATGGAGTTAATATGACGCGATGGCCAACAAACAAATCTTCGTATGATGCTTCTACTCCATTCTTTTCAGTCCCTGCAATTGGGTGAGAAGGAATCCATGATATATT
>CAZJED010000019.1:0-25701 GCA_964544965.1 uncultured Enterobacteriaceae bacterium
GTTTTGCCTTTTTCTTGGCTACCTTACGTTTTGCCTTTCTCTTTGCTGTCTTTTTCTTGGCTACCTTACGTTTAGCCTTTCTCTTTGCTGTCTTTTTCTTTGCAGTCTTACGTTTAGCTTTTCGTTTTGCCATTGTTAGAGACTCCCCTAGAAATTGAACATTAAATTAATTTAACAAACAAGACATCTTAATATACTACTAATATAGTATATTGAAATGGGATTATAGTGATGTTTTTCATTTTTTCTACTTTTTTTTAAAAAATTTCTTTTTATTTAAAAAAAACAGTTTTTTTTAAATAAATTTTAAAAAAACAGAGAATTTTTAAAAAAATACATTAATATTTACAAAAATAATCTATTTTGTTGCGCAAAAGTTACAATAATTTTGACAAAATATCATTTGCTACACACTTAACGTCCTGCATTCCATTAATCTCTAGATATTTAACCTTAGAATCAGTTTCTTTAGATTGATTATTGTAATAAGCAATTAATGGTACTGTTTCTTTTCTGTATACATTTAAACGTTTCCGTACAGTGTTTTCTTGATCATCTTCTCTTTGAACAAGTTCATCTCCTGTTTCATCATCTTTCCCTTCAATTTTGGGTGGATTAAATTCAATATGGTACGTTCTACCTGAAGCTAAATGTACTCTTCGACCTGACATACGCTTTATTATTTCTTCATCTTTTGCTGTAATTTCAACTACATAATCAATGCTTATTTTTGATTCATTTATCCCGTTTGCTTGCGCTATCGTTCGTGGAAAACCATCAAATAAATAACCTTCCTTACAATCATGCTGATTAATACGTTCCTTGACTAAATCCAGTATTAGTTCGTCGGATACCAGCTCTCCAGCATCCATAATTTTCTTTGCTGAAACACCTAATTCACTTCCTTCGCTAATTGCTGCACGCAACATATCCCCAGTTGAGATCTGTGGAATATTAAATTTTTGCTTTATAATATTAGCCTGAGTGCCTTTTCCAGCGCCCGGTGGCCCCAATAAAATTATTCTCATTTCTTTTAAATATCCTTTAAAATTTAGGTACTAAATTTTTTGTTATTATTCGTCAAAATTGTTAAGAAGTAAAAAGTAATGCATATTAAGCTAAATAATGTCAGTCCTAGCGCGAATAAAATTATTGCCTATTCAGATAATTGGTTTAAGTTGAGCGATAGAACGGTTCAAAAGAACATAGTTATATCAAAAAACCACATTCATGAAGATCTTTTAACCAAAAATTATCATGATTTTGCGTTGCAACACTTAAACAAATTAATGTCGTGGCAGCCTGAAATAATACTAGTTGGCTCTGGAAAAACATCAAATTTTCCAAATAAAGAATGGGGAGATTATGTAAATAAGAAAAATATTGGTTTCGAAATAATGGATACAGGCGCCGCCTGCAGAAGTTATAACCTGCTAATTGATGAAGGCAGAAATGTTGTTGCCTGTTTATTTTTAGCAAATAATGCCTAATTTATTTTATTGCTATGTTATGAATTACTAATAAATGACCTTTTCGTAAGCACTATCCTTGGTTTTTTGGAAGATGTTTGAGAGGGTTTACAGGCTTTCCATTTTGTCGTATTTCAAAGTGTAGGATTTTACGACCAGCATGATCCTGCCCCATTTTGGAAATTTCTTGCCCTGCCTTAACAGCATCACCTTCCCTGACTAAAATCTCGCTGTTATACGCATAAGCACTTAAAAATTTGTCATTATGCTTAATAATAATAAGCTTTCCGTAACCTACTAATCCACTACCACTATACACAACCTCTCCCTCGGCTGCGGCATTGACAGGTTGTCCATGTGTTCCTGATATATCCAAGCCTTTTTTTGATGTAGGAGAATTCAATCTAACTATCTTACCTTTAGTTGGCCAGAACCATTTTATTGTTCCTGGAGGTAAATTCTTAGATGGTTTTTTCTCCCTAACAACTGTTTTAGTTTGAACCTCGGGTTTATCATTTACGTTCGTTTTTTTCGAGAATTTAACATCGTTTGACTGTGATTTTAATTCCTTAACTTGTTTATTTCTTATGGGTTTAAAACAAATGCTTTTACCCAAATTAATGATATAAGGCGGGTCAATATTATTCCAATTAGCCAATTCTTTGTAATCATAATTATAACGCCAAGCAATCGAATATAATGTATCTCCTTGAGCAATTACATAGCAATTCCCCGCATTTTTTGGTGTTATTTTTTGTTTTTTGACTATTCTTTTTTGTGTTTTCTTTTCGGCTTTTTTGCTTGGCTTTGAAATATTTGGAGGCGGTTCTTTTATCTCATTTCGATTTGAAACGGGAGCAACCCCGCTACTTGAACATGCTTGGAGTAAAGCAAAAATTAACAAATAGAATAATTTTCTGTAGCAAAAAAACATTTTATCTTCACCGGTTAGTATCGATGCCGCTCAACATTGGAACAAAACTTACGGAATCAAGATATTCCTCTATATAATCATCTTGTGTACGTGTAATCATTAGTAATTTTTGCTTTCCTGTTTCGCCAACAGGTATTATAAGACGGCCGTTTAAAGCAAGTTGCTCTATTAGTGCTTTTGGAATACCAATAGGTGCTGCTGCAACAATAATTCCATCATATGGGCCATGCGCAGACCATCCAATATTTCCATCAGAATGTTTTGTACGAATATTATTACATTTTAATTTTTGGAATCGTTCTCGTGCACGAGTCAGTAAACCATCTATTCTTTCTACAGTGTAAACATATTTTGCAAATTGAGCGATTACAACAGCCTGATAACCACATCCTGTTCCAATTTCCAAGACATTTTTAAGCTCCTTGTTTTTTATTAATGCCTCAGTCATTTTTGCGACAATATATGGTTGTGAAATAGTTTGATTAAAACCGATAGGTAAAGCTGTATTCTCATATGCTCTGCTCGCCAAAGCCTCATCAATAAAAAAGTGTCTGGGGATTTTTCTTATTACTTCAATTATAGGCTCAGATTGAATGCCCATTTCTATTAATTTTTTTGCAAGACGATCACGGGCTCGTTGTGATGTCATGCCAATACCTTCTAGTTCTAATGGCATTAATTGAGAACCTCAATCCATTTAGACAAAGATACGAGTGACCGATGTCGTGTTAAATCAATTTGAATTGGTGTAATTGATACATATTTGTTACGGATTGCATGAAAATCAGTGCCTTCGCCAGCATCCTGTTCTGCACCAACCGGCCCAACCCAATATACCTTTCTCCCTTTAGGATCAAAACTTTCCATAACTGGCTCAGATTTATGTCTATTTCCAAGGCGGGTAACTTTAAAACCCTTTATCTGCTCATAATTAACATCTGGGATATTTATATTTAATAAAACATCGTCTAATGGATTTTCTATAAGCGATTGAATTATTTTTTTAGCGGCTAATATTGAAGCTGAATAATCAGTTGGCTTCTCTCCGGCGAGTGAAAAAGCGATTGCGGGACAGCCAAGAAATCGTCCTTCCATAGCAGCTGCAACAGTGCCGGAATAAAGAACATCATCACCTAAATTAGCTCCTGAATTTATTCCGCTAATTACCATGTTAGGCTCCTCGTTTAGAAGTCCGGTAATTGCGAGATGCACGCAATCACTAGGAGTTCCGTTAACATAATGGAACCCGCGTTTGTCCTGCTTAACATAAAGAGGGGAATCTAATGTGAGTGAATTACTGGCTCCGCTACAATCCCTATCAGGTGCAACAACAGTCACCCTACCCAAATCCTCAAGCACTTCTGCTAAAGCAGAAATCCCTGGAGACTGATAGCCATCATCGTTACTTAATAAAAAATGCATAAACCTTAACAACCAAATAAAAAAAAACAAATCTAGTTTTTAAATTTTCAGGATCGAATCAAAAAAATAACGAAATATATGATTAAATTAATAAAAATTCTAACAATGCTTTTTGCGAATGTAGTCGATTACCTGCTTCTTCCCACACTATACTCTGAGGACCTTCAAGCACTTCTTCCGTGACTTCTTCCCCGCGGTGCGCGGGTAAACAATGCATAAAAAGTGAATCATCTTTTGCTTTTGACATTATTTCTAAGTTAACCTGATATTTCTTAAATTTTTCCTTTCTATTTTCCTGATCATTTTCCTGACCCATGCTTGCCCACACATCAGTAACAACTAAATCAGCGCTATCAACAGCTTTACAAGGATCATGCTCTAGTGATGTATTTTCCTTTGAAAATTTTAGTATTTCAGAGTCAGGGATAAATTCTTTAGGACAAGAAATAACTAATTGGAAGTTAAAAATGCGCGCGGCATTCATGTATGAATGACACATATTATTCCCGTCTCCCAGCCAAACAACTTTTTTATTTTCAATCGATCCTCGTGCTTCTTTATAAGTTAATAAATCAGCTAATAATTGGCATGGATGAAAACTGTCTGATAATCCGTTAATTATGGGTACATCAGAATAACTTGCAAACTGTTCGAGCCGATGATGTTCAAATGTTCTTACCATAATGCAATCAACCATTTTTGATAGGACTCTTGCAGTATCTTGAGGTGGCTCTCCTCGACCAATCTGGCTTCCAGTTGGCGCGAGATAAATAGCATGGCCACCAAGCTGTGCCATTCCCGTTTCAAAAGAAACACGAGTGCGCGTTGACGATTTTTCAAAAATCATCCCCAAAACACGGTTGTTAAGTGTTGCACCGAACTTCCCGTTTTTTACCTCATTTTTTAGTTCTAAAGCACGATCCATTATAGATTCGAGATCTGAGCGACTTAAACTATCGAGTGTCAAAAAATGCTTTACGCTCACGCTAAATACCTTAAAAAATATATTTTCAATTTAAATCCTGTCATTTCAATGTGATTAATGCAGATATTTCTTTAGTACGTTGGTTAGTACAGATACCACTTGATCAGCCTCTTTTTCGCTCATAACTAATGGCGGTAACAATCGTATTACATTACCAGATGTTACATTTATTAATAATTTATTTTTAAGCGCCTTTTCCACTAAATCTAGGCATTCTTTTTCCAACTCAATTCCTATCATAAGCCCTTTTCCACGAATATCGACTACCCCATAAATCCCCTTCAATGATTCTCTAAAATTATCGAGGAGATAGCTTCCAAGTTTTGCTGCATATTCATCCATCTTATTTGTTTCTAATATATCAATCACCCCTAATGCAACTCTCGAAACAAAAGGGCTCCCGCCAAAAGTAGAACCATGACTGCCAGGCTGAAATAATTTTGAAGATTTTTCTCTTGCCATACAAGCTCCGATTGGAACACCGTTACCTAAAGCTTTGGCAACAGTTACTACATCTGGCAGAACATCATCATGCTGAAAGGCAAACCATTTGCCCGTTCGACACATCCCTGATTGGACTTCATCAACAATCATTAAAAAATCATTTTTATCACAAATCGATCTTATTTTTTTTAAATAATCTTTTTTTGGAACAATTATTCCGCCCTCGCCTTGAATAGGTTCAAGCAAAACTGCAACGATATTTTTTTCTTTTTGAATAACAGACTCCAGCGCTTCAATATCATTGTATGGAATGTGTTTAAATCCGCTAACCAAAGGCTCAAAACCTTTGTGAACTTTTGTGCTGCCGGTTGCACTTAATGTTGCTAAAGTTCTGCCATGAAAACTGTTTTTCATAACAACTACAGTTGGGTTTGATATTTTCTTCTTGCTAGCATAAAGGCGTGCTAACTTTATTGCTGCTTCGTTTGCTTCAGCGCCAGAATTACAAAAAAATACATTGTCCATGCCAGAGTGAATAATCAGTTTTTTAGCTAGCTCTTCTTGTAATGGTATTTCATAAATATTTGAGGTATGAATTAAATTTACTGATTGGTCTGCAATGATTTCACTCAAAGATGGATGTGAATGCCCTAATCCACAAACTGCTATACCGCTTAAAGCATCTAAATAACGCTCGCCCTTATTATCTATCAGCCAAGAACCCTCGCCACTCACAAAACTGACTGGTAAAGGGTTATAATTATTCATTAAGAATTTACTCATGAAAATTTTTCCTAATAAAATCTTGCTTACTTTTGACAGCTAAAATAACAAGCCCGGCTATCGCCGGGCTATGATTCTGCTTAACTATATCTATTATTTACAGTGGCAAACCATGCCCATAACCAACCATGCACATTAACATGGGAATTGATAATAAAGTATTTGTTCTAGAAGCCATTAAAGCGACATTTTTTGCCTTCGCGATTTCATCTGCGTCAGCTTCTACTATACCTAGAATTTTCTTTTGATTTGGCCATATTAATACCCAAACATTAAACAGCATAACCGTCCCTAACCAAGCACCTATTCCTATGGTAACACCCATAACACCACCTTTTAACATGAAGGCATCATGTAGGCTTATTGGTAAATAATAATGCAACGCAACTGCACCAGTTATCCACGTCAATAACGCTCCCCAACGAAACCACCATAACGCGCGGGGTGCAACATATTTGTTTATGGCGGCAGGGCCAGGGCCTCCTTCATCTGCCAAAGCTTCCCCAACAGCGGGTACTTGAACAAAATTAAAATAATAAAGTAAGCCAATCCAAATTACTCCGAAAAATACATGCAGCCACACAACCAAAGACCATCTTTCACCGATCGATTCTAAAACATTACCATCATTATTTACCAATAATGCAATTACCGCAGCCAAAACAAAGCCCAAGGTTATTGTTGCACGTACTGATTTTAGTGGGTTCATAAACATATCCTCCTGCGTGATAAAACTATTTTTTTATTTAGAATAAAACCCGTAAAAGTAGTTCAGATTATACTTACCCTAATAAAAATATCCCGATAATCTTGGTCATTTATATATTTTTTTATCATCTATTTTGGTATTATTTTTTACCTAAATACTATTAATTCAAAAAAAAAGGTGGATTATGGAGCCCATTATTGAACAAATAAAAAATACACTGAATTTAAACCCTGTAGTCATTTTTATGAAAGGTACTCCAGATTTCCCGCAATGTGGTTTTTCAATGCGTACCTGTGAAGCTTTAAAAGCATGTGACGTAGAATTTAGTTACGTAGATGTACTGGCACAGCCAGAAATGCGAGAAAATTTACCTAAATTTTCAGATTGGCCAACATTCCCTCAGGTATTTGTAAATGGTGAATTAATTGGTGGTTGCGACATAGCTATGGATTTATTCGAAAAAGGTGAGTTACAAAAAATTACGAAAGAGGCTGTTAATAAATAAATTTTAATCTGGCTCGCTCTCGATCCAAAGGCATTTACCGCCACTTTTTTCTTTAATTGATTTCAGCAGTAAGTGATGACGCTGTAGTTCGCTCTCAGTTGGTTCGATAACAACCAACTTTTCCTGCCTGCTATTTGCATGTTTCTCGGGTTCATTTTTTTTAATGTTTTCTACACTTTTTGAATCAAAACTAAGATTCGTCTGCCCGCCTGTCATCTTTAAATATACATCAACTAAAATTTTTGCATCTAATAAAGCGCCATGCAAATCTCGTTGTGAATTATCAATCTCATAACGTTTACATAAAGCATCAAGGTTATTTTTTCGACCTGGATGTTTTTCTCTAGCCAATGTTAATGTGTCATAAACTGTGCAGTAATCTTCTATTCTCCCCCATTTTTTTCCTAACAACTTTAATTCTGAATTGATAAAACCAACATCAAATGGTGCGTTATGAATAATAAGTTCGCTATCCTTTATAAATTCAATAAACTCCTGAGCTATATCAGAGAAACGAGGTTTATTTGAGAGAAATTCATTGCTTAATCCATGAATATTAAATGCACCGTCTTCAACATCGCGCTCTGGATTAATGTATTGGTGAAAGCTTTGATTTGTTTCGCATCGGTTTTTAAGTTCTATACAGCCAATTTCAATTATTCGATGTCCCTGTTTCGGCTCAAGACCGGTAGTTTCCGTATCGAGTATTATTTGTCTCATGCTGATATCTCGTCAATCCCCTTATTTGCTAACAAATCAACAAGTTCATTTTCTTGGTGTCCGCTATGCCCTTTAACCCAGCACCATTCAATCGTATGAATACTACATGCTACATCTAGTCTCTGCCAAAGATCTTTATTTTTGACAGGTTTTTTTGACGCCGTCCTCCAATCACGTTTTTTCCAATCTTCCATCCATTCGGTAATTCCATTCATTACATATTTTGAATCTGTTGTTACTACAATTTCACATGGGCCTTTCAATGATTCAATACCCATAATAGCCGCCATTAATTCCATGCGGTTATTAGTTGTCTCTAACTCACCACCATAAATTTCTTTTTCTGTATCATTATATATTAATAAGGCTCCCCAGCCTCCTGGCCCAGGATTACCTCGACATGCGCCATCGGAATATATTCTAATTTTTTTTGGCATCACCTATCTACAATCCCTCTTGATGTTGGCTTAATAAACTCTGTCCCTAGAAGATTTTGTTTTTGTCGCCATTTCATTCTAACTGGTGTCAGTGGCGCAATACGTTTTTTTGCAACAACTATATACAGACCGCCAAATATTGGGTAACAATATTTTCCCAATCGCTCTAAAGGTAAAAATTTTTTCACCAATTTTACATTGGAAAATGGCGGAGAATAGAAAAAGTATTTTACCTTTTCAATCTCAAAATCGAGTAGCGATAACCAATCTTTCATTCTCGATACCGAAATTAAATGACCGCCCCACGGCATCTTACTCCACCAACAGAAAAGCATATGCCATAACCCCCACAAACTATAAGGATTAATCCCTATAATAACAGCATAACCCTCAGGAATAAGAACTCTCTCTATCTCTCTCAATAATTTATGAGCATCTTTAGAATATTCTAATACGTGAGGTAACAAAACCACATCAATACTATCCATAGTAATCGGTAAATCCTCTGCGGTTGTTCGAATGGACATATTTATTTTTTTATTTATTTCGCTATCTTCTAAAAAAAGTACTGTCTTATTAGAAATGCGAGATGGGTTAAGAAAATCTAATTCTGCAGTGTAGCCAAATTGCAATATATGGTAACCGAATAATCCCGGGAGAATATTTTCCAATTGTTCTTTTTCTAAAGAAAAGACAACTTTCCCCAATGGACTCCTAAACCATATTGAAAGTTTGTCTCTTAATGTTAATTCATTTAAGCTTTTAGACTTCATGGGGCGTATTTTTCACAAAAAAACTCATTAAATAATGATAGAGATCATACCTGTAACTGCTTTAAAGGATAACTATATTTGGCTGCTTGAAAACAAAATAAATCAAAGCACAGTTATAGTCGATCCTAGTGAGCATGAACCAGTTTTAGAAATTATTAAAACTCGAGGTTTAATGCCTATTGCAATATTTATAACCCATCATCACTGGGATCATGTCGGAGGTATTGATGGTCTAATAAATGAATATGACATACCCGTATATACACCAAAAAAAGAGGTCGTTACGGGTAGCACAAACTCTGTAAGCGAGGGAGATATTATTAATTTACCGGAATTAGAACTGAATATTAGAGTTTTAGACGTTCCAGGGCATACATCAGGAGCAATTGCCTATTATGCGGAAAAAATGCTACTTAGCGGGGATACGTTGTTTACAGCAGGATGTGGGCGTTTATTTGAAGGCACCCCAGCAGAAATGCACCATTCATTAACGAAAATAAAAGAACTTCCGGATGACACACTCGTATATTGCGGACATGAATATACAGTTTCAAATCTTAAATTCGCATCTATTGTTGAAAAAAATAACCCATTGATAGAAAAGCGCCTAGCCACGGCAAAAGAAGTAAGAAAAATGAATCGTCCCACAGTGCCGGCTAGTTTAAAAATTGAAAAAGAAACCAATCCATTTCTTCGTTGCGAAGAGAAATCTGTTATAAATGCTGCATCAAAACAAGCAGGAAGGAAGCTAGATAATCCTGTTGAAGTTTTTGCTACAATACGCAGTTGGAAAGATTCAATCTAGAATCAAAAAACTCCTAATCTCACTAAAATTAAATATAAAGAGCCTAAATAAATAAAGAAATGATAAATAAAACAATAACTTATTACATTTTATTAATGCTATTTATTCTAAATGGCTGCTCCTATGTTAATAAAACCGCTACGAGTGAACCAGAAACAACAAGCCAATCTATCGAAATTGAAAAACAAAAAGTTTTAGATTCCGAAGAATTTTTTTCGGAAGAAAAAGTCGATGAGTCTCTTGTCAACGAAGTTTCTGAACAAAAAACATATGATAATTTATGGGAGATGATTCAGGATGGACTCGTGCTGGAAAGTAACGTGCATCGAAAAAAGGTTAAAGATAAGATCGCATGGTTTGGCCGAAATCAACAGTATATTGATCGTGTTGTTAAACGTGCAGAACCATATCTTTATCACATCGTAATAAAACTAAAAGAACGTAATATGCCGCTTGATTTAGCTTTATTGCCAATTGTGGAAAGCGCTTATCAACCTTTTGCCCTCTCGCCGAGTAGAGCCTCTGGTATATGGCAATTTATACCAGCTACCGGTAGACGTTATGGACTAAAACAAAACTGGTGGTATGACGGTCGTAGAGATATTGTCGCTTCCACAAATGCAGCACTTAATTATTTAGAAGCTCTTCACAAAAGATTTAATAGTAACTGGTTTCATGCGCTTGCCGCATATAATTCTGGGGAAGGTAATGTTGAACGTGCAATCAAAAGAAATAAGAAATTAGGTAAAAAAACTGATTTTTGGTCATTGCGCCTGCCTCCGGAAACAAGAAGTTACGTGCCAAGCTTATTAGCAATAGCGGAAGTTCTTAAAAATAACGAAAAATACAGCGTTAATTTTAATAGCATACAAAATAGCCCCTACTTCGAAATTATTGATGTAAAAAGTCAAATCGATCTTGCAACTATTTCAGTTTTATCTGGATTACCAATTGATAAAATTTATACTCTAAATCCTGGATTTAATCGTTGGGCAACTGACCCTGGTGGACCTCATAAAGTACTTCTCCCAATTGAAATTGCTGAAGATTTTAAAAATAAATTAACCGCTCTTCCAAAAAAAGAACGTGTTGTTTGGAAACAGCACATTATACAAAAAGGTGAATCGTTAGGTCTATTAGCAGAAAGATATAAAACTAGTGTAAGCGCTATAAGGGAAACTAATGACTTAAGAGGTAATATGATTAGAGAAGGGAGATCTTTACTAATACCAACCGCAAAGAAACCAAATAAGTTTTATTCTTTAAGTCTCGATGCAAGAAAATTTAAAGGATTAAAAACAAGCGATGGAAAACGCTATACCTATATCGTAAAACGTGGAGATAATCTTTGGGATATAGGGAGAAATTATGGAATAAGTGTTAATCAACTTGCAAAATGGAATGGTATTTCAAAGAAAAGTTTCTTAAGGCCTAAACAAAAATTAATACTTTGGATTAATGATACAACTCATAGCAAAAACAACAAAGTTGCAAAAAAAATAATAAAGCGTAGTGGTTCCGTAACAAAATATACCGTGACAGAAGGTGACTCTTTGTGGTTAATAGCAAGAAGATTTGATATTCATGTTGCAGAACTTCTGGAATGGAATAATTTAAGAAAAAATAAACCGCTCCAACCTGGGCAAACTCTAAAACTCAATATAGAGGCAGAAAAAGAAGAAGAAAATATAATACAAACAACAGTAATCCATAACGAATCATTCACAGAATATACTGTAAAGAAAGGTGACTCTTTGTGGTTAATAGCAAGAAGATTTGATATTCATGTTGCAGAACTTCTGGAATGGAATAATTTAAGAAAAAATAAACCGCTCCAACCTGGGCAAACTCTTGTAATTAGAAAAAATCTTACCGGTGCTTGATAAAAGCTAATTAGTAAATACTAATAAAGAAACACAAGGCTTGATGGAAAATAATACTTATACAAGTTTTGATTGCAAAAAAACACTTTTCTCCGCTCTACTTGATGCAAGTAATAACTTTGGTAAACAATACAAAATTATTGAAGATATTAGTCGCAAACCAATAAGCTATAGAAAAATAATTCTACAAAGTATCTTATTAGGAGTTTACCTAAAAAAACAAACTGGTATGTCTGGATATATTGGCATCATGCTTCCAAATACAATTGCGTTATCAGTATTATTTTTTGCTTTACAGTTTATTGGAAGAGTGCCTGCTATGCTTAATTTTACTTCTGGCTTATTTGCAATAAAAAGGGCGTGTCAAACTGCAAAAATAGAAACCATCTGTACCTCAAAAACTTTTATAAAAAAGGCAAAGCTTGAAAATACTATTGATAAACTAGAAAAGAAATACAAAATTTTTTATCTGGAAGATATAAAAGAAGAGATTGATATAAAATCAAAAATTTATGCATTTCTTATTTATTTAAACATTAACAAATACTATAACAAAAAAAGTTTTGCAAAAGATTCAAAATCAGCAGCAGTAGTGCTATTTACATCTGGATCAGAAGGACATCCGAAAGGGGTTGTTTTGTCACATAGAAATCTTTTATCTAATTTTGCCCAGGTAAAATGTCATATCGAATTTGGAACATCTAATATTCTATTTTGCTGTCTTCCTTTATATCATTCGTTTGGACTTAATGCTGGTTTTCTAATGCCTGTTTTTGGTGGATCAAAAGTTTTTCTTTATCCAACACCATTAGATTATCGCATCATTCCTGAGTTGATTGGGAAGCTTAAAGCCACAATACTTTTTGGAACAAACACATTTTTTAAAGGCTATGCTTATTATGCAAATTCAGTAGATTTTAAAACATTAAAATATATCGTTGCTGGCGCTGAAAAATTACATAAAGATACAATATCTCTTTGGCAAGAAAAGTTTAACTTAACCATTTTACAGGGATATGGCGTCACTGAAACAAGTCCTGTTATATCAGTCAATAATTTAAACAAAAATAAAGAAGGCACAGTTGGCTGTATTATGGATGGTATGAATTATTATATTAAGATTGTGGAAGGCATTAAAAAAGGCGGTCATCTTGTAGTAAACGGACCAAATATTATGCTTGGTTATTTACTTCATGATAAAGCCGGAAAGATACAGCCTCCTTCAACTGAAAAAGGTTCTGGTTGGTATGATACTGGAGATATAGCTGAAGTTGATGAAGAAGGTTTTATAACCATATTAGGTAGGGCAAAAAGATTTGCCAAAATTGGAGGAGAGATGGTGTCGCTAACTGCTGTCGAAGAATTAGCTGCGCTCACCTGGCCGGAAATAAAACACGCATCTGTTTCTATTATTGATAACAAAAATAAAGAGAAAATTATACTAGTAACAGAAAATAAAGAAGCTGGTAATTCAGAACTGCAGAGAATTGCAAAGAAAAATCAAATAAGCGAACTAACAATACCCAAAAAAATAATCACATCATTAGAAATACCAATATTAGCTACAGGTAAAATTGATTATATTAATCTGGAAAAATTGGTTATGTCAGAAATAAAACATGAGAGTATAAAATGAAAGAACTTGATCGATATATTCGTAACATACCAGATTTTCCTAAGCCTGGAATACAATTTAAAGATATTACCCCATTGATTAAAGAACCCAAGATGCTAAAACTTTCAGTTAAGAAATTAATTCAGCCCTTTCAAAATGAAAAATTAACTGCGGTAGCAGGAATGGAGGCGCGTGGATTTATTTTTGGAAGTCTCGCTGCATGGGAATTAGGTATTAGTTTTATACCACTACGTAAACCAAATAAATTACCTTATGATGTTGAGCGCCTCTCCTATGATCTTGAATATGGTTCAGCTGCATTAGAAATTCATATTGATGCACTAGAAAAAAATGACCGAGTATTGCTTGTTGATGATTTAATAGCAACCGGAGGAACTGCGGCTGCAAGCTGTCAGTTAATAGAAAAATTAGGAGCAGAAATTGTGGGTTGTGCTTTTATTATAGAACTCGATTTTCTTAACGGCAGAGAAAAGCTATCAAAATATAATATACATTCACTCATTCACTACTAAATAATCGCAGAGCTGATGGTTCTAAATTAGGCCGCCATTAATGTTGATAGATTCTCCTACCAAATAAGATGATTCTTCTGATGCCAAAAAAAGTACCGCCTCTGCAATATCACGAGGTGTAGCAAAACGCCCTAAGGGTATCTCTTGAATACGATCTTCATAAAATGTACGTTCCATATAATTTTTGGCAAATGCAGTTTCCACCCAGCCCGGTGCAACCATATTGACGCGAATCATTGGCCCTGCAGTTTTCGCAAAAGATCTTGTAAACCCTAATACACCTGATTTTGCTGCCGCAAAAATTTGAGGATTAACCCCTTGAAATCCGTGTACGGCTAGATCCCAGCCCATATTTACAATGACGCCATGACCTTGTTTTTCCATTGTTTCTGTAATGGACCAACAAGCATTAATTGTACCCTTTAAATCAGTCTCAATTAATTTCTCTAATTTTTCATGAGTATCTGCGGTTGCGCCTTCACCAGTGAGAATATCGGCGCCGGCATTATTAACCCAAACATCTATTTTCCCAAACTTCTCGGTCACTTTTTTAATTAATTGATTTATTTCATTTTTTTCAGACATATCAGCTTGAAATATTATGGCTTGTCTGCCCGCTGACTTAACGTTACTAGCTACTATTTCTGCTTTTTCCTTTGATGTTAAATAATTAACAGCAACATCAGCGCCCTCAGATGCAAATAATTCTGTAATAGCAGCCCCTATTCCTGAGCTCGCACCAGTAATAACCGCAATTTTATTTTTAAGACGTTCCATAATTTTATATAGTCGTATCTCTTTGATGAGCTATTTTAACGATAAAACTTGATTCTAGCATGCTTGAAATTGCAGTTGTTATTCCGACCTATAATCGCGTCACATTCATAGAACGCGCGATAAACTCTGTCCTCAACCAATCTCTTGCTGTAAATGAAATAATTATTATTGATGATGGGTCAAATGATGGAACTAAAGAACTAATTAAAACAAAATATCCTCAGATAAACTATATTTACCAGAACAATAAAGGAGTAAGTGCTGCTAGAAATAAAGGCATAAGTGAAACAAATTGTGATTGGATCGGATTTTTAGATTCTGATGATACATGGAAATCAAATAAGATTGAAAAGCAAATAAAAGCAATAAAAAATAATCCTGATAGCTTAATTTGTCATACCAATGAGGTTTGGTATAGAAATGGTGAAACTCTTGAACAAAAATATAAACATAAAAAATTTGGAGGATATATTTTTAATTATTGTTTACCGTTATGCGTTATATCGCCATCATCAGTAATAATTCATAAGCAAGTATTTAATGAAATTGGATTATTTGATGAAGAATTATTAGCTTGTGAAGATTATGATATGTGGTTACGTATTTGCTGTAAATATCCTGTATTATTTATTGATGAAGAATTAACAAATAAATATGGTGGGCATAAAGACCAGTTATCTAAAAAATACTGGGGGATTGATCGCTTTAGGATAATTGCATTAGAAAATATTATAAAATCAAATTCCTTAAATATAGAACAAAGAAAAGCAGCAATAGATTCATTATTAGAAAAGACTAATATTTTTCTTAAAGGTTGTGAAAAGTACGGAGAAAATAAATATTCTGAAAGATTTAGAAAAATGAAATATCGATATGCTTAAAGAATTAAAAAATTATTACAAAATCTCAGAAATGCTACATACATCTGCTCAACCTACTATTGATCAATTTTCAAGAATTAAAGATAGTGATATTGAGATTATAATTAATCTTGCAGAAATTAACTCTCCTGATGCAATCGAAAATGAAGCTGAAATTGTTTACAAAAATTCTATGGATTATATTCATATTCCTGTAGATTTTAAAAAACCATCCAATGATGAATTGGAATCCTTCTTTAATATTATGGCTCAACAGTCTAGTAAAAACATACTTGTTCACTGCGCATATAATTGGCGTGTTTCATGTTTTGTTTATCTATACAGAGTCCTGAAACAAGATGTCTTAGAGGAAATAGCTAAAAAAGATATGCTAAACGTATGGCAACCAAATGAGACATGGGAATCTTTCATAATTAACAGTATTCAAATGAGGCAAGAAAAATAATGTCGGTACATATTTTTTGTGCACTTCCATGTGAAGCTGAGGCTATTATTGATAACTTTAAGCTTGCCAGATTAAATGAGTTTAAATTATTCAAAATGTATCAATCTGCGGAAAAAGAAATAAGTCTAGTAGTAACTAATATTGGCATAAATAACGCTATCGATGCTGTAACCTATCACCATGCCTGCATCAAAACATCCAGACATGACATTTGGTTGAACATTGGCATAGCAGGCCATGAAAATATACCAATTGGAGAAATAAGATTAGTTAATAAAATCGTCGAACATAAGAGTCAATCATGCTGGTATCCACAGATCATTTTTAACCCTCCGTGTGAATGTATTGATTTAATTACTCTAGAAAATCCTTCTACAGAATATCAGCCCTGCCTATACGATATGGAAGCATCCGGCTTTTTCTTTGCTGCCACTCAATACGGCACATTGGAGCTAATCCACTCTGTAAAAATTATTTCAGATAATGAAAAAGCTCCTATATCAAAAATTGATAAAAATAATGTTGAACAGCTAATTAGAAATAATATAAGCATAATCAATAAAATACTTGATGAGTTAAGATTATTATCCAGTGAAATTGAATCTATAAAAAAACAACCAAAAAATTACGATAATTTTTTAAAAAAATGGCATTTTAGTCAAACTGAAAAATATCAACTCTTAAGCTTATTAGTAAAACTTGATCTGCGATTCCCAGATAATAATTTCATAGAAATTACTGAGAATCTAAAAACAGGAAAATTAGTACTTAAAAAATTACAAGATAAATTAAATAAAACTGATTTTTCTATACACTAAAATGATAAATACCATCTATATTGAAGAAGAAATACTCGATCATCCTCGAACTAAAGTTTTAATCCAGCGTTTTGCAAATGCAAAAAAAATAACATGTGGGCGATACACAGAAATATTTAACCGAAAATCTCAAAATTTTAGACTCCAGAAGAAAAATCCAGCACTAATTCTAGCAAAAAAATATGAAAATACGATTTTAAAAGCCCCCGATAATTACGGAATAGGCGCTAAACACAATTATTATTTTTCTCACATGTTAAATTGTGTTTATGATTGTCGCTATTGTTTCTTACAAGGTATGTTCCAATCTGCGAATTATGTTTTATTTATAAATTATGAAGATTTTACTAATGATATAAAAACAATTTTAAAAAATCATAATAATGAGAGCGTGCATTTCTTCTCTGGTTATGATTGTGACAGCCTTGCTTTAGACTCTGTTTCAGATTTTACAAAATATTTTATGCCATTCTTTGAAATAAACCCTAATAGCCTAATTGAATTAAGAACAAAAAGTACACAAATAAAATCTTTATTAAAAATATCTTCCATTAATAACTGTGTTGTCGCTTTTAGCTTTACTCCAAGTAAAATCTCGTCAATTTTAGAACATAAAACTCCTTCTGTTACTAGGCGATTAGAAGCGATTGTAGAATTGCAAAAGAATGGGTGGCAGATTGGTTTACGATTTGATCCGCTTATTTATACAAAAGATTTTATTATCGAGTATGAAGAACTATTTGAGACTATTTTCTCAAAAATTGACTCAGATTTACTTCATTCTGTTAGCTTGGGGGGATTTCGTCTGCCAAAAAAATATTTTCGTAAAATCGAAAAAATTTACCCTGATGAAATACTGTTAACATCGCCATTAATTGAAAAAAATAATACCGTCCGTTACCCAGATGATATACAAGATAATATGTTTAGCTTTTGCCAGAAAAAAATTGGGCAATACATTTCGCTTGAAAAATTTTTTCCTTGTTATGATTATGAAAAAATTTAAAGCTTATTATAAATCTCACTACCTTTTTCTTTAAATTCTTTAGACATTTCTTTCATGCCTTTTTCTAAAACATTATCAAGATTCTTAAGTCCTTGTTTCGCTGCGTAATCCCTGACGTCTTGAGTTATTTTCATAGAACAAAAATTAGGACCGCACATTGAGCAAAAATGAGCAGTTTTATGCCCTTCTTTTGGCAATGTTTCATCATGAAAATCACGTGCTCTATCGGGATCTAATCCAAGATTAAATTGATCTTCCCAGCGAAATTCAAAACGTGCTTTAGAAATCGCATTGTCGCGAATCTGAGCAGCAGGATGCCCTTTTGCTAAATCTGCGGCATGTGCGGCAATTTTATACGTAATAATACCTTCTTTAACATCGTCTTTATTAGGTAGGCCTAAATGCTCCTTGGGAGTTACATAACATAACATTGCGGTACCATACCAACCAATCATAGCAGCACCGATTGCTGAGGTGATGTGATCATAGCCGGGAGCGATATCTGTTGTTAATGGGCCCAATGTGTAAAATGGTGCCTCGCTACATTCTTTCATTTCCAGATCAACATTTTCTTTAATCATATGCATCGGTACATGACCCGGACCTTCAATCATTGTTTGGACATCATATTTCCACGCTATGTTTGTTAATTCGCCAAGTGTTTTTAATTCTGCAAACTGAGCTTCATCATTCGCATCAGCAATTGAACCTGGTCTTAATCCATCGCCTAATGAAAAAGAAACATCATAGGACTTCATGATTTCGCAAATCTCTTCGAAATGAGAATAAAGAAAATTTTCTTTATGATGTGCCAGACACCATTTAGCCAGAATCGATCCGCCCCGCGAAACAATGCCGGTGACACGTTTTGCTGTTAAAGGAATATACGGCAGGCGAACACCAGCATGAATTGTAAAGTAATCAACTCCCTGTTCTGCTTGTTCAATTAAAGTATCTTTATATATTTCCCACGTTAGTTCCTCTGCTTTTCCGTTTACTTTTTCCAAAGCCTGATAAATGGGTACAGTCCCAATTGGCACAGGCGAATTTCTAATAATCCATTCTCTTGTTTCATGAATATTTTTACCGGTTGAAAGATCCATAACATTATCGGCACCCCAACGAATTGCCCACGTCATTTTTTCAACTTCTTCCTCAATAGACGAACTAACTGCCGAATTACCAATATTGGCATTAATTTTCACTAAAAAATTACGGCCGATGATCATAGGTTCGGACTCGGGATGATTAATGTTGGCCGGTATAATCGCTCTGCCCATAGCAACCTCATCTCTCACGAACTCTGGTGTAACCTCTTCGGGTAACTGACTTAACCACGGAACACCGTAATGAGCCTGGGTGAGACTGGTATTTTTATATTCGCTTAAACGCTGATTCTCACGAATAGCAATAAACTCCATCTCAGGAGTAACGATTCCCTTTCTCGCGTAATGCATCTGACTAACATTTCTTCCTGATTTAGCGACCCGAGGTTTAGTGGTTGTGGTATAGCGCAATCTTTTTAATTCAGTATTATTTAAGCGCTGTAAACCATACAAAGATGTGGGGCCATCCAACTGTTTCGTATCATCGCGCTCATCAATCCATTGCTTCCTCATTGGTTCTAAGCCTTTTCGAATATCAATAGTCACGTTTGGGTCCGTATATGAGCCTGATGTATCGTATACAGTAATTGGTATATTTTTTTCTAGCCCATCTTTAGTTTGCGTTGGTGTACATGAAATTTCTCTCATGGGAACAGAGATATCAGGTCGGGACCCTGCAACATAAATCTTTTTTGAATTTGGAATAGGTTTTACTATTCCCTCATCGACTGTTGCTGTTTGACTTAGTATGGAATCAGAAATTGCGCTCATATTAACCTCTTCAATAAATAAAAAATTGTAAAAAGGTGCGCAAAATATTCGTTGACTTGCTTCCCTACGCTGGTACTAACCAGATCAGGTCGAGGGTAAATCTCAGCCAAATTAGGCGCCCCTAGCTATCTGACATGCTATATAATACGGTCGATAACTACAACAAAATAATATTAGGTCATAAATAAAGGAATACGTTCAGATTTATCATGCAAACAATTCCAGCGGAAGAGCTTAAGAAAAAGCTAGATGCGGGTGAAAAACCTATTTTATTAGATGTGCGTGAACCATGGGAGTTTTCAATATGTCAAATTGAAGACTCTATTAATATTAGTATGTCTAACCCAGAAAAACTAATAAATGAGCTCAATACCGATGATGAAATAATTGCAATTTGCCATCACGGAATGCGCAGCTTTCAGGTTTGTGAATTTCTGGAAGAAAATGGTTTCAAACACATCTTAAATTTAGATGGCGGGATTGATTCCTGGGCTAAAACAATCGATAAAGACATGGCACAATACTAAATAGAACTAATAATTAAAATTTAATTAAATTTATGAAAACAATAATATCAATTATAAAAATATTTTTTTCAACTACAGTAATTCTATTTGCAACTAGCTCTTTATCTGCAGATTTGACAAGTATATATTCGCTCGCTGAAAGAAACGACCCTAATTATCAGCAAGTAATTTCAAAGCATCGTGCTGTACTTGAGTCTAGACCACAAGCTCGTTCACAATTGCTCCCTTCTTTAGATATTACTGCTAATACAAAAAGAAATAACCAAGATATAACTTCCAGCTCAACATTTGGTTCAGATGGTGAAATTGATTTTAATAGTCATGGCTACAGTTTAAATCTTTCCCAACCTTTATTTCATCGTGATAGATTTATTGCGCTTTCCCAAGCTGATAGTGAAATTAAGGAATCGGAAGCAAAGCTTGCAAAAGCACAACAAGATTTAATTATTAGTGTTAGCGAGTCTTATTTTAATGTTTTAAGAAGTATCGATAATCTTGAATTTGCAGAAATTGAGGTTGAATCCTTAAGCAGACAACTAGAACAAGCTAATCAACGTTTTGAAGTTGGATTAAGCGCAATTACTGACGTTCAAGAAGCGAAGGCTGGGTATGATCTAGCAGTAGCTCAGAAAATTCAGGCAATAAATGGAATTGATAATGCAAAAGAAGAGATGCGGGAATTAACGGGTGAGTATATTGATGAGTTTGATGGACTGGGTGAAAATATTACATTAATTAAACCCGTGCCAGAAGATATTAACAACTGGGCTGATTTATCAATTGAGCAAAATCTAGATATTAGCGCAGCAAATTTTTCGCTAGAAACTGCTAGAAAGGAAATCAAAAAACAACATGCAGGTCACTTACCTACTGTTGATATAGTTGCATCGCATGGATATGATTCAACTGGTGGTCGGTTTGGAAGTACCAGAACAGATAGATCATCGATTGGTCTTGAATTAAATGTTCCGATATATTCTGGTGGTTTTGTTAGTTCGAAAACACGTGAAGCGCATGAACAGTATAACTTCGCAATGCATTATCTTGAAAAAGCCAGACGAACTGCACAACGAAATACAAGAGAAGCCTATCTAGGCGTCATTTCTGGTATAAGCCAAGTAAATGCACTGAAACAGGCAGTCATTTCCAGTGAAACAGCCCTGACTGCAACTGAGGCAGGATTTGAAGTAGGTACGCGTACTGCTGTTGATGTTGTCGCATCACAAAGAGCGACATCAAAAGCACGTCGTGATTATAGTAATGCAAAATATAATTATATTTTGAATACTTTGAAACTAAAACGATCTGCAGGAACACTTTCTCCTGATGATCTAAACTTAATTAATGCATGGTTGATAAAATAATGGCAAATACTAAAAAACTTTTATGTGATGTTGAAAATAGTTGTTTAATGATTGTAGACGTTCAAGAAAAATTAAGTGCTGTTATGCCGGAAAAAGTCATTAATCGCCTAAAAAGTAATGCCTACATATTGCTAACAGCTGCTGACCGATTAAATGTGCCCGTCATTACAACTATGCAATATCCAAAAGGATTGGGTGATGTTGAAAGCTTTGTAAAAGATGAATTAAATGAAAAATCCAAGTCCTTCGAGAAAACTAGTTTCTCCTGTCTTCAAGCCGAAGGTCTTTCAGAGCATTTGGAAAAACTGAATAAGAAACAAATTATCATGATAGGACTGGAATCACATATTTGTGTTTTACAATCAGCAATAGAATTTACGGAAACAGGATATGATGTTTTTGTTGTCAGTGATGCAATTGCCTCTCGCAAGCTAACAAGTTATGAAACAGCGTTAACAAGATTAGAGCAGGCAAATATATGGTTATTAAATACAGAGTCGGTTCTTTTTGAATGGTTGCGCGATGCCTCTCATCCTGAGTTTAAATCACTCTCCAAGCTCATTTTGTAATAATTGATCATCAAACTTTTCGCGATGCACAGGATCGCACTTCGAACAAACTGAGGGACAAGACCAACCGCCACCCGGACCTGCATAACACGGACCACCCGGGCCATCGTAGCCTTTGCAATTGCATACGTTTCTAGCTATTGCCGAAGCTGATAAGAAAAATAAGATGGTAACAATTAGCGAAATTTTTTTCATGATGCTTTAATATTTTTTGATGTTAACCATAACTGATAATCTTCTTCATTGACAACATATGACCAATGTAAAAGAGATTGTTGAATCCTTCTGCTCACATCTTCACTAAGTTCAATCCCACAACCCACGCTATGGATTTTCATATAAATAATATTTCTCCAGCGTCCTCTCGGGCCACAAAAAGCCAGCCATCTCTTGATTTGCCTTTCATCATCTTCATGTCTTCTACCTGTAAAATATTTACAATACCATTCAAACCAGCCTCTCGGGTCATCTTTGTGCATCCAACCCTTCGCTTCCCACTCTTCTTGTGATTGTCCTGACTTTATTTTGAAATAATTAACCTTACTTAAATATTTATCAGAGAGATAAAAACTTGAATCTAGTCCATCAAACCAATCTTTAGGAAAATCCTTATGACTGACTATCCGACTAAAATATGTTCCGCCAAATATGCCTTTATGCAGCATTTCTTTTGGAGCAAGCATTGGCTTAAACGATAATTCAAATGGTTTATGCACTCCTTATTCCTCATCAAGAAAATTAAGTGCTTCATTTTTGTTTGGGAAAAACATTAGAGGAACAATACTTGGTCCCAAATTTACCAAATCAAAAAATCCGTAGATTCCATAAGAAATGTCCCATCCCATTGATCCACCGGAGTAATCGCCGATACTCAACAAATAACCTTTTTTGCATTCTACTCCAATATCTGGCGCTAATTTTGAACATCTACTTGAGTTTAATTCTCTCAGAATTTTGTATTCATATTCGACATCATAACCCTCTGATGAGTCTTTGATCCAAACGCTGCCGTCTCGATCTTCAAAATCAAAATCCCCTGCCGAGCATTGTTTCAGTTGCGCAACCAACGCAATATTTTCACATTCACCATCAAAACTCGAACACCAACTCGGTTTTATTGACGCAAAATCGGAAATCAAATTACCCATAAATCGTCCAGGTGCCTTAAAAAATTGCTCTAAATCATCAATTGCAAAGACCTCAGCAAATTCTTCGAAATTGTCGCCAGACATCCAAGGTCGATTGAAGCAAAAAGGATGAACAATTTTTTTATTAATAGTCCATCCTAGCAATGGTTTTTCAACGGTCTCTTGTACTGCACCATGTATTGAGAAAATATTCCATCCACTTTTCGATTTATTATACCAAATCATGCCGTTACCAAGCATGAAGCCGCGCCAACCGACTGGTGAGCAAGGCGCCTCACCTAAAATCACAACACTTACCCAACTGTCGTCAAACACTTCCTGGAAAGACTTACTAGCGACGAAACTCTTCCTTGGGCCGTTTTGTAATTCACCCTCAACCAAGGAAAACATTCCTTGAAGATCTTTATTCCTTACTAAACGCTGTATTTTCAAACCAAAAGCACGGGCATCTTCTGGAACATAATAATTGTCCCAAACTTCAGCGTAATCGTGGTCTTCTTTACTACATTCATTCGAACACCCCGAATTATTCTTTGTTCCATCAGGCATTATTGTCCGACAAAAAATTGCACCTGTCGTGTCGGCAGTATCGAACTCTTCTGCGGTCTCGAAATTTGTCTCAGTCAAATCAGTATTCGTCAGAATTGTCCCTTTCAGATATGCGTAATACAACCATGCCCCAGACAGATCTGACCCAGATAGATTTACCCCTTCCAGTTCTAGATCTGACCCAGACAGATGTATCCCACTCAAATCACATTGCTGACATTCCTTAGTTTCCATAAATTTCTTCAAGTCATCATTATCAAACGCACCGACTTGCCAAGAAAATCCCATCAACAACAAATAACTAAATCCGACCATTGTGTTTTTCATCGTTGCTCTCCTTCCAAGACCCTCTAAAGAAAAGACTGTTCTCACCTATTCGACGGTGACGGACTTTGTTCAAAAGGACGACTTTTTTAGGATTAATTAAAATAAGAGAACGATAATTGATCTTAATAATTAATCTTTAAAACACCAATCCAGCGCGGCAGACTCACTTGCCATATAGTCATCAACATATATTCGTCCAACTTCTTCACCGTCCTTATATATCTCAGTAAATCCGTATGAATGCAGATCTCCTTCTAAGACATGACCTTCATACGTATCACTATATCCACTGTAGACTTGAGCAAGTGTATATCCCCTTCTTGTTTCAATTACAATGTGATCATATGTTTCACATCTATAATGATCAGCAACAACCTCGCCTACAACCTGTGCCAACAGATCGTTGGTGAAAAAAATACCTAAATAAATAAAGAAAATTAACTTTTTTGTGATTTTCATTTTATACCTAAAATATAATATTTTTTTCTTGATATAAATTAAAACTAAAAAAGATAAAAATGTCAAAACAACTGGTTTTCTTTTATGTTTTTTCTAGTTACAAATTTAATTTTGGAGGTCGTCCTTTGGATGTTATTCCACGGTAACTGATTTTGCTAAATTACGTGGTTGATCAATATCAGCACCTTTAATAACAGCGACATAGTACGCTAATAACTGTAAAGGAATTGTATGCAGAATGGGGGCCATATAGTCATAAGTGTTATTGATGTTAAGCACAAACATCCCGTTACTTGACTCCACCTCACTTATTTCATCTGCAAATATATAAAGCTTCCCGCCACGCGCCTTCACTTCTTCTAAGTTTGATTTAAGTTTCTCTAATAAATTATTATTTGGAGCAACCGCAACAACCGGCATATCCTCATCAACTAGCGCAAGCGGCCCATGTTTTAACTCACCAGCTGCATAGGCTTCAGCATGAATATAAGAAATCTCTTTTAACTTTAGTGCGCCTTCCATAGCAACAGGTAAAAAACTACCTCTACCAAGAAACAATGCATGATGTTTATCAGCAAAATCCTTGGCAATTAATTCGATTGTGCTTTTATGTTCGAGTACTTGTTTCACGCGCGAAGGTAAACTTAAAAGCTGCTTAACTAATTTTTCTTCATCTTTATTAGTTAAGCCATTATGTTTAGCAATAGCTATAACAAATAAAAATAGTGCAGTTAATTGAGTTGTAAAAGCTTTTGTCGATGCAACGCCTATTTCAATGCCTGCGTGTGTCAGAAAAACAATATCAGATTCTCTCGTTAACGAACTTTCATTAACATTACAAATAGCCAATGTGCTTAAATAATTAGCCTCCTTTGCTGAACGCAGTGCTGCTAAAGTGTCAGCTGTTTCACCAGACTGTGAAATAGAAACAAATAAT
>CAZJED010000020.1:0-12996 GCA_964544965.1 uncultured Enterobacteriaceae bacterium
TGGAAAACGTTGATTCCCTCACCTACCCATTAATAAATATTAATGACCCGGGCGAACCAATTATTTTTAAAGATGGTATTTTTCCGACTAAAGACGGTAGAGGAACTTTTGTCGCTGCTGAATATACAAAACCAGCTGAACTTCCAACCAATGATTTTCCATTCGTATTTATTACCGGCAGGCAACTTGAGCATTGGCATACTGGTACAATGACTCGTCATTCTCGAGTACTTGATGCTATCGAGCCAGGCCCATGTATATTAATTAATCCTGATGACTTAAAACTATTTTCAATTATATCGGGTGACATATTAGTGATCGAGTCACGGAGAGGAAAAATCTCTGCAACCACACGGTCAGATGAAGGAATGCAAAAAGGTGTTGTCATGATGCCATTTTCATTCAATGAAGCAGCAGCAAACCTGATCACAAATGAAGCGCTAGATCCGATCGGTAAGATTCCAGAATTTAAATACTGCGCTGTGAAATTAACTCGAGGACAACGGCCTGGTGATACGATTGATGGTGATAAAAAAAATAGAGGGAATAGAGTCGATGTTAAATATCTATATGGATCGTAGAAATATTTATGAATCGTGATTTTTTACATCAATTAATTTTAATGTTTCCATAACTAAAGGTTCTGCTGATTCACTGCTTACATCTGGAATAATCGTTGTAATTTGATATATTTTTCCAGGAATTTCCTCTGAGATAACAATCTCATAATACTTGTCAGCAAATTTTTCAAAATCACGACGATGTGGATCTTTAATATATGGAGTAAAAAATATTTTTTCTCCCTCATACTCTTTTCCATTGTAACTAAATGTAGTCGATTCAACTATCGCAGTCTCTCTCAGTGCTACCTTTATCTGTTTTTGAAAATGTCTATATCGTTCAGCCTTACCACCCGTTATTCTTGCCATATCAAAAACATCGCCATTCATATATATCCCAAGTACCGGGTTACCTCTTATATTTGTAGTACTTCCCTCAGGGATCCTTTGTTTTCTCTCAGCTGTAAAAAAATCTAATGATGTATTTTTACTGCCATCTTCATTAAGCTCTACAATTTTCAAAAAAACCGAATCTATAAAACCATCCTCATAACTACCCGATTTCTCAAATTCATAATATAAACTTGTCGGCTGTGTAATATTTCCGAGATGATTATCCTGCCACAACATTTTTTCAGCGTCTGCAAACTCAAAATTCTCTGGAATCTCTTCTATTTCACCATAACGACCAATTCTATTTTCTAACTCATCTTCGCTTAGTGGCTCTCCTCCTCTTATCGTACCTGAGTGTTCAGAGCTTTCTTCTTTTACTTCAACACCTGCTTCATCAGCAAGTATTGTCGTTGAATAGGTTGTCATTAAATACATGATAAATATGGAATTTAATAATAATTTCATAAATTACTCCAACTATTTTACCAATGGAACATTGTATTCCATTAAAATTTTCTCAATCTCTGCTTGATTTTCTTTGACTAGTTTGTTGATTGTTTCCTTCCAAGCCTTTTCTCCAAATCGAACAGCCATTGAAAAACTATAAGTTAACCGTATCTTTCTTTCCGGAATATCATTTAATGGTATTACAACTAAATCTACCTTATCTTTATATACTTTCGCCCAATATCCCGCGCTCTGCCCCATAACAACTGTTGCATCAATTTTACCTGATACAATATCGTCAATAAGTATTTTGGCAGGATTAGCTTTTGGGTTTCCTGGTTGCCCCTGATACGGTGTGATGTATGACATTAATCCATTGTAAAACACCCAAAGTTGAGCAGCACCAACATCACTTAATCCGATTTTAACTTTCTCTTTACTTGTTTTAACTGCTTCTATAAAACTTATCGGATCTGTTACAGAATCTAAATTACGCCCCTTTGCATAAATTAGAGCATATGAGGTTGTGTAGTATGGTTCAGTTGTTGCAGCAAGCTCAAAACTGGAAGGTACATTCATTACAATATCACATTTGTAATTATTATTTTTTGATTCTGCTCTTAAGGTGTTTCTAATAAAGCCAATGCGCTGAGGAAAGAATTCATACTTCAATTCTAAACCTAACTTCTCAGCAAATAGCTCAGCTATTTTATTCTCAAAACCTTCGCCATTTTGATTTGACATTGGGAGCATATATGGATCAGCACACACCTTAAAATATTTAGCATCTGCTAAATGCCCATCTGCAATGGCGGATTTAGTAAAGATTAGAAGTAAAAAAAATATTTTTATTTTCATTATGATGTTATAACCCGCCTTAAAAGCGGGTTATTAATTAAATAAATAATTATTTAGTTGGTTTAATTTTTTTAATTTTACCAATAAGTCTTTTAAATGGTCCTTGCAATTCTGTCATTGCTCTTTCTTTAGCAGCAGCCACTTGATCAGCACTAACATCACCAACTACGACCACCCCAACCATTCCAAAACCAATATGAGGTTCGCAAACATAACCGTATATACCTTCAACTTCTAAAGCAGGAGTTGCATATACAGCGCCTGCCATTTTCCCTTTTTCTCCCCAGCCCGTTGCACCTTCAGGCACTAAATAAGTTACCGCATTATGCGATGTCATATTAGTGAATTTTACCGAATCACCTTTTTGAACATAAACGATAGCGGGTTTAAATTCTCTTGCCGCTGCATTGACAACATGTTCTTCTGCCTTAACTAAATTTGGCAATAGATACATCATCAATACGCATAATATTGTGACTATATGTTTTGTTATTGTCATCTTATTCCCCTTCTTTTAATTCCTATTATATCTAAGACCTAGTATTTTAACTCAAGTTCTTAATTAATGTACTTAATTTACATTCTTTATCTACTGCACAACTAAAAACTAACGGTATGATTAAAAAAAATCCCTGATACCGAAGTATCAGGGATCTAACAAACTTTACGTCTGTTTGCTTAAGGTAGGCTGTATACCATCAAAACTCCACTATTACGTGAAGAATTGAGAAGTTTACGATAACCACCTACAGCACCAAGAGCAGCATCATCAGGAGCTGCAGCTAAGCCTTCAATAGACACAACTGCACCTGCCCAACCGCCGATACCCGCAAGAATACCAACGTATTGCTTACCCTTGTGAGACCAAGAGTTGAAGTTCCCGATAATGCCTGATGGAGCTTTATGCTTCCATAGTAATTTACCGGTCTTCGCATCAACAGCCTTTGCATAAGCGTCAAGAGTTCCGTAGAACACTACGTCGCCAGCAGTAGTAAGTACACCTGACCATACAGACCATTGTTCGACAATATTCCAAACAATTTTACCTTTACCTGCATCCCAAGCGATGAAGTTACCCATGTTGTCCTTTGCAGCATTATTATTTGGACAATCTGGGCACACAGCACCAGCAGGATACATAGTTAGAGCAGCGTTAACATAAGCCGCGCCAGCTGTGTATTGGTTACCACCTGCAGCATAACTTACTGGTTCGTAGGTCATACATACGTGGTTAGTTGGAACATAGAACAGATTGGTACGTGGAGAAAAAGCAGCAGGCTGCTGATCCTTGGTACCAAGTGCTGCAGGACAAATGTCCTTTGAAACTACGTCTTCACCATTATAGTGAGTAGAATACTTGTTAAGCGTTTGAGGATAACCCGTCTTCATGTCAACGTGAGTTGACCAGTTAACAGCTGGGTCATACTTTTCAGCAACAAGTAAAGCACCAGTTTTACGATTCATGGTGTAGCCATAACCGTTACGATCAAAGTGAACCAAAGCAGGGGTCATTTTACCCTTAACTTTAATGTCAGCTAAGATCATTTCGTTTACGCCATCATAATCCCATTCATCATGTGGAGTCATTTGATATACCCAACGCGCAACACCGGTATCGACATCACGAGCGAATATAGTCATTGACCATTTGTTGTCTCCAGGACGAACAACAGGGTTCCACGTAGATGGGTTACCATTTCCGTAGTAGACCAAGTTTTCTTCGAAGTCAACAGGCCACCAACCCCAAACTGAACCACCACCAGACTTCCATGCATCACTTAAGCCCTTACATTTGTTAGGACCAGTTGATGGAGCTTTCCAGTCAGCATTCGAACACCAAGAATTTAGTGAAGAATTTTTGCCAACTTTCTTGCCCAATGAAGTGGTGTTAGCGTCGAAACGAATATCTTCGTCTGGACCCATGCTAAATGCACGCCATGCAAGAGAACCATCTTTCGCATTGAAAGCAGCAATCCAGCAACGAACACCGAATTCAGCACCTGAACAACCAGTTAAGACTTTGTCTTTTACTGGATGTGGTGCGTTGGTGTTTGTGTCACCAGCAGCAGGACCATAACCGATATCACGACCATTTTCTGCGGTCCACTTTACTTTACCGGTAGCGGCATCTAAAGCAACCAAAGTCGTGTCAGCTTGTTGAAGATAAATCTGGCCCATGCTGTAACCTAAACCACGGTTAACAATATCGCAGCACATTACAGGTACAGTTTCTGCTTCGTCTTGTTGTGGCTCGAAATACCAAGCGATTTCAAGTGTATCCAAGTCGATTGCAAAAACGTCATTAGGGAATGAAGAATGAATGTATAAAGTATCACCACTTCTGCCTGTTGCGCTTGATGGTAATACTAATGGTCCACCTTCATGACCTTGTAGACGGCCAGTTGAAAAAGTCCAAGCGTTTACTAACTTGCTAGCATTTTTCGTGTTGATTTGATTCAACTCGGTATAACGCCAGTTGTTGTAGTCACCACCTGGAAAAGCCCAATAGTTAGGATTCGCATTCAGTTTACGAACTTCATCATTCGCAACTACTGAAGCAGAAATACCTAATGCTAGTATAGCAATGAGCATTTTCTTTATAGTTAATTTACTCATGACCTCCTCCTCTATTAAATAGATTGTCATGTGTGACCTCATAATGTAACAACAACTCGATAGCACCTCGAGATCATAAAGTGCTATTGAGCTTTAAAAATCGGTGTGTATGAATATGAAAATTTAAACTGAACTTGGGGCGTTATTAGGTGCGAGAATATAAAAAAAAGCACGGCATCGCAGTTGGTGTGCCATCGAAAACTTTTTGCATTTAGGTGCATGTGTGTATTTCTTTTAATCCTATTCAACCCGTTTGTATGAAATCAGGATATTCCCTAATAGTTCAATCGATAGAGCGCCAAAAAAAACATTCAATATTGCTTGGAAGTTTAAATTGAAACTAAACCAATATTTATTGTTATGTAGTGTGTTAATTCTAAAAAATAATGAAATTACATTAGCAAGTAATCCCAAATACGCCTCTTCCCTGATTAGTGCTTTTTTTTGCTCTACAGCCACTACTACACATGCGAGTCTAGGAAATTTTCCTATACCTTGCAAGAGGTTTTTTACTCAAAATAAACAATACCTTATATCACATCTATAAGTGGTATTATTAGGATATTACAGAAAATTCATGATATTCTCGCGCTGCAACAGCTTAAGCGCGAAATGCCTCTAAATTATGAATATTTTTAAGCTATTTTCGTTTAAAATATTAAGCACTGGAATATGTAGACAATGTACCTTTAACACAATAATAACCGGGAATGCGAAACTGTGAACACGTATAAAGTTGGATTTATAGCTGCTCTGTTAATGACATCAATTGCGCGAGCTGATGTTGCCCCACCTGATTGGAGGCAAAATTTATCTGATCAAGCCTGGGAAGAAAATATTAGAAAACAGAATTTCCAGAATAGAGAAATTATTGAGGGCGTAGAACAAACAATTTTTGAATTAAAAGTACCTCATATGGCAGAAGACGCAACAGTAGTTCCAATATCAGTGCATACTAAAATTCCACAAACGAACGAACTCTATATCAAGAAAATTCATATTTTCGTTGATAAAAATCCAATACCATTAGTAGGTGCTTTTGAATTCACCCCAGATAGTGGAAAAGCTGATTTAGCAATGCGTATTCGAGTTGACACTCATAACTATGTTCGCGCGATCGCTGAATTAAACACAGGTGAACTCTACATGGCAAAATCCTTTATCAAAGCAAAAGGAGCATGCTCCGCTCCGCCGCCGCCAGGTAGCGAAGAATCGAAAAAATTACTTGGAAAGATGAGAATGAAAGTTGTTGGCGATGTGGTTCTTGGTAAACCCAATCTAATGCAATTAAAAATTCGTCATCCTAATATTACTGGTATGGCACCATTAAAAATCGGTTCGCGTGTAAGACCGCCAGCTCATTTCGTTGATACAATTGAAATTACATATAATGGAAAACTTATCGTTAAAGCATCATTAACATTTTCAGTGAGCATGGACCCTGCTTTGCGTTTCTACTTCGTCCCTGAAAAAGAAGGAACCATGCTCGTTGAAGGAACCGATACAAAGAAAAATAAATTTAGCGGATCACACGAAGTATTACTAGACGTATAAAAGACTTATAAAAAGTATATTATAAATATCTAAGTTCTAGTCTTTTAACAGTCTTTATTGAGTGCTTGTGGGCTTGGTGGGTCTTTTAACTTGTTTAACAACAATACAGGAAGAATCAGCTTTCTCTCTTACTTTAAGAAGTACGTTGTAAAATTCCTCGCCACGTTCGTTATCCCTAAAGAATCCACCTTTTTCACCTGGCATCGCTCTATTTCTCTCAAAGGTAACACCATCTTCATAATGTTCAAACGTCATACCTGTTGAAATTACATCGTAACGACATGCGCAAGTATATAAATTTTGATCATTTATCCCACCAAAAGCCGACATACAATCAAGTACGTAACGTACAGTTACTTCAGTTGGAAATTCATTTTTTTTATCAACTTCAATGACATCAATAGCGATAGCCGGCGTTATATTTAAAAGAAAAATAGCCAGACAAATTGTTGCTTTTCTCATTACTATATTACTCCTTAAAGTATGTCTTATTTTTTAACCTCTAGCCCTAGTATATCTAAAAATCAAATTTATTTATTCTATTTAAAATGAATTAGAAGCAAACATATCAAAAAAGTTCATCTCACGATGGTAGATAAGGTTTTATGATATCAATTGCTCTCGTAGAAGAGCCTTTGTTAGCTAAAACTACAGCCTTCGCTCGTTCACCTAGATAATGTCTTAGATTAGCATCGCCAATTAATTCTATAACTTTTTCTGATAATTCCAAATAATTTGAGACCTGAATTAGTGCATCGCTTTCAAGAAGTAATTTCCTGACTTCTAAAAAATTATACGTGTAAGGGCCTGTAATCAAGGGTAAATTTAATGCGGCTGGTTCAAGCATATTTTGCCCTCCAGTATTAACAAGACTTCCTCCAACGAAAGCAATTTCTGATGCTGCATAATATAATTGCAGCTCCCCCAATGTATCTAATAAAAAAACATTATGTTTTTCACTGAATGATTCGTACTTAGTACGCCTCATAGTAAGAAAGTCCATTTTTTTACACATTGTAAAAATTTTATCTGCTCTCTCTGGGTGTCTTGGGGCAAGTATGAGAATTGCATTTGGATAAGCAGATAGTACATTTTTGTGGGCATTTAATATAATTTCTTCTTCTCCTTCATTTGTACTAGCAGCCATCCATATTGAACGATTAACTGAAAAATCATGCCTTAAGGGTTCTGCTTCCTCCTTTATGCTATGAGGAATATTAATATCAAACTTCAAATTACCTACAACTGACACATCCTTATTTTTTGCTCCCAGTACAATAAAACGATCCGCATCTACCTGCGTTTGTGCTGCAATTTTATCAACAAATTTAATGGTACTTGCAATCAAACCTGAAAATAACTTATACCCTCTCATTGACTTTTGGCTCAATCTTGCATTCACCAAAAGTATTGGCACCTTAAATTTATGGCAAGATTGATATAAATTTGGCCATATCTCTGTTTCCATCGTAATTAACATAGAGGGATTAATTGCTTTAATAAATCTCTTTACACAATAAGGTATGTCATAAGGTAAGTAAAAATGAGAAACATTTTTTCCAAATTGATGTTCAACCGTTTTCGCACCTGTCGGTGTCACAGTTGTTAAAATAATTTGGATATGGCTGTATTCCTTTAAAAGAAAATCTACGATAGGTTTTGACGCATTTACTTCACCTACTGAAACTGCATGGATCCAAATAACCCGCCTACTTGATTTTTTCCAAGTTATAAAACCAAACCTTTCATACCATTTATTCCTATAAGATGAATATCTAAAACTTACCAATAAAAGTCTTAACAGAATGAATGGTAGTAAAAAATAAATAACAATTGTGTAAAAATAGCGCAATTAATTTTAAATAATATAATTAAACAATAAAAATAATTCTAACAAAGTTTATCTAGGTAGGCATTAATGCCTTTATTTAATAAAATAAATTCTTTTTCATAGCCTACTGATCTCAAGTTTTTAAGATTTGCTTGAGTATAGCTCTGATAACTTTCATCAAGTTCCTTGGGAAATGGAATATATTTAATTTTTCCTTTTTTCCTTTTTTTTATTACAGCATTAGCAATATCATTAAAACTATGAGAGGTTCCAGTGCCAGCATTATAAATTCCAGAAACATCGGGATTATTCATCATCCATAAATTTATCTTAATTACGTCATCAACAAAAATAAAATCCCTGAGTTGTTCTCCATTATCATAACCATGGCTTCCTGAAAATAATTTTAATTCCCCGGTTTCATTAATTTGATTATTAAAATGATAAACAACACTTGCCATACTATTTTTATGACCTTCATCAGGACCAAAAACATTAAAATAGCGGAGACCTACTACTTGTGATTTAGTTTTCTTTTTGATGGTTCGAACATATTGATCGAACAACCATTTGGAGTATCCATAAATGTTCACTGGAGCCTCATTTTTCCTTTTTTCTTTAAAATCTGAACTTACTCCATAAACAGCTGCACTTGATGCATAAACAAAAGGAATTGTTCGCTCGAGACAAAAATCAAGTAAAATTTTAGAATACCTGTAATTGTTACTCATCATATATCTACAGTCCCATTCTGTGGTAACAGTGCAAGCGCCTTGGTGAAATATAAAATCTATTTCATCGCAGATAGATGCTCTTTTTCCTATTAATTCTAAAAATTTTATTTTATCAATATATTCACAGATTTGATTTTCAATTATTTTTTTATTCTTTTCTTCTTTTGTTAAATTATCAACAACGACAATCTTTTCAATGCCTGTATTCTTCAATTCTGAAACGAGATGACTTCCTATAAAACCAGCTCCACCAGTAACAACAATCATAATAGTCCTATTTTTTTGTATTCATTTTTTTTAAAATAAGAGATGTAGAACAACCTTCTTCAAAAGGTAGAATTACAACATCTCCGCCAGATTCTTTAACTGACTTAGCACCGGCAATATCCTCTTCCTTATAATCTCCGCCTTTTACAAGAACATCTGGCCCTAAAAACGATACTAGTTCTTCTGGAGTATCCTCGCTAAAAGGAACAACCAAATTAACACTAGCCAGTCCATTTAAAACAGCCACTCTATTTTCCAAAGTATTGATTGGGCGGCCATTCCCTTTTAAACGTTTAACAGAATCATCATCATTGAGAGCAACGATTAGAAAATCACCTAGTGATTTTGCTTTCATTAAATAACTCACGTGACCAGCATGAATTATATCAAAACAACCATTTGTCATTATTACCCGCTCACCACGCTCCTTTGACTCATTGATAAGTTTCAATGCTTGATTTTTATCAACTATTGTTACTAAATTACTACTGTTATTAATGTTTTTATTGATTTCATCAGCGCTAACAGTTGCCGTGCCAAGTTTTTCCACAACTAGGCCTGCTGCAGTATTTGCTAATAAGGTAGCGGTCTCTAAATCCAAATTACTAACTAACGCGACAGCCAAAACAGCTATTACTGTATCGCCAGCGCCTGTTACATCAAATACTTCAAGGGCTGCTGCTTTAAGATATATTGGTGCTACACTAGTACCATTCCTTTTTCACCTCGCGTTATCAACAAAGCGTCTAAATCAAGGCTCTTCAGTAGTGCTTCTGCTTTTTCATTTAAAGCATCATCTGTTTCAAAGTTACCAACAACTATCTCGAACTCCTTTTCATTTGGAGTGAGAATATTTGCATTTTTATAACAGTTAAAATCTTTTGATTTTGGATCCACAAGAACAGGAATGTTCTTAGTTTTTGCATGCTTAATTAAAGCATTTACATTAATCAGACCGCCTTTTGCATAATCAGATAAAATAACGATATCTACATGTTCTAGTAATTCAATGTATTTTTCTACAAAACCATCGGTCTTCACCAAATTTGCATCATCTTCATAATCCAGACGTATTAATTGCTGATGCCGGCTAAGCACTCTTCGCTTAGTTATTGTTGGATAATTATCTTGATAAATAAAATGGCAATTAACATTTTCTTTGGTAAGAATATTTTCTAAACGTTTAGATGCTTCATCATTACCAGTTACACCCAATAAATATGTATTCGGGCCAAGAGAAGCTACATTTAAAGCAACATTAGCTGCACCACCAGGTCTTTCTTCGGTATTATTGACTTTGACAATTGGTACGGGAGCTTCAGGGGAAATTCTATTTGTTTCACCATAGATATATTGATCAAGTATAATATCTCCAACAACTAATACTTTGGCTGATTTTTTGTCTTTAAAAATGATGTCTTGCATTACTAATGGTAGTTCAAATTAAAAATATATATGGTAGATTCTAACACACGATAATTATCTTAGTATTCAATATGTTGATTAAAAAGCATCTATTTCTACTTTACCTATTCAGCTTTATGCATATTAGTATAGCCGAAGACAGTATTCCGGCTTTTTTTGAAGTCAACTACAAGCTATACAGTAATGATACAAAAATTGGTCGAATGGAAAGGAGGTTCTACAAAAAAGAACCTAATAATTATGTTTTTAGTTCCGAGAGCAAAACTACGGGATTAATTTCATTATTCAGAAAAGATCACATTATTGAGACAAGTATCTGGAATTATTCAGACTCAAATATTAAGCCGCTGTATTACAGTTATAAACACACTGGCGGCAAAAAAATAGGGATGTTGAAATTAATTTTAATTGGAATGATCAACAAATTATCAACCGTGTTAATGACTCAATTTGGCGCATGAAAACACAAACTGGAATACTAGATAAATTGCTTTACCAACTAGTTATTATGATAGATCTCAAATCAGGAAACATCCCTGAAAAATACTTAATAGCTGATGGAGGAAAAATTAAGGAATACTTTTTTAAATATATTCAAGATGAAATAATTGAAACGCCTATTGGTAATTTTAATACTATGAAATTTGCACGTTACAAAAAAAATAAGCAGGAAACATTTTTGTGGTGTGCTTATGATTTGGATTTTCTACCTGTAAAGGTAATAACCAAAGAAAACGACGGGCGTTTATCAAAAGCAATTGTTAAATCTATAAATGGATTTAAACAGAATTTAGAAAATTAGCTAAGTATAAGCTTCATTGTATAATCTTAATTGTGTATTTGGCGATATATTTCATCTGGGGGTATATAACCTGGTAACTTTATGCCATTTTCTAAAAAGATAGCCGGCGTACCACTAACACCAAGTTCTTTACCAAGTGCATAATGCCTGGCGATAGGTGCATCGCATGGCTTAGATTGAAATTGTTCGCGATTTTTTGCAGCAGTCAGCGCCTTCCGTCTATCACTAGCACACCAAACATCTCTCATTTCATCTCCAATTTTTGAATCAACACCAGTACGCGGATATGCTAGATAACGAACCGCAATTCCCATTGAATTTAATTCTGGGACGTCTCTATGGAGTTTTCTACAATAACCGCAATCCGTATCAGTAAAAACATAGATATAGTTTTTAGTTAAGGATGGAGAAAATTCTATGTATTCTTTTTCTGAAATTGTATTTAATAAATGTACCCTATTCTCAGCTCGGACATCCTCGGTAATATTTCTACGATTACTTATATCTAAAATCTCACCCTTCAATACATAATTACCATCTTTAGTCATATAAACTATATCTGGCCCGATTGTGACTTGATATACCCCTTTTATTGGTGTTGCCTTAACATCTGTTATTTCAAAATCAGAAGATAGTCTTGATAATGATTCCTGAAAACGTTTTTTTAGTTCTTCATCAGCAGAAATTTCTATTGAAATAAAAATAAATAGTAGTAAATAGAATCTAATTTTCATGCAGATTAATCCTTAAATAGCTTCTAGTTTCTTCGGTTTCTCTATTATACATTGTATCTATTTGTCTTTGAAAACAATATAAAAAATAAGCACCGAGAATCAACCTAACCTCTCGGATGATGTCGTGAATGTAAATCCTTAAGTCGTTCCCTAGCGACATGTGTATAGATTTGAGTGGTTGATATATCACTATGTCCAAGTAACATCTGTACAACCCTTAGATCAGCGCCATGATTAATTAAATGTGTAGCAAATGCATGCCTTAATATATGAGGTGAAATATCTTTTTTTATACCGGCAATTATTGCATAACGTTTAACCATATACCAAAAAGTTTGCCGAGCCATTATTTTACCTCTTCTGCTAGGAAATAATGTATCTGTTATTTTATTTTTCAAGATTTCATTGCGCGCTGAGGCAATATACTTTTCTAACCAATCATTTGAGACTTCTCCAAGCGGCACCAGTCTTTCTTTATTGCCTTTTCCTGTAACTCTAATGACGCCTTGTCGTAAATTACGAGTTCCGATACTCTTAAACCAGTAGCATACAGAATCTCTAACATACTTTTATCTCTAAGCCCCAAAACCTGTTTTACATCTGGAGCTGCTAAAAGTAAATCAACTTCATTTTCAGTCAAAGACTTTGGTAAATTTCGACCTAATCTCGGTGCTTCAACATTATCAACTGGATTTACTTTTATCTTTTCTTCTCTACACAAATATTCATAGAGACGACGTATGCTTGATAAATTTCTAGCGAGTGTGCGAGTTGA
>CAZJED010000020.1:13006-25559 GCA_964544965.1 uncultured Enterobacteriaceae bacterium
TGCTTGGTTGGACCTTTGTAATCTCAATATTTTGATTATCTAACCAAATTAAAAATTTATACAAATCACTACGATATGCAGCCAAAGTATTTTTACTCAAACCTCGCTCCATCCAAAGACTATCCAAAAATAAATCGATGGTCTCACAAGATTTTTTTAAAATTTTTTTTCTATTTTTATTCATGCTTTTAGTCATGAATATTTAGAATAATTCAGGAAATTTTTTGAGGCGTGGAGAAATATAGTCTTTGATATATTCAAAAATCACTACCGATACTTTATCTTAATGTAGTAGATTTTACAGTGCTATTCTTGAACTAGCTAGTACATTTAAACAGACTATTTTGTTGTTTTTATTTTTTCCTTAATACGTGCTGCTTTTCCACGAAGGTCTCTCATATAATATAATTTTGCACGTCGTACATTACCATGTCGTTTAACCTGAACCTCTGAAACACTTGGGCTATATGTTTGAAAAACTCTCTCTACACCTTCGCCATAAGAAATCTTTCGCACTGTAAATGACGAATTTAAACCTCTATTCTTGACCGCAATGACGATACCCTCGAATGCTTGTAAACGTTCTCGTTTCCCTTCCTTAACTCTAACCTGAACAACAACAGTATCACCAGGACCAAAACTTGGTATTTTCCGCGTCATCTGCTCGGATTCAAGCTGTTCAATTATGTTTGTCATTTTTCAAACTCCACCTACTTTTTAATTTATTTAGCTCAGGAATTTTCAAATTCATCAATATATTCCTGCAATAATGTTCTTTGTTCGTCATCAAGTTCAATAGATTCAATTAAATCTGGTCTAACCCGCCAAGTCTTCCCTAGAGCCTGTTTAACCCGCCAACGTCTTATTTCCTCATGATTACCGCTTTGTAAAATATCAGGCACTGAATAACCGTTAATATTCTCAGGTCGCGTATAATGAGGATAGTCTAGCAAGCCGTCAACAAATGAATCCTCTTTCGCCGAATTTTTATCTCCTAAAACCCCTGGTAGTAACCTACAAACGCTATCAATTAACACTAACGCAGCAAATTCACCGCCACTAAGGACATAATCCCCAATTGACCATTCTTCATCTATTTCAGACTCAATAATACGCTCATCAACGCCCTCATATCTCCCGCATACCAATATCATCCCTTCAAGTTTAGAAAATTCAATTACAGCAGATTGGTTTAATTTTTTTCCTTGTGGAGAAAGAAAAATTACTTTCGAATCTTTCTGTTTTTCCTTAGCCTTGTTAATCGCAGCACAAACCGGCTCATACAACATAACCATTCCTGGTCCACCGCCATAAGGACGATCATCAACTGCCTTATGTCTATCTTTGGTAAAATCGCGTGGGTTCAATCCCCTAATTTCAATTAAATCATTTTTTATTGCTCTGCCGATTACACCTTTATTCAGTGCTGAATCGAATATTTCTGGAAAAAGTGTAATTACATCTAACTGAAACATTATTCATCCACTTCCCAATCGACATTTATAATTTGAGTAGTCAGATCAATATTACGAACATAAAGTCCCTTTACGTATGGAATTAGTATTTTATGATTATTATTATTTTTATTAGTTATAACAAATACATCATTCGCACCTGTTTCAATTATATCACTAACTTTTCCTAATAAATCTCCATTTTGGTTTATAACTTTTAAGCTGATCAGGTCTCGCCAATAATATTCATCATCTTTTAATCGTGGTAATTGTTCCTCTGTTATTGCTATATCACAATTTGTGTATCGGCTAGCATCTTCTGGATTATCTACTCCTAAAATTTTTACTACATAATTTTCCCCATTTTTTCGAAATTCTTCACAATTAATTTCATGAAAAATATCATCAATTTCTAGTATCCAGGGTGAATAAGAAAATATATTTTTGCTTGGTCGAGTAAATGAAAATATTTTTAACCAGCCTTTAACACCGTATACTCCGCCGATTCTACCAATAACTAAAGTGGTGTTGTTTTGCAGCATTAAATCTAACTATTTGCAATATGTTAGTTTTAAAGAAAATTACGTTAACGACATACTAAAGGTCGGAAGTTTAAGCGGCTTCCGATGCATTGTCCTTAATTATTTTTTTAACCCTAGCGGAAGTTTGTGCTCCCTGTGACAACCAATAGTTAATTCGCTCTACATCGATCTTAATTGGTACATCCTGACCAGTAGCCATTGGGTTAAAAAATCCAAGGCGTTCAATTAATCGACCATCGCGTTTATTACGACTATCCGTAACTACCACGTGATAAAATGGCTTTTTCTTAGTTCCTGCTCTTGATAATCTTATTGTTACCACTGTATTTTAGTCCTCACACCTAGATTGCCTGTATAATATACTCAATTGAAAAAAGGCGCTATTGTACGTAAAAACATCGAAAAAGGAAGCAAGTTAAGGAATAAATAAAAAAAAACTCCTCTGTGTCTTAAAAAACCCTGTAACAAAAAAAATGAATCTTTTATATTTATTCTTGAGAAGTGATTTTATCATATTGATTATTATAAAAATAATTCCATGAATCTATTAAAAGAAAAAGAAGATATACGTTCAAAACTTAAAAAAAAACGCGACAGTATAAATAAAGAACTACGAACACAAAAAAGTCAAAAAATTACAAATTTCTTATATGAGATTGATAAATTCAAATATTCGACTAATATTTTTTGCTACATTTCACATATAAACGAAGTTGAGACGCACCCATTAATTAACTTTATCTTAGAAAGAAATATAGATTTGTTTGTTCCTAAGATTATTAGTAGTGTAGAAATGGTTGCTATTAGGCTTAATAATTTATCAAATTTGGAACCAGATAATATTGGTATTTTAACGCCTAAATCGGGTGAAATTTCATCAGACACAATCGATATTGCAGTAACTCCGGGTCTTGGCTTCACTAAAAAAGGAGAGAGAATGGGTTATGGCCGTGGTTACTATGATCGCTGGTTTTCAAAAAATAAAGTTAAAACAAAAATAGGGTTCGCATTTGAAGAGCAAATTGTTACGTATTTACCGTTGGAAAAAACTGATATTAATATGGATATCGTTATAACTGAAAAAGAAATAATTAAGCTAACAATTTAAGTTATAAAATATTTACCCTGATTCAAAATTTGTTAATTCGATTGATAATGTTCCTTTATCCAATGCATCGCTCTCCGTTGTTTCGATTCTCTCCATTTTAACAAGACCAACACCTTGTGAATACCAATTTGTCTGATCCACATTTACTAGCGTCAGCCCAACATAATTCCCAGCATCTTTATATGCCGAACCAGTCATCCTGATTCTCATGCATTTACTAAATTGTCCTGCTGGAACAATAACTGTATCTTCCATTGATTCAATTTTTATTTCCAATGGTACTTCAGCGATAATTTTAAACTCTGTTCTCTGTGGCGGGCCTGTTTTTTTTAATAATCTTGTGTACGTAATTTGCTCCCATTTTTTATTAATTGTAAAAGGTTTGGGCATTACAAAACGTTTATCTGCATAAAATTTAGGGCTAGTTGCTTTACTATCTATATTTCCCAAGTAATAGATTCCATCATCAGAAATTGAATAATATAAAATTGTGCCATCCAGTGATTTGCGTAAAAATACAGGTTCTCCATTTAATTCATCAGCACCTATATTATGAAGAATATATTTTTGTTTTTCTAAACCATCTCTTGTAGTTAAGGAAACATTATAGTGCCACTTTAAGCCGCTACTGAGAGGAAAGTAGGAATTTTCTTTATTCGAACATGCAGTAGATGCAAGGATAATGAATATTACTAATAAATAATTATGCAAAATTATTCTCTTATCTTATATATTTTTCATAATCATCAAACGTATAAATGGAAATACTAGTAAGAAAATTAATAATATATGCCAAACAAAAAATTATTTTCTAGAAAACACTTATTCAATAATGGCTTTCATGCTTAGTCTAACTCTGCCTTGTTTATCAACTTCTAAAACTTTAACCTTAACAGTATCTCCTTCACTAAGCTTATCGCTTACATTTTCAACTCTTTCCTCAGAAATCTGTGAAATGTGAACTAAACCATCTTTCCCTGGAAGAATATTAACAAAAGCGCCGAAATCCATTAATTTAGCTACACGCCCTTCATAAATCTTGCCTACCTCTATATCCGCGGTGATTTCTTCAACACGCCTCATTGCTTCATCACCAGCTGCCTTATCTGTTGCGGCAATATTTACAGTTCCATCATCAGTAATATCAATTGTCGCACCGGTCTCCTCTGTAATTGCTCGTATTGTTGCTCCACCCTTACCAATTACATCTCTAATTTTATCAGGGTGTATTTTTATAGTTGTTATACGTGGTGCAAATTCTGACATTTCAGCTTTATGAGTAGATAATACATTATTCATTTTATCTAGTATGTGTAACCGACCATCTCTTGCCTGACTTAATGCTGTTTCCATAATCTCTTTTGTTATGCCATCGATCTTTATATCCATCTGTAGAGCAGTAATTCCTTTTTCCGAACCAGCAACTTTAAAATCCATATCGCCTAGATGGTCTTCATCACCCATAATGTCAGATAACACAACAAACTTTTCGCCTTCCTTGATAAGGCCCATCGCAATACCTGCGACTGGACCGTCAAGCTCAATACCAGCATCCATCAATGCTAAACTACTGCCACAAACAGATGCCATTGAACTTGAACCATTTGATTCGGTAATTTCGGATACAACACGTATTGAATATGGAAATTCTTCCATATCAGGCATCACACCTAAAATACCTCTTTTTGCTAAACGTCCGTGCCCTATTTCACGTCGTTTTGGTGTTCCTACACGTCCTGTTTCATTTACGGAAAATGGAGGAAAATTATAATGAAAAATAAATGGCTCTTTGCGCTCTCCCTCAATAGCATCAATAATCTGAGAGTCGCGTTGCGTTCCTAGTGTTGCAATAACCAAAGCTTGGGTCTCGCCGCGAGTAAATAAAGCCGAGCCATGGGTGCGAGGCAATACTCCCGTCTCTATTGTAATTGGGCGAACAGTCTGCGAATCACGGCCATCAATTCTATTTTCCCCGGATAAAATACCACCTCTAACAATACTGCTTTCCAATTTTGAAATTGATTCTGCAATTTCCGCTGCTGACCATTTAGAATCTTCTTGATCTGTCATCGTTGTAATTATTTCATTTTTAATTTCATTTATTCTCTCTTTTCTTTCAAGTTTATCGTGGATGGTATAAGCATCACGCAATAAATCAGTAGTATGTTTTTTTGTCTCACTTTCAAGAGATTCGTCTTGATCTGGAGCAACCCAATCCCAGGATTTTACACCTACTTCTTTAGTTAAAGATTTAATATTATCAATAACAATTTGTAATTCCTGATGACCAAAAATAACTGCATTAAGCATTACATCTTCTGATAATTGTTTTGCTTCTGATTCAACCATCAGGACAGATGAGCTTGTACCAGCAACAACTAAGTCTAATTCGGAATCATCAAGTTCATTAAAAGATGGATTCAGAATATATTGGCCATTTTTATAGCCAACACGGGCTGCGCCAATTGGCCCATTAAAAGGTGCTCCAGTCAACGAAAGAGATGCTGATGCCCCTATTATAGCTGGTATGTCAGGATCAACTATTGGATCCAGTGACATTACGTTTACAATAATTTGGATTTCATTTTTAAAATCTTTTGGAAAAAGTGGTCGAATAGGTCTATCGATCAATCGCGATGTTAATGTTTCTTTTTCTGATGGTCTTCCTTCTCTTTTAAAAAAGCCGCCTGGTATTTTACCTGCTGCATATGTTTTTTCCTGATAATCAACTGTTAATGGAAAAAAATCTTGTCCTTCCTTTTGATCTCTTTTTGCAACACAACTCACAAGCACAACAGTATCCCCCATATGCACCATAACTGAACCACTTGCCTGTCTAGCAACTCTACCTGTTTCAATAATGACTTTCTGATTGCCAAACTGAAATTCTTTTTTTGTGATATTCATGAAATATTCCTAATTTATAAATTATATCTTGAGTTTTAAATATTAAATTTTATATAAAATCAAAACCCGCATTTGCGGGCTTATATACATTTTTTTTCGGCTAATATCTAGATGTGTATTATTTTCGTAATCCAAGACGCGTTATTAATTCACGATAACGGCCAATATCTTTATTTCTTAAATAATCGAGTAACTTCCGTCTTTGATTAACCATGCGTAACAAACCCTGTCTTGAATGATGGTCTTTGCTATGTTCTTTGAAATGATCCGAAAGATCTGTAATGCGGGACGTTAATAATGCAATTTGTACTTCTGGTGAACCAGTATCGTCTGTACCTTGCTGATAATCTTTAACTATATTTAATTTCTGTTCATGACTTAGTGCCATATTTTCAAAACTCCTACGGATTTTTTTCTATACTTTAATTTGGCGCGTATTTTACCTGCGCATATAACGTGTAACAAGCGAAAGATTTTAAAAAAAAACTGATCCTAAAAAATAGTTATTATACTATATTAATCAATCTCTTAGCTTTTATTCGACTATTTTTTATTACGTCCCCTAAACCAATAAATTCATTAGAACTATTATAAATTCTTAATTGACCCAATTTTAGAATACCTGAAACTTCAATCGATTGCCCTTGACGAAGACAATATATTTTGTCTTCGGCCAATAAAATTTTAGGAAAATCTTTTAATGCTGTGTCCATTGGTAATAACAAATCGCATAAAGCTTGATGCCCTTTCTCGGCAGTGAATTTAATTTCATCTAATGTTACGGCATGTAATAGATTAAATGATCCCGTTTCCAGTCTACGTAATGATGAAACATGTGCGCCACAGCCTATTTTTTCACCAATATCTTCGGCGAGAGTTCTTATGTATGTACCCTTAGAACAAAATACTTCAATCTCAAAATGATCTTGGTAAATTTGAAGTAATTTTATGTTATATATTCTAATATCTCTTGCCTTACGTTCAACCTCAATACCTTTGTAAGCAAATTCATATAAACGTTTTCCATTATGCTTAAGAGATGAAAACATAGGTGGTGTCTGTTTAATATTGCCGATAAAATCTTTAAATATAGTTGTAAGTATTGTTTCTGTTATTTGTGGAATTTGTCGTGTAAGAAGCACGGTACCAGCAGCATCGCCAGTCGTAGTAGTTTCTCCTAATTTACATTTAACAAAATATTTTTTATTTGAGTTTAAAAGGTACCCAGATACTTTCGTTGCTTCCCCAAAGCAGATTGGAAGTAAGCCAGATGCTGGCACATCTAAACTTCCGGTATGCCCTGCTTTTTTTGCGTTATAAATGCGTTTTACAATCTGTAGCAATCTGTTTGAGCTTATGCCGATAGGTTTATCTAACAAAAGAATGCCTTTTACATTATTCTTAATTTTTCTCTTCTGTATTTCCATTTTCTTCATTTTTATTACTAATCATTTCTATAATATTACTGAGTCTTTGTCCACGTTCAATTGACTGATCATATTTAAAAGATAATGATGGTACTGTTTTTGATGTTAGTAATTTAGAAATCTCATGACGAAAATAACTTGCCTGTTGATTAAGTTCATCAATAAGCTCCGAATTAGATTCTTTACAATTTAAACTTGTGAAAAATATTGTTGAGTTCTTTAAATCGGAAGACACATCAATATTAGTTAAAGTTATTAACCCGTATTCTTTTGATGGAAAATTTTCATGGATTAATATGGCTAACTCCTTCTTGAGAAGTTGTGCTACCCTAAGATTGCGTCCGAACTCTTTTGGCATTTTTAATCAATAATCAAATCTTTCGTGCGACACTTACTCGTTCAAACACTTCAATCTGATCGCCCGCTTTAACATCATTATAATTTTTAACCCCAACACCACAGTCCATTCCTGATTTAACCTCGTTTACGTCATCCTTAAAACGTCGTAATGATTCAAGTTCTCCTTCATAAATAACAACATTTTCACGTAAAACGCGAATTGGATTATTACGTTTAATAAAGCCCGTTGTAACCATGCAGCCAGCAATATCTCCAAATTTTGGAGACCTAAATATCTCCCTTACCTCTGCAACACCAATAATTTGTTCTCTAATATCGGGGGTAAGTAATCCGCTAAGGGCGGCTTTTACATCATCTATAACGTCATAAATAATACTGTAATACCGAAGGTCAATCCCTTCAGAGTCTACGAGTTTGCGTGCGCTCGCATCAGCTCGCACATTAAAACCTATAACGATACCTTTAGAAGCCATAGCGAGATTAATATCAGACTCCGTAATTCCGCCAACACCGCTATTAATAACGCTAACTTTCACTTCATTATTACTTAATCTGAGTACTGCATCGACAAGAGCTTCCGCTGAACCTTGAACATCTGCTTTAATCAAAATGTTTAGTGAAACAATTTCACCCTCTTCCATTTGGCTCATAACATTCTCGAGCTTCATCGCTTGTTGCTCTGCTATCTTTGACTCTCTAAATTTTCCCTGTCTGAAAAGAGTAATTTCACGTGCCTTTTTTTCATCTGGAACTACTATCATTTCATCGCCAGCATTTGGTGTTCCCGAAAGACCTAATACCTCTAAAGGTGTTGATGGTCCAGCTGATGTAATATTTTTACCCTTATCGGTAATCAACCCCCTAACACGTCCAAATTCTTGTCCGCTTATGATGATATCCCCTTTATTAAGTGTGCCACTTTGCACAAGTATAGTTGCAATTGGCCCACGTCCTTTATCCAGTCGAGATTCAATAACCACTCCGGATGCTGGTCCAGTAGCAATCGCCTTTAACTCAAGCATCTCTGCTTGTAATAAAATACTATCTAGTAACGTGTCTATGCCCTCTCCGGTTATGGCTGACACAGGTACAAAAATCGTATCTCCGCCCCAATCTTCAGGAATAACTTCTTTTTTAGATAATTCCTGTTTAACTCGTTCCGGATCTGCGTTGTCTTTGTCTATTTTATTGATTGCGATAATGATTGGAGCATTGGCGGCTTTAGCATGAGTAATTGCCTCTTCTGTTTGCGGCATTACTCCATCCTCAGCTGCTACAACAATAACAACAATGTCAGTTGCCTTAGTGCCTCTTGCGCGCATAGCCGTAAATGCTTCATGTCCAGGTAAAAAGGTTACATCGCCGCTATCTGTATGAACACGATATGCTCCTATATGTTGCGTAATTCCGCCAGTTTCGCCTGAGGCAACCTTCGTTCTCCGAATATAATCAAGCAGTGATGTTTTCCCGTGATCAACGTGCCCCATGATTGTGACAACAGGAGCGCGGGCAATTTCCTCTCCACCTTCCTGATTGGCTAAAATAATCTTTTCCTCTAACGCATTTTCATTCTGTAACTTAGGTATATGTCCCATTTCTTCGACAACAATTGCTGCAGTTTCCTGATCAATAATTTGATTGATAGTGGTCATGGTTCCAAGACCTATCAAAATTTTTACCACTTCGGAACCTTTAACCGACATACGCTGCCCTAACTCTGCCACTGATATATTTTCAGCAATCTCAACCTCCCTTACAATTGGTGCAGTTGGTTTTTCAAACCCGTGTTGTTTGTCAGAAGGTTGCTGTATTACCGGTGTAGCGTGAGCTTTTTTTCTTCTTCTAGCAGACACTTTAGAAGTAACGTGAAGTTCTTCTCGTTTATGATGGTGAAATTGGTCTTTTTTCTTCTTTTTTTCTTTAATTGCTGGTTTCTTTACTTCAACATCTGGTATTGCTTCTGCAGTAAGGTTTTTTTTCTCAGTTTCATCTGACGATGGAGCATTCTCAGCAAAACTATTCTCTTTTAATATTTTTTCTACATCATCTTTACTATTAGGAGGGTGTTTTATATCTTCTTTTTCAACAGGAAGTTTATTATTCTGTACATTTTCTCCTACTATTACTTCTTCTGGTTTCTCTGTTGCTGGTTTCAAATTATCTTCACTTTTAGGAAGGCCAACAAGATCACCACGTTTTGCGTATGTGCGTCGTTTTCGAAATTCAATACTAACTGTCTTCGAACGTGGCTTCGACCTGCCCTGACTTGCTACAGGAACTTTAAGCTCACTAACAGTCTTTCGGCGTAATGTTATTTTCCTTATGCCACCGTCTTCGCTATCTTTTCCATGTTTTTTTCTTAGAAAAGATAATAATTGAGATTTCTCAATATCTGTAATTATGTCTTCTGCATTCTTATTCGATAATCCAGCATCAACAAGCTGCTCTTGGATTCGTTTAACTGAAACTCCAACATCCTGTGCAAATTCCTCAACTGTAATATCAGGCATTAATCTGGACTCTCATTTACTGTTTCTTCATTTTCAAACCATGGTATTCTTGCCGTCATTATTAATTCTCCTGCGCGTTCCTTATTCATGTCAGAGATTTCTAATAATTCATCAATAGATTGCTCGGCAAGGTCTTCCATTGTAATAATTCCCATGCTTGCTAATTCATAAGCCAGTGATTTTTCCATTCCCTCCATGGCAAGAAGATCTTCTGCCGGTACCGCATCTCCTAATTTTTCTTCTTTTGCTATAGCGTTTGTCAAAATAATGTCTTTTGCACGCTCCCTTAAGGCTGACACTAATTCACTACCAAATTCTTCAATCTTCAACATTTCGTTTTCGGGAACATAAGCAATTTCGTCAACGCTTGAAAAACCCTCTTGTGCCAAAATTATTGCAACATCTTCATCAACATCAAGTTCTTCCATAAACATCGCTTGCAACACTTCTGATTCTTTCTCGCTTTTTTCATTAGCCTGCTCAACTGACATAACATTTAACTCCCAACCAGTTAACTCGCATGCCAGCTTAACATTCTGTCCTCCGCGACCAATTGCTTGAGATAAATTTTCATCAGTAACTGCGATATCTATAACATGCTCATCTTCATCCACCATAATTGATGAAACTTCTGCGGGGGCCATAGCGTTAATAACATACTGAGCGGGATTATCATCCCAGAGAATTATGTCAACTCGCTCACCACTTAATTCATTTGAAACGGCCTGAACTCTGGAGCCACGCATACCTACGCAAGCCCCAATTGGATCAATTCTGGGATCATTTGCTTTAACTGAAATTTTTGCTCTTGCACCAGGATCTCTTGCTCCGTTAATAATTTCTATCATTCCTTCATTTATTTCTGGTACTTCTATTTTAAATAATTCAATCAATAATTCTGGCGCGGTTCGGCTCAAATATAACTGTGGTCCACGCGTAACTTCGGATTTTATTTCTTTCAAATAAGCACGAATGCGATCTCCTGGACGTATAGACTCACGTGGTATTACTTCTTCTCTAGGGATAAATGCTTCGGCATTCCTTCCAAGGTCTATAATAATACCATTACGTTCTACACGCTTGACAACGCCACTCACCAATTCACCAACAGAATCTCCGTATGTTTCAATTGCGCGTGCTCGTTCGGCCTCGCGAACTTTTTGTACTATAACTTGTTTAGCCGCCTGAGCTGCTATCCTACCGAATTCAACGGACTCCATCGGTTCTTCTATAAATTCGCCAATATTAATAATCTCAGAATCATTCTGGTTTTCTTTTTGCTGGGCATCATCTAATGTAATTTGCCGTGTTGGTGCTTCGAGAGACTCTGGATCATTGCTTACAACTTCCCAACAACGGAATGTTTCATAATCTCCCGTTTCTCGGTCAATAGAAACCCGCACTTCTATGTCTTCACGATTACGTTTCTTCGTAGCGCTTTCTAAAGCTGCCTCAATTGCTTCAAAAATAATGTTTTTAGGGACATCTTTTTCAGTGCTAACAGCATCAACGACCATTAATATTTCTTTATTCATTGTGTTTTATTAAACTACCTCATTTAAACCTAAAATTTAGCTTCTAAATTTGCTTTATAAATCAAATCAAGTGGTATATTTTCATCATTTTCATTACATTTTATTATAATATCGTATTCGGTTACTGCTTCAATTACCCCGACAATTTTTCTCTTCCCTTTATATTTTTCATGCAATCTAATTACTGCGTTTTGACCAATTTGATTTTTCAACTGCTCATCTGTAAATAACGGACGATTAAGTCCAGGAGATGAAACTTCTAAATTATATTTACCGTTTATCGGATCGTTTACATCTAATAATCCGGCAATTTGCTGGCTTACCAATACACAATCATCAATTTTTATACCCTCAAAATTATCTATATAAACTCTTAATAATGAGGTATATCTATTCTTTACTAATTCAATACCCAATAATTCAAAGCCCATTGAAGCAACTTCAGGGCCTAATAAATCGATTAATTTTTGATTCTGTATATACATCTTTCAAAAACAAAAAATGGGCGCAAGGCCCACTTTACAAACTACTTTATATAAAACGCTGACAAGTATAACTAGTTAATATTAGCTATGCCAACATTTAGATTAAAAAAAATTACCTTGATTTGCTCCATTTAGAGTAACTATAAATTTGTAGATTAATTGCAATATAAGTTGGTAGCGGGGGCAGGATTTGAACCTGCGACCTTCGGGTTATGAGCCCGACGA
>CAZJED010000021.1:0-24313 GCA_964544965.1 uncultured Enterobacteriaceae bacterium
TTTATTGATCGGATAGGATAGGAGTCTTCTTCCCCAATCCTCTAGACGATGTACCGCACCTTTATTTTCAGTAACGATATCTTGATAACGTCCTATCATTGCTGGCACTTGCTCGCTCTGATCAGGATGCACCATAATTACGATTTCATAATGTCGCATTAAAAATCCTCTCGGTTAATTAGCCTCCTCATATTTCAAAGTGAGGCAAGGATTACAAAGGAGCGAAATTGTAATTGATAGACTGCTATCCTGCAATGGAATCAAAGAAAGAAATGATGATAATTTTTAACTTATTGATAAATATAATAAATTATTCTATCTGTGCTTCCTCTGCCTAACCGCCTCATATAAAACTATCCCTGCTGTTACTGAGGCATTAAGGCTTTCAATTTTTTCATTGATTGGCAGTGAACCTATAAAATCACACTCTTTTAGAACTTGAAAACGAATACCCGTACTTTCACCACCGATAACGATTGCGATTGGTATTTTCAAATCAAGATTATAAATTGATTCTTTAGCGTCACTAGCTGTTCCAATAATCCAAATGCCCGCCTCCTTCATCTTTTTTATTGTACGAACTAAATTAACCACAGTAACAATTGAAATACTTTCAGCCGCTCCGCATGCGACTTTTTTAACAGTCTCATTAACCTGAACAGCGCGGTCTTTGGGAATAATAATCGCTGATACTCCTGCTGCAACAGATGTGCGAATACATGCGCCTAAATTATGCGGGTCTTGTATTGAATCAAGAATTAGATATATAGGCTTGCTGCCTTTATGATTATTCAGGATATTTTCTAAATTATCAGAGTTTTTCTCATTTAGTCCTTTTACTTCAATAATAATACCTTGATGATTGTTGTTGCCTATTATTTTATCTAGGCGGTCTTTTTTTGTTTTCTGCACTGAAAGATCATTATTTTTTGCAATTTCATGAATCAGAATTTTAAACCGTGAATTAATTGATTCTTGCATCCAAATATTTATTACTCTATCAGGTGAGATTTTAATAAATTCAGTTACAGAATGTATTCCATATATTTTTTCATTCTTTTTCATAATTAATTATCTAATTCAAAATCTATTTTACGTTCATCAATATCAACGCGTATTAATTTAACAACTAGTTTTTCACCAAGAGTGAATATTTTACCGCCACGTTCTCCGGTAAGAGTATGAGCTATTGGATCATAATGGTAATAATCAGCAGGTAATGTGCTGATATGTATCAAGCCTTCTACATACAAATCATCAAGCAAAACAAATAAACCGAAAGAGGCGACCGTACTAACTATGCCTTGGAATGTCTTGCCTTCTTTATCTTTCATAAAAATACACTTAAGTCGCTGAATAGCATCGCGTGATGCATCTTCGGCCCTACGCTCTGTGCTTGAACAATGCGCACTCAATTCCAACATAGTTTGTTTTTTATAATTGGATAGTAAGGAGCTTTTTCCATCAATAAAATGTGAAATCATTCGATGGACAATCAAATCTGGATAGCGCCTTATAGGAGATGTGAAATGTGTATAGACTGGGAAGCCTAAACCAAAATGACCTTTATTTGATGCGCTATATTCAGCAAGAGGCATGCTGCGTAATAAAATAGTTTCAAGCATCTGTCCATCTTCTCGTTTCCTTATCTTTTCGACTAAGGATGAGTATTGCTTTGTGGTTGGTTTACCTCGACTTTCCAATGACAAACCTAGTTTTGACAATAATAAATTTAAGTCTTTAAGCTTTTCGTCCTTTGGAGTATCGTGAATACGATATATCCCATTTTTACTATGCTTCTCAATAAATTCTCCAGCAGCTATATTTGCAATTAACATCATCTCCTCGATTAATCGATGTGCATTATTTCTTTGAATCAATTCTATTGAATCTACCTTGCCCTCATTATTAAAGATAAAACGAGATTCAATTGAAGAAAAATCAATTAACCCCTCTTTTTTACGATTGGTATGTAGCAAACCATATAATTTATATAAATTATCAAGATGGGTTAATAAGTCTGGGTATTTTTCTCTTTGTTTTTCGTTCTTATCAACTACGATTTCAGACATTTCAGTATAGGTTAGTCTCGCGTGTGAACAAATTATTACTTTTTTAAAAGTTGAATCTTTGACTTTTCCGTGGGCATCAATATTTAATTCGCAAACCAGGCTTAATCGTTCAACATTAGGTTTTAAAGAGCATAATCCATTTGACAAAATTTCAGGAAGCATTGGAATAACACGATTAGGGAAATAAGCAGAAGTCCCTCGTAAATACGCCTCCTTATCAAGTGGACTCTGCTGTTTTACGTAATATGAAACATCAGCAATAGCAACAATCAATTTCCAACCATTATCATATCTTTCACAGAATACAGCGTCATCAAAATCGCGCGCATCATCGCCATCAATCGTAACGAATGGTATATCTCTATAATCATCTCTGTCAGAAAACTTATTAGTATCTACATTCTCTGTTAAGCCATCAATTTCCTTATTTATTTCATCTGACCATTTAAAAGGCAGTTCGTGACTACGAATTGCAATATCGACTGCCATATCTGCATCGCTACTATCACAAATAATGTTTGATATTTTACCTATAGGTTGACGATGCTTTTCAGGTTGATGCAATATTTCAACAGCAACATATTGGCCTTGTTTCACCTTATTTTTCGCCAATGATGGTATTAAAATATCCTGGCTTATTCTTTTGTTATCCGGGACAACATACGAAATTCCACTTTCCCTGAAAAATTTTCCAACAATATGGTGATTAGCTCTTTGCAAAACTTCAACTAATACTCCTTCGCGTCTTCCTTTTTTATCAGTGCTTATAAGGCGAACAACAACATTATCTCCATGCAACACGGTTCGCATTTGTTTTGTTGATAAAAATAAATCTTTTCCTCCTTCCTCGGGGACAACAAATCCATAACCATCTGGATGTCCAATTACATGACCCTTATATAAATCCATTTTTTTAAGTAATCCATAACTTCCTCGGCGATTACGTACAAGCTCGCCATCTTGTGTCATTAATTTTAATCTTTTACCTAAAGCCCTGCGAATTTCAACATCGCTAATATTAAAAGCTATAGCAAGTTCTTTACGAGTTTGAGGTCTGCCAACATTGTCTAAAAATTTAATAATTTTTTTACGATTCGGCAACAAAAATTCCGAGGTTATTTTTTTAGATTTTTTTCTTCTACTGGACACTATAGATACTAGAGAGATTTAAGTTTTAATTTCTGTTCACGTTTTAGTTTTTTAATTTCTATTTCGCGTTTAGAGGCTATACTACGACTCTTGCACTTTTCTGTATAAAAAATTACAAATGGGCCGCGCCCCCTTGTGTATTTAGCGCCTTCTCCGTTCTGATGTGAAGTAATACGACTTTTAAGATCATTAGTGATGCCCGTGTAAAAAGTCCCATCGGAACATTTTAAAACATAGACAATCCAGGTCATTTACGCTAAAGGATTTTTTAAAACAATTGTTTCATTCCGCTCAGGGCCTGTTGAAATAATATCAATTGGTACAGATACAAGGTCTGAGATACGATCAAGATAAGCGCGGGCTTTCTTTGGTAATTCGTCATATTTTTTAATGCCTGCTGTGGATGATTGCCAGCCTGGATGTTCTTCATAAATAGGTTTGCATTCAGCCAAATTTTGAGCATCAATTGGGGGAGTGGTTATTGACTTCCCGTTAAGTTTGTAGCCTACGCAAATATTAATTTTTTCCAATTCATCAAGAACATCTAACTTAGTTATACACAAACCAGTCAAACTATTAATTTGCGCAGAACGAATTAGAGCAACCGAATCAAACCAACCGCATCGTCTCGCCCGACCAGTTGTCGCACCAAATTCGCAACCAATTTTTGCGAGATGCTTACCCGTATCATCAATTAATTCCGTTGGAAATGGGCCCGCGCCAACACGGGTCGTGTATGCCTTTGTAATTCCTAAAACATAATCGAATAAAGATGGGCCAAAACCTGTTCCCGTTGCCGCACCACCCGCGGTCGTTGAGGATGATGTTACAAATGGATATGTGCCGTGGTCAATATCAAGCCATGTGCCTTGCGCTCCTTCAAATAGAATATTTTTTTCTTGAGCATTCAACTCGATTAAATGCTTGCTAACATCAGTGATCATCGGTATTAAAATTTCTGATAATTCTGTTACCTCATCCAATATTTTCTGATAATCGAGTTCCTTTGAGTGGTAATAATTCTTTAGCAAAAAATTATAATAACTAAGTATTTCCTTAAGTTTGTATGCAAAACGTTTTTTATCAGTTAAATCGTCGACACGTATCGCTCTCCTTGAAATCTTATCTTCATAAGCAGGACCAATACCCCTGCCTGTTGTTCCAATTGCATCTTTTCCTTTATGCTTCTCGCGGGCTTGGTCAAGAGCGATATGGTAGGGCAATACAAGAGTGCATGCGGGGCTTACTTTAACGCGTGAACGTGCAGAGATGCCGCTCTTTTCTAAAATTTTAATCTCTTCTACAAGTGCATGAGGACTCAAAACCACACCATTCCCAATCAGGCATTCGACGTCGTCACGCAAAATACCCGAAGGTATTAAATGCAGTACTGTTTTATTTTTATTGATAACAACAGTATGTCCGGCATTATGCCCTCCCTGATAACGTACAACCGCTGCAACTGACTCTGTTAATAGATCAACAATCTTGCCTTTACCCTCATCGCCCCACTGGGTACCTAGTACAATAATATTTTTTCCCATAATAATTGCTTGCTACGCTATTTTTTATTGCCTTTAACGACCCAGTCATTATTCTCGAAAACAAGTGACTGATTACAGTCCATTTCAATCGCGGTATGTTTTTGCCCTTCTAGTTCCTGAATTACAATTTTTCCCTGTTCTCTTAACTCCTGAATCTTTTTTATTAATACACTATCATTATTTATTGGCGCGAATATTTTATCTGATCTATTTTCCTTAATATCTTGAAGATCTAATAACTGCTTAACATCGGTACTAAATCCAGTTGCGGGTCTTGCTCTTCCAAAAGCACTACCAATATCATCATAACGACCGCCAAAAGCTACCCCTTTACCTTCATCTGGAACAAAGGCTGTATATATCATCCCAGTATGATAGTTATATCCACGTAATTCTGATAAATCAATGTTAATTGATAAATCTGATTTATCTGATATAGAATCAGTAAGCGCTTTTATTTCATCTAAATATTTTTTTACATCTGGAAAGAATTTTTTGAATGTACGCAAGGCATCATCTAAGACACTTGGGTCGCCATGTAAATCGATTAAATCTAACATGGCTTTACTACTATCATCATTAACTTTTTGTTCCTTATAAAATATTTTTAATTCATCTTTAGCTTTTCGTTTTAATATTTCAAATACCTCCAATTCTTGTTCAGTATTTAATTTAGATTTTGCAACTAAAGACCTAAAAATCCCTATATGACCAATATCCATACAAATGTTATTAATTTTGACAGAACTCAATGTGGCAAGCATTAATTTAACTATTTCTATATCGCTAGATACTCCGGCATGGCCAAAAAGTTCCGCACCCAATTGTAACGGCGATCGTGAATTACCGGAATTATCAGAACGGCTATGCAATACTGAGCCTAAGTAGCATAGTCTTGTTGGTGCATTACGTTTTAATAAGTGTGCATCAATACGTGCAACTTGCGGAGTTATATCTGCGCGAATTCCCATTAGTCGACCACTCAATTGGTCTGTTATCTTGTACGTTTGTAGATCAAGATCCTCGCCCGTTGCTGTGAGCAACGACTCTAAGTACTCTATCATTGGTGGAATTACAAATTCATATCCCCAACTAGAAAACAAATCAATAAGTCTTCGGCAAATTTGTTCAAGCAACATTGCTTTTGGTGGTAATATCTCATCAACACCTTCTGGTAACAACCAACGGTTAGTCATAGTCATAAATTTATTCAACGTACAATATACAGAATTAGTAAACCAAATAGCATGCTTGTTATACCTAAAAATCTTAATTTCTGATTATCAAATTGAGCGAATATCAGAAAAACTTTTCGTACGCCTTCTGGATTTACAAATGGCAATAATCCCTCGAATATGAATACTAGTGCAACTGCAGCTAAAAGATCAGAAAAATTAATGTTAAACAATCAAATCCACCGTTACTGCCTTTCTAAAATCATGATATAGAACATTTCTTATAGAAATTGTTCTAATTATTTCGATTTATTGAAGTACTTAAAAAAATCAGACTCTGGCTCAACTAACAATACATCGTTACCTTTGTTAAAACTATTCTGATAGGCATTTAAACTACGATAAAATGAATAAAATTCTTCATCCTTAGTAAAAGCAGAAGCATATACCTCTGTTGCATGAGCATCGCCTTCCCCGCGAATAGTTTCAGCATCTCGATAGGCATTTGCTAAAATTACCTCGCGTTCTCTATCAGCGTTAGCTCTAATTCTTTCAGCAGCTTCTGAACCACGAGCCCGGAATCCTTTTGCAACGCGATCTCTTTCAGCTCGCATTCTCTGGTAAACAGAATTACTAACCTCCGCTGGTAAATCAATTCTTTTAGTTCTTACATCAATTACAGATATACCTAATTCATCGGATAAATTCGATGTTGTTGAAGTAACAACATTAAGTATTTGCGTGCGTTCTCCGGCAACTACCTCCTGAACTGTTCTTTCACCAAATTCATCTCGTAATGCTCGATTAATACGTTGCTCTAACAGAGTATTAGCACTAACCACATTACCTCTAGTTGATGTATAAAACTTTTCTACATCAGTAATACGCCATTTTACATAATAGTCTACTATTACATCTTTCTTTTCTTTGGTAAGAAATCGTTGTGGTTCTTGATCGAGATTTAGTAAACGCTTCTCAATTTTCTGAGCGTAATTAACCAAAGGTATCATAAAATGAATACCGGGCTGATTATCAGGACGCTGTATTTCGCGAAATTTAAAAACAATCGCCTGTTGCCATTGATTAACAGTAAATATCGAGAAATAGGCAATTATCAGAATTATTAAAAGTGGAAATAAAAATTTGGTATTAAATGGCATTATCTTGTCCCTCTCAATCGGCCTTTTAAGTTATTTTTTATGTTCTCTGAGGTTGTAGACCCCGACCGCTTTTCTGTATTGTTAAATGTTGAATTTAAATTCTTATTTGCCTCTTTATCAATAAGACGATCAATTGGTAAATACATCAGGCTATTTCCATTTTCATTATCAATTAACACCTTATTAGTATTAGAAAATACTGCTTCAATCGCATCTATATATAAACGTTCTCGTGTTACTTTAGGTGCACGTTTATATTCTATTAGTAATTGCTCGAAACGACTGGCTTCACCCTCGGCTCTTGCAATAACACGCGCTTTATAACCATTTGATTCTTCTCTTAGTCTAGCTGCTGCGCCACGGGCCTTTGGAATGACGTCATTTCGATAGGCTTCAGCTTCATTAACCAGGCGCTGTTCATCCTCACGAGCTTTAATTGCATCGTCAAATGCTGCTTTTACTTCTTCCGGTGGTTTAGCAGGTTGCATTTCAACACTCGAGATATAAATACCCGACTCATAATCATCCAAAACGTCTTGAATGAGAATTTGTATCTTTTGCGCTATTTCACTTCTGCCTTCTGTTAAAACGAAATCTAATTCACTTTTCCCAATAACTTCACGTACTGCGCTCTCAGTAACCTGTCGCAATGTCGGGAATGGCTCATAGACATTAAATAGAAAATCAGTTGCACTTCCAATTCGCCACTGAACAGCAACTTCTACATCAACAATATTTTCATCCTGAGTTAACATCGATGCTTTGTGAGTTATCGATCTCACTTGACCTACATTGACTTTTCTAACTTTTTCAATGGGTCTCGGCAAACGTATATTTAATCCCGGTTCTAATGTACTTACATGCTTGCCAAAACGTAAAACAACACCCCTTTGTTGTTGATCGATTAAATAAGTCATATCAAAAATCAACCACAATATTAATAAAATAATGATTATTAAAAACGAAAACGTAGAATTATTGCCTTTTTTTGATGGTTTATTACCAAAAATTCCGCCGATACCCTTTTGCATCTTTTGAACAATCTCATCAAGGTCAGGTGGCCCTTGGTTCCCATTTTTTCCCCAAGGATCTTTATTTTTATCACCGTCAGGTGGTTCATTCCAAGCCATTAAATAATATCTCCCAAATTAAGTCATACTCATAAACAATACTGTACATTCCAAAATAAAATAATTCTATTATGTAGAATATCTCTCAACTGCAATATTTGAAATGTCTAAATTAGCCTCCTTGCATAATTTATGCAATTTAAATTCCTCTAACTCCACTTCCATAAACCACCCGCTCACATCGTCTACATTCTCTTGTTTGACAGCACCAATATCAAATAGTTTTGCTCTTAATTGACCTGCGGACAAAGGTAAATTTATATATCGTGACTTTTTGAATTGCCCTAAGTGTTTGATAATGGTTTCTAATAGTAAATTAACCCCTTCGCCTGTTCGAGAAGACAACCAAATACGTGTTTTTTTACAATCAGCAGAAATCTCAATGCGTTGTTTTTGTTCTGTATATTTATCAATCTTATTGTAAACCTCTATTTGCGGTACATTAGACGCTCCAATCATATCAATTACCTGATTTACCTCATCAATGCGTTGCTGACGATATTCTTGATCGACATCAATAACATGTATAAGTAAATCTGCCTCACTTACCTCGTCTAGTGTAGCTTTGAACGATTCAATTAACTCATGAGGTAAATCACGAATAAAGCCGACTGTATCTGTTAAAATAACTTCATTAGCGGTGTTAATTTTAAGACGTCTTAATGTTGGATCTAGCGTTGCAAATAATTGATCTGCAGTTCTGACATTTGCATTTGTTAAGTAGTTAAATAGAGTCGATTTTCCTGCATTTGTATATCCAATAAAAGAAATGACTGGGATATCTTTTTTCTTACGCTGCCGCCGACTTTGGTGCCTTTGTTTCCTAACTTTTTGTAAGCGTTGCTCTATTGTTTTAATACGATTGCCAATCAAACGCCGGTCGGATTCTAACTGAGTTTCGCCGGGTCCGCGTAAACCAATACCCCCTTTCTGTCTTTCTAAATGAGTCCAGCCTCGTATTAAACGAGTTTTTAAATGTTGTAATTGGGCTAATTCGACCTGTAGTTTACCTTCATAACTTAATGCCCGTTGTGCAAATATATCGAGTATCAGTCCTATTCTATCTATAGCACGTATATTCAGAAATTTTTCTAAATTTCTCTCTTGTGCTGGCGATAAGCAACAATTAAAGATTACAACATCCGCGCTTAATTTCTCCGCAACTTCCTTAATTTCAGCAACTTTCCCCTTACCAACAAAGTATCGAGGCTCAACATGCAATCGAGTTGCTGTAATTTCGCCAACAACCTCAAGACCGGTTGATTTAACTAACTGATGAAACTCGTTGTGCTCATCGTCTATGCTTGAATCTTTAAATTCAACATAAACAATTAACACCGTTTGTATAGAGGTAGATTCAGATTTCAAACGATTCCCAAATATTAAATGTTGCTTTAAACTTAATCTTCTGCCTCAACATCCTCTTCAGCATGAACAAGCTTTACATTTCTAGCTGGTACGATTGTCGAAACTGCATGCTTATAAACTAACTGACTAACTGAATTTTTAAGAAGTATGACAAATTGATCAAAGGACTCTACCTGTCCTTGTAGTTTTATCCCATTTACCAAGAAAATCGAAACCGGTACGCGCTCCTTTCTGAGAGCATTTAAAAAAGGATCCTGCAATGAGTGCCCCTTACTCATAGGTTATTCCCCCTTCCTGTCTTATTATTATATGAATCGCAGTGAACAGGTCTTATATTTTTCCGTAAGTATATTACAAAATGAGTTAATTTTTTGGTTAATTATTTAAGATTACCTAAGATTTCAGGGAATATGTCGGATTTATAAGGATTAAACCGTTCTGCACTTTTTTCAGCCCTACACCAAGTCATTTGACGTTTGGCAAGCTGGCGGGTTGCAATGATTGAATGTTCCTTCATTTCACTGTGACTAATTTCATTATCTAAATAACGCCAGATTTGTCTATACCCAACAAGTCTCATTGAAGGTAAATCTAGCGATAAATCGCCACGATCATAAAAAGATTTAACTTCCTCTACTAAACCTGTTTCAAGCATTTTAACAAAGCGTTTTTTTACTCGTTCATGTAACTCTTCCCGATTATCCGGGAATAAAATGATTTTCTTAATGGGAAATGGGAATGCTTTCTTATTCTTTGTATTTGTTAATTCGGTTAGTGTATTTCCAGTTATTTCAAACACTTCCAATGCGCGTTGTATTCTTTGTGTATCATTCTGATTTATCCTTAATGCGGACTTAGGATCAACTTTGCCTAATTTTGTGTGCAGATACCCCCATCCCTTCGCTTCTGCTTCAGCCTCGATTTTAGCTCTTATACGATAATCAGCCTCTGGTAGCGCATCTAGTCCATACTCTAATGCCCTAAAATACAAGCCGGTACCGCCTACAAGTATTGGTATATTTCCTTGTTTGTGAATTTCATCGATTGCTAAGTAGGCATCTTGTTGAAAACGAGCCGCAGAATAACTTTCCTTTGGGTCGCATATGTTTATTAATCGATGGGGGATTTTTTCTAAAATATCTCTGCTTGGTTTTGCTGTCCCTATATCTAAACCTCGGTAGACCATCGCAGAATCCACACTAATAATTTCAGCGTTTATGTTCTCATGCAGATAAATAGCTAAATCAGTTTTCCCGGTGGCCGTTGGGCCCATTAAAAAAATGACGAATGGTTCTTTAGGCACTATTATTTATGCTGAAAAATATAATATTGAATAGCCTAAAAATAAAACTTACTGGCTTAAGTGCCGCTATTTTCAGGGATGATAATAGTTTGACCTACACGTACAAGATTACCTTTAAGTCCGTTATATTCTCGTAATTTATTAGTACTCACTCTGTATTGTTGAGCAATTTTTGAAAGTGTGTCCCCTTTTTCAATAATATGTTTGCGCGATGACAATAGCGTGCCTTCTGGCGCAAAATCTCTAAAATAGCCTTTAAGGCCTTGTAATATAGCGTTGGACATTTTTTTACGATAGCCGGAATTGGCTAACCTTTTCTCTTCAGATGGATTTGAAATAAATCCCGTTTCTATCAGAATTGAGGGAATATCTGGCGATTTAAGAACAGCAAATGGAGCTGATTGAACATTTCGTTTATGCACTTTTCCAATCTTTCTTAATCCCTTAATAACATGCGTGGAAACGTCAATGCTTGCTTCAAGGCTTGCGGTTTGAGATAAATCTAATAGGACTGATGCTACAAGTTCATCTTTATCCTCCAAACTAACCCCGCCAACTAAATCAGATGAATTTTCTTTTTCAGCTAACCATTTAGCAGCTTCGCTACTTGCGCCTTTTTTACTTAAAACATACACAGAAGACCCTCTTACTCTAGAATCACGAAAAGCATCTGCATGAATTGAAATAAAAAGATCAGCTCTATACTCACGTGCTTTTATAATCCGATTTCTTAATTTTATATAGTAATCCCCTTTGCGAATTAATACAGCACGCATACCCCTTTCTTTATTAATATCCTTAGCAAGATTTTTAGCGAGTTTCAAAACAACATCTTTTTCATAAACACCGCTTGGGCCTATTGCACCAGGGTCATCACCCCCATGACCTGCATCAATTGCGATAATGACATCACGAAGTTTGGATGGTTTTTGGGTTTCCTTTTTAATCTCCCTTTTAGCGACTTCTTTTTTTACTTGTTTTATTTCTGTATCAAATAAATCAATAACTAGTCTATGGCCATAACGCTTATTTGGCTGTAATTGGAAAATTTTATACTGAATTGGTTTTTTTAAATCAAAAACAATTCGGAGATCATTTTTATTTCTTTTAGCAGTGCGAATACCTTTTAGATATTTATCTAAGGATTTTGGCTGCGTGCTGATTTTATTGATTCTGGAATTTTTAATATCAATAACTGTACGATTTGGTTCTGTTAGAGTGAACTGATTATGATTCACGGGACCGCTAATATCGAACACCACACGGGTACTATCCGGTGCGGCCCATATACGGACATTATCGATACTGACAGTTTTTGCAAAAACTGACGAAGAAATAAAAATAAGGCAATTAATCAATAAGAAGCGCATATCTGTCAGAAAATCCACCTTTCTATTGTTAATTCATCTGTTATAGCAATAATTTCAAGATTTTTTTAAAAAATCAACCTATATATATGTTTTTATAGATAATAAGAGAAATAAATGACGAATACAGCTAAAAAGGAAAAATCTATTTGGAAAGTTGTTTCAGAATTGACTTTCCAACGTCAGATTTTGATGTGAATTCAACCTCGCGAGTATTTTCAAGATATGTCAGTTCTAAGTTAATATCAGCATTTGGTAGTAAATTCCCACCCTTCTCAGGCCACTCAAAAAAACAAATAGATTGTCCATCACAATAATCCCGAATCCCCAATGACTCAAGTTCCTCCGGGTCATCTAATCGGTACAAATCAAAATGATAAATAACATGACTATCGATCGAATATGGTTCGACGATTGTAAAAGTTGGGCTTTTTACGTTACCCGTGTGGCCAAGTCCATTGAGTGCACCACGAACAAATGTTGTTTTTCCTGTACCAAGCTCACCCTTTAGATAAATTATCTCACCACCTTTAAGATAGGATGCAACTTTTGCGCCTATCTCTGTTGTCTCAGTTTCATTTTTAAGTGTTTTTATCATTATCAGTAGTCCGCAATCTTCCTGTGAAGGTGAAGTTAGATTGGCGACTCCACAAATTTGCGAGTTTGCGTAGGTACGGCATGAGGTCTGTCGCCATCATCCCTCTCTCACCAAATTCTGCGGCTAGGTCTGCAGCACGAGCATGCATCAAAACTCCTGCCTGTGTTGCCGTCTCAATGTCAGCACCTTGTGCAATCAGACCAGCTATAACACCAGTCAGTACATCACCCATACCGCCTGTAGACATACCCGGATTACCTGCATTACAAACTAACAGATTACCCTGTAAATCAGTCACAATGCTTCCAGCCCCTTTTAACACAACCGGAGCTTGATATTTCTCATACAACATTTTTGCAGATTGGTATCTATCTGATTGAACTGTGGTTACATCTGTTTTTAAAAGCCGCGCAGCCTCACCAGGGTGCGGGGTAATCACCCAATTTGGTGAAGATTGTTCTTCTTCTGCTAATAGATTAAGCGCATCAGCATCGATAATAATGGGTAAGTCTAACTCAAGTACGCGTGCAAATAATAATTTGGCCCACTCAGATTGACCAAGACCCGGACCAATCGCGATGACACTCGCACGTTTAATTAGCGGCATCAACTTATCGAGTGTTTCAACACCGTGACTCATAATCTCTGGTATTGCTGCGCTAAGCTGAGCTGCATGAGATTTTCTTGTTGCTACACTGACTAAACCTGAACCTACCCGCATTGCTGCCTCTGCCGCCATTTGTGCAGCACCGAGGTAGCCTTCATCTCCTCCTATCACTAACACATGGCCAAAGTTTCCTTTATGCGCATTACGTACTCGTGTGGATAAAACAGAAAGGAAATTTGAACCTCTACTTTCTTCTAAATCATAGCATTTAATATCCTCGTCCTTTAGCTCGTTGAGACTTGGAGGTGGAACGTCAAGATAATCAAATAAAATTTCACCTGAATATTCGCAACCATCATGTGTAAACATCCCTCTCTTTCTTCCCATGAAGGTTGTAGTAACATCGGCATTAACTGCCACACCCATAACACTACCAGTATCGGCGTTAATGCCCGAAGGGATATCAATGGATAAGATCGGATGACTTGACTTGTTGAGTATTTTTATAAAAGTGGACAGATTTTCATTATCTATATCACGTGTCAATCCGGTGCCAAAAATAGCATCAACAATAACGGCATCCGGACGTAAAAAAAACTGGTAGTTTAGTATTTCTGATTCTAAAACTAATTCATCGATTAAATCATCATTTTCAAAATACTTATACATATCAATAAACTCAATAAACTCTGAATCTAAAGTAAGGAGTTCTTGGTAGGTTCTTTTGGCATCGCCTTTTAATTTCTCGGGATTAAAGCAGTTATAAATTCTAATCTGCCTTCCCGTTTCATCTTGATCTTCCATAGCCAGCTTTGCTAATACATAGCCGTCACCTGCATTATTTCCACAACCACAAATTACAGAGATATAATGACTTTTTAATGGATACCTTTGTTTTAATGTCTGGTAACTAAAGCGTCCTGCGCGCTGCATTAATTCATAGCCAGAAACACCAAATTTCTCAATAACAATACGGTCTAGTTCTCTTACCTGTTTGGCTGAATATAACTTTCCAGGACGCCACATATGTCCAGAAATCGTTGTCATAAGGTTTTAAGTTCCAAATCTATATGTTAAAAAAATGTTCACGATAAAATTTCAATTCGTTAATGGAATCACGAATATCCTCTAGGGCAAGATGCTTACTTTTTTTATCAAACTCCTCTTTTTCCGGTGCCCAATGTTTTACTAATTCCTTCACAGTACTTACATCAAGGTTTCGATACATAAAGTATTGTTCGAGTGTCGGCATTAACCGATGCATAAACCTGCGGTCCTGACAAATACCACTTCCACACATTGGTGATTTTCCTTTTGGCACGAACTTTTCGACAAACTCTAATGTCAAACTCTCAGCTTTGGCGGCATCGTGGAGACTATTCTTGACTCTCTCGACTAAACCAGACTTGTTATGTTGGCGCGTATTCCACTCGTCCATTTTATTTAATATGGAATCGGGTTGATGAATTGCTACAACGGGGCCTTCTTCGAGGATATTTAATTCAGAATCAGTGATGATTGTTGCGATTTCAATAATGAAATCATTGTCCGTATCCAGACCAGTCATTTCCAAATCGACCCAGATTAGGTTATTTTCTGATTGTGTCATATTAGACCCACTTTTATCATCAAAGTAATTATTTTAACCTTTATTTGGTTATTATGAACATGATTAATAGCTTACAATGGTTTTAAATTTGTTTGGGAGATAATAGAGCGTGAATTTTTTTACATATATATTTTTATTTAGCCTTTTTGCAGGTATTTTCGTCCAGTGGTTTCTTGTACAAAAACATATCAATTGTGTGCGCTCAAATCGTGATAACGTTCCCGATGCATTCAACGATAAAATTTCCCTAGAAGCCCATCAAAAAGCTGCTGATTACACTGAAGCTAAAGTTAAAACAGGCTTGTTTGAGTTGGTTATAGGCTCTATATTACTTTTATTGTGGACGCTGGCCGGTGGTCTTCAGTTTCTCGATAATTGGTTACGAACATTTGGTATGTCTGAGATTTTGACCGGAACTGCATTGATATTGAGTGTTTTCGCAATCATGACAATTCTGGAACTGCCATTATCATTATTTAAAATATTTAAAATAGAACAATCTTTTGGTTTCAATAAAATGACACCAAAAATATTCTTCGTCGATCTTTTTAAAAATACAATAGTTGGTTTTCTTATAGGTGCTCCACTTCTTCTATTTGTTTTGTGGATTATGCAAAGCAGTGGAACATACTGGTGGATTTACGTTTGGTTGACTTGGCTGGTCTTTAGTTTATTAATGATGTGGGCATACCCTGCCTTTATCGCACCGATATTTAATAAATTCAGAACATTGGAAAATGATGAACTAAAAACACGTATTGAAAATTTGCTGGCTCGCAATGGTTTTAAAAGTAACGGTATCTTTGTGATGGATGGCTCCACCAGATCAACGCATGGTAATGCATACTTTACTGGCCTTGGTGCAAACAAAAGAATCGTATTCTTCGACACGTTAATTGATGAGCTAAGTTATGATGAAATTGAAGCCGTGCTTGCTCATGAGCTGGGACACTTTAAATGCAACCATATTCGTAAAAGAATTTTGTTGCTAGCTACAATATTTTTCATCGGTTTGGCGGTACTTGGTTGGCTAATCAACCAGACATGGTTCTATAATGGGCTCGGCGTCAATGAAATTTCGACTTACATGGCATTATTACTGTTTGTTATGATATCGCCCGCATTTACTTTTTTCATGCAACCTCTCTTTTCATCTATTTCTCGTCAACATGAATTCGAAGCAGATGATTTTGCAGCAGATCAAGCTCAGGCTGAAAATTTAATTACTGCATTGGTTAATCTTTATCGTGAAAATGCAAACACATTAACACCTGACCCACTTTACTCTGCATTTCATGATTCACACCCACCAGCACCTATTAGAATTGCACATCTAAAAAATAAATTTGCATGAAAAAAATATATGAACTTATTATTTTTTTAACTATCGCCTCTTTTCTTGTGACACCCGTTTTAGCTGTTGATTTGGAAAATGGAGAATCATTGCATGATGAGAATTGTTTACGTTGTCACGACGAATCAAAATATACAAGGAAGAACAGAATGATTAAAAATTATCAACAGCTATACGAACGTATAAAAAATTGTGAACTTATGGCAGAACTAACTTGGTTTGATGAAGAGATTGATGATGTTACGGCTTATCTAAATAATCAGTTTTATCGTTTTAATTTAGAAAAATAATAAATCTATATAACCTTTCTATCATCAAGCGCATGCACGATAGTCATGCTGTTAACAAATTCAAGTTCCCCTCCCATTGGAACCCCATGCGCAATCCGGGTTACTTTTAAACTACGTGCTTTAACCATCTCGCTTATGTAATGCGCGGTTGCTTCGCCTTCAACTGTAGTATTGGTTGCTAAAATTACTTCCTTCAAATCTTCATCGCCTAATAAAGTCTCAAATTGGTCAAGACCAATATCATCTGGACCAATACCATCTAATGGTGATAGATGACCAAGTAAAACAAAATAAATGCCTCTAAAATTTGCCTCTTCAATTGCATCAACATCTGAAGGATTTTCAACCACACAAATTACGCTAGTATCTCTCTTTTTATCTACACATATATGACATAATTTATTCTCAGAAAAATTTCTGCAACGCTCACAGTTACCAATCTTTTCCATTGCATCCATCATTATTTCTGAAAGATGCCTGGCACCATCACGATCACGTTGTAAAAGATAATGCGCAATCCGTTGGGCAGATTTTTTACCAATGCCGGGCATGCATCGCAATGCCTCGACTAATTTTTCTAATAATGATTGTTCGTTCGCCAATGAAATAAATTTCTAAAAATTAAAATGGAAGTTTAATACCTGAAGGCAATCCCATGCTTGAGGTAACATTTGACATTCTTTCTTTTGTAACGTCATCCACTCGCTGATTTGCATCATTAATAGCAACTACGATTAGATCTTCAAGCATTTCTTTATCATCTTTCATTACGCTTTCATCAATTTCCACTCGATTAACCTGATGCTTACCATTCATTGTTATCTTAACCATATCACCACCAGACCGGCCTATAACCTCGGTTTTAGCAAGTTCCTTTTTTACTTTTTCCATATTAGCCTGCATTTCCTGAGCTTGCTTCATGATATTGCCAATTCCACCTTTCATTTTAATGTTTCCTTAAAAATAATGAATAAATTCTATTGCGATTGTATTGAATCCTGATCTATTGTTGCATCAAACGTATCTACCAAAGATTTCACATCCGAATCATTCTTCACTATTTCTTTAGCTGAATTTTTTAATTCTTTTTTAATCCTAATATCCGCTTCAGACGGGGATTCGGTGTCAGAGTCCTCAATTTTAATAATTAATTGTATATCTGAGCCTAACTTCCTCTTAACAGCATCCTTGAAACGTTTCTCTAAACTTTCGTTTAACAAAAATTTGGAAGATGGTGTAAGCGATAATTCAATCTTATTTTTATCCTGAAATTTTAAAACACAATTACGTGCAAGTTCATTTACTAAGCCTTCTAATTCCATTTCACTAATCATTCTTTCCCAGATATTGCCTGAAGTATCGTCATGTTTAGGCCCGGTTCTGGGATGCTGGTCTTGATTTTTAACACCCGTATCTATTCTCTCATCACTTGGCTCTTGTAATGATTTAGTTATCTGTTTTTTTTTAACTTCTTCATCCACTTCAATTGGATTGAATGCCAGCATTCGAATCATAATCATTTCTAATCCAGTTTTTGCATCTGGCGAGAAATATAAATCTTTACGTCCCATAATTCCTATTTGGTAATAAAGCTGCACATCTTCTTTCGTCATTGAATTGGCGAATTCAACTAAGCGTTTATCCTTTTTTAATATATTTTTAGAATCCTCCGGCAATAACTGAATAATAGCTATCTTTTGTAATAAGCTTAATAATTCTGACAATAAAAAATCGTAATCTGGATTTTGCAGTGAAATCTTTTCAATTGTATCTAATAAAGTTTCTGAATCTGAATCGATTAAAGATTGCATGAGACCATTCAAAGCTTCATTATCTATTGTACCTATCAACATGCGCACTTCCGATTCCTTAAGCGCACCATTGCCGTATGCAATTGCTTGATCTAACAAACTTAAAGCATCCCGCATACTGCCAAATGCGCTATGCGCAATCAACTCCGCTGATGGTTTATCAAAAATAATATTTTCAGCATTTAAGATCTTTTCAATTTGTTTATTGATTTGATCGGCTGTTAAATGATTTAAATTAAACTGCAGACAACGGGATAGAATTGTAATTGGAATTTTTTTATTCTCTGTTGTTGCAAAGACAAATTTAACATGTTCTGGTGGTTCTTCGAGTGTCTTTAATAATGCGGCAAAACTATGTTTGGAAAACATATGAACCTCGTCAATTAAGTAGACTTTGTATCTTCCAATTGTTGGCGCAAATGCAACGTTCTCTAACAAATCTCTGGTATCTTCAACTCCTGTGCGCGAGGCAGCATCAACTTCAAACAAATCAACAAATCTTCCTTCATCGACTGCAATACAAGTATCGCATGTGTTACAAGGTTTTGAGCTGACTCCTTTTTCACAATTTAAGCATTTCGCCAAGATTCTCGCTAATGTAGTCTTGCCCACGCCTCGTGTACCAGTAAAGAGATACGCGTGATGTAGACGATTTTGGTCTAATGCATTAGATAACGCCTTCAAAACATGTGATTGACCAACCATGTCTTCAAACGTTTTAGGTCGCCACTTACGGGCAAGTACCTGATAACTCATAGTAAGATTAAATCATTATTAAAATTATTGTGTGCTTAACCAACATAATACAGGAGGAATTATTCTCGGCAAATATAAGATAAATTATAATTTTTTTATTGGCGGTGGCCCATACCATTCTAACCTCGGCACACACGTCCACTGCTGCCGCTGCTCCTTTTCAGGCCTGACGGGGTTCACAATATAATGTCGCGAGAAGTCCGGCATAAGCCACCATAAAATTTAATATTCAGTATAACAAAGGTACTTTTTTATTATAAAAAATTAATAAAAAACCCGAGAGATTATTATCTTTCGGGTTTTAAAATAACTGATTAAATTAGATTATTTTGATGCTGTATCGTCGAACTGATCCTCTTCAGTCGAACCAGTTAATGCAGTAACTGAAGACTGGCCTCCTTGTATGACAGTTGTAACATCATCAAAATAACCGGCGCCAACCTCCTGTTGATGACTGGCAAATGTATAACCTCGTTCAGATGCTGCAAATTCCGGTTCCTGTACTTTTTCTACATATGCTGTCATACCACGACGAACATAATCATGGGTTAATTCAAACATGTTGTACCACATGTTATGAATTCCAGCTAACGTAATGAACTGGTATTTATATCCCATTGCACCGAGTTCTTTTTGAAATTTTGCGATATCAGAATCGTTTAGATTTTTCTTCCAATTGAAAGAAGGCGAACAATTGTATGCTAACAATTGTTCCGGATATTCTTTCTTTATCGCCTCTGCAAATTTTTTAGCTTCATCCATATCTGGTACAGCAGTCTCGCACCATAGTAAATCTGCGTATGGGGCATAAGCTAATCCACGGGAAATAGCCTGATCGATGCCCGCTCTTGTTACATAAAACCCTTCAGCGCTTCTTTCCCCAGTAAGGAAATCTTTATCATAATCATCCACATCAGATGTTAATAAAGCGGCTGCGTTTGCATCAGTACGTGCTAAAACAATTGTTGGAACACCCATTGTATCGGCAGCTAATCGTGCCGCAGTTAATTTTTGAACTGCTTCTTGCGAGGGAACAAGTACTTTACCGCCCATGTGACCACATTTTTTTACTGACGCTAATTGATCTTCAAAATGAACGCCTGCAGCCCCTGCTTCAATCATATTTTTCATTAGTTCGAAAGCATTAAGTACTCCGCCAAAGCCCGCTTCAGCATCAGCAACAATTGGTACAAAAAAATCAACATCTCCAGAATCTTTTGAGGATTGAATTTCATCTGCACGCTTAAATGCATTATTTATACGTTTTACCATTGTTGGCACTGAATCAACTGCGTATAACGACTGGTCGGGGTACATAGTTTCAGAGGTGTTTCCGTCTGCTGCAACCTGCCATCCAGAAAGATAGATTGCTTTTATACCGCCTTTTACTTGTTGTACGGCCTGTCCGCCAGTAACCGCACCTAAGCAATTTACGTAATCCTCTTCATCGACAAGCTTCCAGAGTTTTTCAGCGCCACGACGTGCCAGTGTATGTTCAATTTGAACAGAACCGCGAAGTCTAACAACATCGGCAGCAGTATAATCACGTCTAACGCCCTTCCAACGAGAATTTTCTGCCCAATCCTGCTCGAGTTTCTTAATTTCTCCTTCTCTACTCATTAAAAAACTTCCTCCATAAATTAATATTTTTATAATAATCAGTTAGTTAACAATAAATTCAAGACTCATAGTAACCAACTAGATAATAAAAAGGCCGCATATCATGCCATTAGTTTGTAAGTCTGTGAACTCCTCAACGAAAATTTGAGGCAATATATTTCCAAAAATTCACATCAAACAGTCAAAAATCACATAAATAACATACAAATAAGACAGATCAGCAATTGATTGCATATTTAGTAACATTTTATGTATCTTATAGTTGTAGGTTGTAGATTTTGCTGATTTAGAGACTTTATTATTGATCGGGGTTAACTTGAGCGTATGGCTGAAAAAATAAATGAACACCTTGATGATGACCTGGCGGTTCAGGAAGCTAAGCCGGTTCTTAAACGACCTCCTCTATACAAAGTAATCCTAGTCAATGATGACTTTACTCCAATGGAGTTTGTTGTACACATTTTAGAATTATTTTTTTCTATTGATAGGGAGAGTGCTACACGTATCATGCTGGAAGTACACACAAAAGGAAAAGGGATATGTGGTTTATTTACACATGAAATAGCGGAAACCAAAGTTTCTCTTGTAAATGACTATTCACGTGAAAATGAACATCCGCTTCTATGTACGATGGAAAAAGCTTAAATAAGGAAAAATCATGCTTGATAGAGAATTAGAACAAACACTTAATAATTTATTTGCTGAAGCAAGAGAGCAGCGACATGAATTTATGACGATAGAGCATTTGCTTTTCGCTTTACTTAATAATGATTCGGCGACAACTGTACTTAAAGCATGTGGTGCTAATCTAAATGGTCTACATAGTAATTTAATGAAATTTATTCAAGAGAATTCTACAATTATTAATGACATTGATGAACGAGATACCCAACCTACAATTGGATTTCAAAGAGTTTTGCAACGCGCAGTTTTTAATGTCCAATCGTCTGGTAAAGAAGAGGTTAATGGTGTAAACGTTTTAGTTTCAATATTTGGTGAGCGTGAATCTCATGCCGTCTATTTTCTGAACCAACAAAATATTACAAAACTAGATATTACTAATTACATTTCTCACGGGATAGCAAATATAGATGAAGAGATTGAACTTGATATTGGTGAAATAGAAGATGAATCCTATCAGGAAAAATCGAGCGAAAATTTGCTCGACAATTATGCGGTTAACCTTAATGAAAAAGCTTTTGAAGGGAAGATAGACCCATTAATAGGAAGACAAACTGAAGTTCAAAGAACAATTCAGGTTTTATGCAGACGTCGTAAAAACAACCCTTTGTATGTAGGTGAAGCGGGAGTTGGTAAAACAGCTATCGCTGAAGGTTTAGCAAAATTAATTGTTGATGGAGAAGTCCCTGACGTGCTAATGGATAGTGTTATATACGCACTCGATCTAGGCGCTCTATTAGCAGGTACAAAATATAGAGGTGATTTTGAGAAAAGATTAAAAAGTGTAATTTCTGAATTAAAAAAACAACCAAATCTAATATTATTTATTGATGAGATACATACAATCATAGGTGCAGGTGCCGCAGCTGGTGGTGTCATGGATGCTTCTAATATTATCAAACCTGTTTTAGCTTCTGGTGAATTAAAATGTATAGGATCGACAACCTATCAAGAATACCGTGGTATTTTTGAAAAAGATCACGCCTTAACAAGGCGTTTTCAGAAAATTGATGTTTCCGAACCTTCGGTTAATGAGACAGTAAAAATTCTAGAAGGGCTTAAATCAAAATTTGAAGAACACCATAGTGTTAAATATACCAAGCAGGCGTTAAAAACTGCCGCTGAATTAACCGAACGCTATATCAATGATAGACAATTACCAGATAAAGCGATTGATGTAATTGATGAAGCCGGAGCTGCGCAAAAATTACTGGCTGAGTCAAAAAGAAAAAAGACTATTGGTGTAAATGACATTGAAAATATTGTTGCTAAAATTGCACGTATTCCATCAAAAACGGTTAGCAGTAACGATAAGAATACTATTAAAAATCTTGAACGTAACCTGAAAATGGTTGTTTTCGGGCAAGACGAAGCAATTGATATGTTAAGCAATACTATAAAGATGTCGCGATCCGGATTAGGTAACACCCAAAAACCAATCGGTAATTTCTTATTTGCAGGTCCAACTGGTGTTGGGAAAACTGAAGTTACTAGGCAGCTAGCAATACAAATGGGTGTTGAATTAGTTCGTTTTGATATGTCCGAATATATGGAAAGACATACTGTTTCGAGATTGATCGGAGCGCCTCCAGGATATGTAGGATTTGATCAGGGCGGCTTACTAACAGATGCAATCAACAAACAACCGCACTGTGTTCTTTTGTTTGATGAAATAGAAAAAGCAAATCCTGATGTGTTTAATTTATTATTGCAAATTTTTGATCACGGCACATTAACCGATACTAATGGACGTAAAACAGATTTTCGGAATGTCATTATAGTTATGACAACAAATGCTGGCGCAGATCGATTAAGCAGAGCCTCTGTTGGTTTTACACCGCAAGATCATAGTAGTGATGTTACAGAAAGTATCAAAAAAATGTTTAACCCTGAGTTTCGTAATCGTTTAGACGCAATAATTCATTTTAATCCATTAGATAAAAGAACTATCTCAAATATAGTAGATAAATTTTTAATTGAACTTGAAGCTCAACTAGATGACAAAAAAGTAACAATTGAAATTACAGAAGGCGCAAGAGAATGGTTAGCTGCTAATGGTTATGATAAAATTATGGGTGCTAGACCAATGTCGCGTTTAATCCAGAAAATAATCAAACGACCACTCGCTGAGGAACTTCTATTTGGAAAACTCATGAATGGAGGACACGTCGTCGCATCACTTGATAATAATTTAATCAAAGTGGAAGTTAAGGAAGATCAATTAGAACAAACATCTTAATTCTTTCATTAAAAACCTTTTTCGACTTAATAACTACAACCTAATATTTCATACAAAAAAGTTCATTAATTAGATGAGTAAAAAATTAAACAAGTATAGTTCGCGTATCACCGAGCCAAAATCACAAGGGGCATCACAAGCAATGCTCTATGGAACAGGTATGACAGAAGAAGATATGTCTAAAGCTCAGGTTGGAATATCGAGTATCTGGTATGAAGGCAATACCTGCAATATGCATTTATTAGAACTAGCTGAAAAAGTCAAAGAAGGTGTGATATCGACTGGTCTTGTCGGCATGAGATTTAATACAGTTGGTGTTAGTGATGGAATATCAATGGGCACAGATGGAATGAGTTTTTCTTTACAATCACGTGATTTGATTGCTGACTCAATTGAAACTGTTATGTCGGGTCAATGGTATGACGCGAATATTTCTATACCAGGTTGTGACAAAAATATGCCTGGCTGTTTAATTGCTAT
>CAZJED010000022.1:0-604 GCA_964544965.1 uncultured Enterobacteriaceae bacterium
CAGGCTCATTTGAAGGTGGGTGTATGCAAACATAAAAAAACCCACCTCGGTTCACAAGTGGCCGGCTCAAGGTAGTTGTATGCACAACAAACTTGATTCTTAATGGGCTTTGCGGCGATCTGGTAAGCTGTGCTTGTTAGCCTGTCTTTACGTGCTCTCATTGGGGCAATAGTGGCAGTGAATTTACAGCAAGTGTGTATACTGGCTGGGCGCTGGCCCGCGGTATCAGAATTGACTATATCAATCCGGATTGCCCATACCAAAATGCTTATATAGAGCGTTTTAACCGAACGTATCGGCATCAGGTGTTGGACTTATATTTATTTAAGAACCTACATGAAGTTAAGCAAATAATGGACGAATGGTTAGAAATTTACAACACCTAAAGGCCGCATGATTCACGCAATGATATGACGCCCATTGAGTATAGGAATGCTGCTTAAACTGTTTACGATGTGATTGTGTTAAGAATGGGGATTTCCAGGATTATCTACGTTCGGGATACGCGCATTAGGCTGAGTGAAAAATCTCAACTAATGCATTGATTTAGCCATTGTTTTACTTGCCAAAAGTGAAGCTTCTTGGTAACCTTGCGACCTCCTTT
>CAZJED010000022.1:614-2160 GCA_964544965.1 uncultured Enterobacteriaceae bacterium
CAGAGTGGTTATGCAGCGGCCTGCAAAGCCGTGGACGCCGGTTCGATTCCGACCTCAGCCTCCACTATTATTATATCAGTAAGACTTAAAGCCCGGGTGGTGGAATTGGTAGACACAAGGGACTTAAAATCCCTCGACTTAACGGTCGTGCCGGTTCGATTCCGGCCCCGGGCCCCATTTTTAGAATATAAATTAAATTCATGAATCAATTGCATGTTGTCAACAACCGATCATAGTCGCGATAGAGCGGGGTATAAATATATTTATCCTGTTATTTCACGTCGTTCTGGCGGACTCTCTGTCGGAGTTAACTTAAACACAAATAACGCGTGTAATTGGCGCTGTATTTATTGTCAGGTGCCTAATTTAACAAGGGGAAGCGCTCCTCCAGTCAATCTTAAGAAATTAAAAGTAGAATTGGAGATGTTTATTAAAGATATCCTAGATGGCAGTTTTTTTGCAGTTGAAGGAATACCAGAAAAGCAGCAAAAAATTCAAGATATTGCTATTTCTGGTAACGGCGAACCGACAACTGCGGATGAATTTGAACAAGTGATAGAAGTAATAGAATCTGTTTTAAATAGCCTATTATTACTCAATAAAACTAAATGCGTTCTAATTACTAATGGTAGTTTGGTTAATCGTGATTATGTAAGAAAAGCCCTTAAGAGGCTTGCATTAATAAATGGCGAAGTGTGGTTTAAAATTGATAGCGCGACAACAGATGGTATTGACAGAATTAACCAGATAAGCGGGACAGAATTGTCAACGCTAAAGAGGCTCGATATTACTGCAAATCACTGTCCGACTTACATTCAAACCTGCGTTTTTACTTATGAGGGAAAAGAGCCTTCTGAAAATGATAAAAAGGCATATATTGAGCTTTTAAGAGAAGCAATTGATAGAAAAATACCATTCAAGGGCGTACTGCTATACGGAGTAGAGAGGCCATCACTTTTGCCGGAAGCTTCAAACAAAATCACCAAGGTACCAGAGAGCTGGCTTTCGTCTTTTGCCGATCAAATCAGAAGCATTGGTGTTTCAGTTAAAGTATCGAACTAAACAGTAGTTTTAACATTTTTATTAAGCGAAACAGACGCCAAAGGTCGGGAAGACTTGTTGAATTACTGTCATAGCGCGCCCCTTTGGAGCGCGCTATTTCAGATTATAAAAATTTTTATATCTTGGTCTATCAGGAGATAGTCGCGTTTACCTTGTTTGCAAGCATCGCAAATAAGCAACCACCAACAATAGATACAATAACAGTAGCTAAAGGATTAGACATTGATACTTCCTGAAACATACCGATTGTGTTTGTGCCTATTGCATATCCGACTGTAGCGGCATAGGTATAAACCGCGGTAGTCGCACTAGAAAACATTGGCATAGAAGTACCCCATACTAGTGCGAATACAGTTACACCAACAATTACTGCAGTTGAAGCACCGCCAAGACCACTAGCTATACCGGAACCCATTAAAATAAATGCTATTCCAGCTAAAACTGCGCCGTAGACGCCAGATTGGACTGTAGTTTTCATGCAATT
>CAZJED010000022.1:2170-15952 GCA_964544965.1 uncultured Enterobacteriaceae bacterium
AAAGCAGCCCAAGCAATAAAGCCAATCCAGACATTGTAAGTCTCCCATTGCCCCCAAACATATGTGGCAAGAGCACCCACAACAGCAACGCTTACAGATAGTGACATATGTGCTGACATAGTTTCACACCCCCAAATATTTTTATTTGTATACTACATATTGTAGTGTCTGGCTTTATAGACCACAAAATGTGCAATGTCCAGATATTTCGCACCATTTACAAGCAATTTTTAATTTTTTCATATGTGGTAATTTTTCTGTTTTTTTTTCGTTTTATTTATTCTTAACGTTATAAATATAACTAATTGCTTATATATTTTGATTGTTTAATTAAATACTTAGACTATTATATTAATGTTTATTATTTGATTTTATAACGATTGATCTATATAAAAAATGAAAATTCACTAATGGCAACACGTAAAAAGAAAAATCAAGAAATATCAGTGACATTAGCAGAGCATCTTGATGAATGTCCTTTTTTTGATATTAAACATCTAGAACATAACTCATTGGATGGTTTTATTAAGCATCCAGAAGCTTTTTTTCTAAAAAGCCGTTATATGTCACTATCCACTAAATTGGCTCCTTCAAATAACAAATCAAATAAAGCCTATAGTGCATTTTCCTTTAGTTCGCGCGATTATCGTATACCAGGAAGTATCATCGAGGTTTCAATTAGCACAGTAAATGAATCACATAAAATTCTTGGGAAAGTTATTGCTTCAATTCAGTCAAAGAGTGGCTATGAGATTGGAATGATTTTAATGAATAGAGAAGATGGCATTAAACTACGATATATCGAACAAATATGCTTTATTGATAATAAACTATTATCATCAATATAAATAATAATAAATACAGTAAGATAAAATTATAATTTAAAACTATTCTATCTTATTACTATATTATCAATATACTAATATATGCGCATAATATATATTATGTTAAATAGAATAATATCAGGCATAACGTAACTTAACTAACTACTTTCCAATCACCCTCAGGTGTACGGCATGCTTTTCCATCAACTTTCTCATAATCGCCTTCCACATAAATTGTCTGAGTGAATTCACGGCATGGCAAACCTTCCACACTTTTATAGGTACGTGTTGGTGTAACTTCACCTTTATGGCCCGTATCAGGATTGACCCATTCAGAAGTTTCACCAATTTTTCTTGACTCTAATGCGTCTTGTGTCGTCGTATAGTGTTTCTCTTGATCAGCACAATTCATCGCTTTACTGATTTTATTGCCAAAATAACCGCCTGCAAGAACACCTGCACCTATTGCAATTTTATTACCAGTCCCGCCGCCAAATTGTGATCCCACAAGACCTCCGAGCGCTGCTCCTACTAAGGCGCCGAGAATATTGTCCCCTTCTTGTGGTGTGCACTCCGCATAAACGGTATGACTGTATATTGATAAACTTATAATCACCGCTAAAAAGCTCTGTTTTTTCATAAAATCACCTGTTTCATATAAAGAATTAATTTTTTGATGTATTTACCAATTATTAAATATAAGGTAGTTTAACTTCAATAATAATAGTTAAAAGGATATAAAAAAAATGGCTGGCGATAGCAATTCAGCAACTGATATTGATGCAAAAAAAACATCAAAAAAAGCCTACGAAAAAGAACTAGAAAGACTGCAGATTGAACTGGTTAAGCTTCAGGAATGGATAAAACACAAAAAACTTAAAGTTTTAGTAATTTTTGAAGGAAGAGATGCTGCTGGAAAAGGCGGTGCTATAAAGAGAATAACGCAATCACTTAGCCCTAGAATCTGTAAAGTTGTTGCCCTTCCCGCGCCAACAGAGCGCGAGAAAACCCAATGGTATTTCCAGCGTTACATCCAACATCTCCCTTCTGGCGGTGAAATGGTTCTCTTTGACAGAAGTTGGTATAACCGTGCCGGTGTTGAGCGAGTAATGAATTTCTGCAGCAAGGGCGAATACAAGGATTTTCTTCGAAGTTGTCCGGTTTTTGAGCGAATGTTGGTTCGCTCTAAGATAGTTGTTATCAAATATTGGTTTTCAGTCAGTGATGAAGAGCAGGAACGCCGATTTCAAGGGCGTATTCATCATCCGACGAAGCACTGGAAGCTAAGCCCGATGGATCTTAAATCCCGCTCAAAATGGATGGAATACTCAAAAGCTAAAGATAAAATGTTTAAACATACTGATATCAAGGGCGCTCCCTGGTATGTTGTAAACGGCGATGATAAGAAAAGAGCGAGATTAAATGTTATTAACCATCTGTTAAGTTTGATTGATTACGAAGATTTATCGCCAGAACCAGTTGATTTACCGCCTCGTCAGGAAGATTGTGGTTATGTGAGAAGTCCGCTCGACCATCAAAATTTCATTCCCGAAAAATACTAATTATTATTTTGTGCCACTATTCAGAGAGTATTCAAGATTCAAAAAACCCGCACTTAAAATCATTACTATCCCAATAAACTGAATAATCGTTATAAATTCATTTGCTAACATCACGGCTGATACTGCGCCCACAATAATTTCAAATAAAAATAAGACTGAGGATAAATAAATCGGTAAATTTGAAACAGCATATTGCGCCGTCCACGTCAAAACGATCATAAGCGGAAATCCTAAGACAATAATTAATAAGAGATTGTTTAAAGTAACAACAGGAAAACCTTCCTGTGTGAATAGAATCCCGCATCCGGCAAGCACTATAACTCCGAACCATGCTGAGCACATTTTAACTGTGTGCGTGAGCCCACCTATTTTTCTGACTAAGATATTCGTAATTGCAAATGCAAGACCGGAGGTAATCGCATAAAGGTCTGCCCTATGAAAACTTTTTGTAAATTTTACCTCAGGATGCCAGGAGATCAGAAAAACACCAGTTACGGCGAGCGCTAATGCCAGAATATTATGCCTTTTAAGTCTTTCATCAAGAATTAAAAACGCTAAAAGAGTGGCCCAAATAGGGGAAAGATAAAAGAGAACCATCACCCGTACGACCTCCCCTTCCAATAAAGCAAGCACGAAGCCGAGATTGGTCCAGCCTGCGAATACGGCAAGTAGCACGTAAAGTGTCTTAGATGCGTAGAAATCAGCACGAAGTTTGAAAAATCTGGGAAAAACGAATAAAAATGATACGAAATAGATTAAAACACTTGCCCAAAGACCCGAAATACCCGAATTTTCAAGAAATCTAAGCGGAATCCAATAAAGCCCCCATAATGTTGCTGCCACGATACAGGCAAAAATAGCATTCAGATTTGTTGTATTTTTCAAAAAAAAATAGTCCATTAAAATCTAGAATAAAAATTAGATTATAACTATAAAGTATTTATTTTATTGAATTTATTTTCGTAATTTAATGACGTTTGCTTGGCAACTTCATCAAATGGAATGTCTTTTAGTTCAGCGATAAATTCAGCAACGTATTTTACATATGCTGGCTGATTTGTTTTTCCGCGAAAAGGTGTTGGCGCAAGGTATGGCGCATCCGTTTCAACTAACATGTGTTCCAAAGGGACTTTTTTTGCTACTTCCTGCAAGGGTTTTGCGTTTTTGAAGGTGACAATCCCTGAAAAAGAGATTAAAAAGTCCATATCAATGGCTTTTTTGGCTGTCTCGATATCGTCAACAAAGCAGTGCATGACGCCACCAACTTTTTCTGCCCCCTCTTCTTTTAAAATACTAATAATATCTTCTTTCGCATCACGGGTATGAATAATTAATGGTTTTTTAAGTTCTTTTGCGGCCTGAATGTGTGTTCTAAAACGGTCTTTTTGCCAGGTAAGATTGCCTTCACTACGAAAGTAATCGAGCCCGGTCTCACCGATCGCAACAACCTTATTATCATCAGCAATATTACAAATTTCGTTAACTGTGAGCGCTTTTTCAAGCTCTGTGTTTGGGTGCACACCCACAGACGCAGATATCATCGGGTGTGATTTAGCTAACTGAATTATTTCTGGAGAACCCTCAAGATCAATGGCGACACATAGCATATGAGCGATTTGATGGTTTTTTGCATCACTTAAGATTTTTTCGATACTTGTTGTTTCTTTAAGTAACGGTATGTGGCAATGAGAGTCAACTAAATAAGACATAAATTCATAATAAAATTATGATATTAGCATAATATATTCAAGTAATACTAGAGAGTATGAGATGGGCGATCCGAGCTTAATGCGCCAGCTAACATTTTTTCAATCTTCGTTCTTGTCGCGCCTTTGTCCAGTTCGCTAAATTGAATTCCAATCCCTTCAGTTTTATTGCCATGAGCTCCCTTCGGAGTGATCCAGGAAATTTTACCAGCAATAGGTATTTTTTCTTTGCTATCATCTATTGTTAATAAGACAAAAATATCATCTCCTAAATTATAATCAGATGATTTTTTACTAGGGATAAAGACGCCGCCATTTTTTATAAAGGGCATATACGAGACATAAAGCGCGCTTTTGCCTTTAATATTAAGCGATAGAAGACCTTTGTTGTTTTCAGATGCCATTTTTATCTATATTTTAATGTTGTTGAATTTTTAAATTTTTCCAAAACAAGGCGATTTCTTCAAGAATACTCCGTGGATTATAGTTCATCGGTCCACCTAATTCCTTGTATTTCAATAAGATAAATTCATAACCTCGCACTAATTTTAGTAAGTCTAATCTATTTGAAAGTCCTTGCAAGTCCTCTCTTAAGTCAATATTCATAATATTTGCCTTTTTTTGGGATAATTTAAGACAAATGAGATCGTTAATGAGGCGTAACAACCAGGAAACTACGTTATCAGCGCCTATTTCATTCCAGTGTTCCGCAATTTTCAGCGGGCTACTATTTTTTTTATCCAGCAAACTCAAATCCTGAATTAATTTATTTCGACTCGCTAAATGCCGCTTATCCGTAGCTAATTCTACTGCTTTCAATGGAGCTCCCTCTGATAGACGTAACAATATTTCAGAAGCAATCTCAGAATGCTCAAGTTTTTTATTCAGCCAGTTTATAGCCTCTCCTTCGTATATGGGCTTAAAGTCTATTCTTTGGCATCGACTCCTTATGGTGATGGGTAGTTTCGAAGGATTATGGCTTAATAAAATTATTTTTGTTTGTTCTGGCGGTTCTTCAAGCGTTTTTAATAAAGCAGCTGCGGCATTATGATTCATAGCGTCTGCTGATTTCATTATTACAATCTTTGTATCAGCAGAAAAAGACTTGAAAGATGCGTAATTAATTAATTCTCGAATCTGTTCAATCTTAATCGGTTTTCCTTTTTCTTCTGGTTCAATAAAATGTAAATCAGGATGAGATTTACCCTTAAATAATTCGCAGCTTTTGCAATTGCCACAAGCGATTTCCAACTGTTTGTTATTGGACAAACATAGCGTACGCATAACAAAAACCAATGCAAACCGTTTTAAACCAATCCCATCAGGTCCTGAAAGTAATAATGCGTGAGGTAGACGATTTTGCTTATGCATTTGCAATAATTTTTGCATTTGTTCTTTTTGCCAGGGATATGTTTCTAACATTCTAGTCTACTTAAAATAGTTATGATTTCATCTTCTACTTTTTGAAGTGGTAACTCAGAATTAATTATACGAAATCGATTTGGCTCATCTTCAGCTCTTTTTAGATAACAGGCTCGCACTTTTTCAAAAAAAATACTTTCTTCTTCTTCGAAACGGTCAGCTTTACTTCTTTTTTTTGTGCGGGCCATACCAACACTAACGTTTAGATCAAAAAGCAATGTTAAATCTGGTGTTAAATTAGACTGCATCCATTTTTCAAGTAAATTGATACGTGATGTATCGATACCTCTGCCTCCTCCTTGGTAAGCATAACTTGCATCAATAAATCTGTCACAGAGAATAGTTTTTCCTGAAGACAAAGCAGGTGTAATAACTTTACTCATGTGTTGTGCTCTTGCGGCAAACATTAACAGTAGTTCTGCATCGGCTGTTAAATTGTTATTTTCGTTCTTAAGAAGAACTTCTCGGATTTGTTCTCCTATTTTTGTACCTCCGGGTTCTCTTGTTTTTATAACATCATGGCCAGATTTAATCAGAAAATCTTCAATAAAATTTACCATAGTGCTTTTACCAGCGCCCTCTATACCTTCTAATGTTATAAAAAAACCTTTTTTCATGTTTTATTATTTCTTTAATTGATATTTACGTACAGCTTTATTATGCTCATCTAGTGTTTTCGAGAAATAGTGGGAACCATCATTTTTTGATACAAAATATAATGCGTCGCCTTTTTCAGGATGAAGAGCCGCATGGATAGCTTCTTGTCCTGCTAATGCTATTGGTGTCGGAGGCAAGCCATGATGCCGATAAGTATTATAAGGTGAATCAATTTTAAGATCTTTTTTCCTTATATTTCCCTTATATTTTTTTCCCATCGCGTAAATTACTGTTGGATCGGTCTGTAGTCTCATATTATTTTTTAATCGCCGTACAAAAACACCTGCTATTATTGCTCTCTCACTTGCAAGCGCCGTTTCTTTTTCAATAATGGATGCCATAATTAGTGCATCATAATCAGTTTTGTACGGTAGTCCCGTTTCTCTTTGTTCCCATTCATGTTTGAGAATTTCTTGCTGTCTACTATAAGCACGCTTTAGCAGCTCAATATCAGATGTTCCTCTTGTGAAGTAGTATGTGTCTGGAAAAAAAAGACCTTCGGCACTTTGATTTGTAATGTTTAGTTCATCCAACAATGATTTTTGTGAATAATCATCCATATTCTTTACTAATATTTTATTCGATGAAATCTCAGTAAACATATCAGCAATACTCCAGCCCTCAACTAGAGTGATTGAATGCTGAACAACATTACTACCTGAGATAAAAATGTTAATAATTTCAACCGGAGTAAGCCCAGGGTTAAGTCGATATTCACCAGATTTTATTTGTTTCGCATAACCTGTGTATCTAGAATAAAATTCAAAATAGTAATTATTTTCCAATATGTGATAGGACTTTAGTTTTTTATTTAAATCTCTAAATGTACTGCCAGACTCAACTGTAAAAGTTAAAGGAGTTTTTATGTAAAGTGGTTTTTCTAAAAATTTCTTATAATCATTGTAGAGATAAGCAGACAGGACGATTGCTATTAAAAACGAGCAATATAATAAACCGTATAGAACTGGCACGCCCCCTTCACCTTTTTGTTTATAGCATTTAGTTTTGAAAGACGATAGTAAATACATATGTCGTTTCATGATTTAGGGATAAAATTACACTTTATTAATTTATTTCTTATTCTTTGAGTTTCTTTATGCTCTAAAAATAATTTTTCATCAATAGAATTGATAGGCCATATACCAATAAGACTGTTACACATAAAAATTTCTTCTGCATTTAGTAAAAAATCAAGCGTTATTTTTTTAATTTCAATTTTGAATTTAAGTTTACCAGCTAAATTTATTATTTTCTCTCTGACTATTCCTTCGATTCCACATAACGACAAATCTGGCGTGTATAATGTTTTCTCTAAAATACAGAAAATATTACTCATGGTACCTTCAATAATGTAATTATCTGAATTCATTACAATGCCTTCTATAATTTTCTTATCGCCCCATTCAGCTCTCGCCAATATTTGCTCTAAACGATTTAAATGTTTAATTCCTGCTAAAACCGGGTTATTGCTATAACGATAGTTACAAAGTTTTGTTTTAATACCGAATATTGAAAGTTCACTGGAATAATCAGGCCAGGGAAATAATGAGATAATTCTTGTTGATTCAATGTTGTCAGGAATTTTATAGCCTCGGCCACCTTGTCCACGGGTAATAATAATCTTTACAACAGCCCGATCGGTATTCTCTGTTAATGATAAAATTTCATTTTTTATAATTTTTTTATCCTGAACGGGGATTTTTATTTTTTTACACCCCTTTTCAAGACGATTTAAGTGTTCATCAAAACAAAGAACTTTTCCATCCTGAATTGCAATTGTTTCGAATACTCCATCGCCATAATGTAATGCGCGATCGAATACCTCTATTTGGTCGAAAGCTTTGCCATTGATTAAATTTTTAGCTGCCATTGCTTTGTCTGATGGCCAAATAGTAATTTAACTTATTTTTCTAAAAATAAGTGAGCCGTTGGTGCCACCAAACCCAAATGAATTTGAAAGAGATGCCTCTATTTTCATTTCTCGCGCATTTTTTGGCACATAATCAAGATCACATTCAGGGTCTTGATTTTCAAGATTAATAGTTGGTGGGGCTACTTGGTCGCGAATAGCTAACACTGAAAATATAGCTTCAACACCTCCAGCAGCACCTAATAAATGCCCTATCATCGATTTTGTTGAGCTTATCGCTAGACTTTTAGTATTTTTCTTAAAGACATTTTTAATGGCGATAGTTTCTGCAATATCTCCAGCCGGCGTTGATGTGCCATGTGCGTTAATATAATCCACATCTTCTATATTCATCTTTCCATTTTTCAGCGCATTTTCCATGCATAATGTAGCTCCCTCACCATTTTCTGATGGTGCTGTCATATGAAATGCATCGGCGCTCATTCCATATCCAACCAATTCAGCATAAATTGCTGCCCCACGTTTTTTAGCAAACTCAAGTTCTTCCAACACCATCACTCCCGCTCCGTCACTTAATACAAATCCATCTCTGTCCTTATCCCAAGGACGACTTGCCTTTTCAGGCGCTTCATTTCTTGTAGAAAGCGCCCGTGCGGCGGCAAAACCCGCTAACCCTGTTCTCGATGTTGCCATTTCTGCACCGCCAGCAACCATAACATCAGCATCACCGTATTCAATAAGTCGCGCTGCATCACCAATATTATGTGTTCCTGTTGTACAGGCAGTAACAATTGAAAAATTCGGCCCTTTCAGCCCGTACATTATTGATAAATGCCCGGAAATCATATTGATTATGTTACTTGGAACATAAAATGGTGATATTTTTCTTGGTCCGCCCGAATGAAGCAATTCGGTTCCTCTCTCAATTCCTGGTAATCCCCCAATTCCTGAGCCAATTGCAACACCTATTCTTTCAGAGTTTTGAGTCGTATCTAAGCCAGAATCCTTTATTGCCTGTATTCCAGCAGCTATACCATAATGAATGAACGGATCCATCTTCTTTTGTTCTTTTTTTGGTATATAGTCATCTAGAGGGAGGTTTTTTATCGAACCGCCAATACGAACACTAAAATCTGAAGTATCGAAATGTTCAAGCAATGATACGCCGCTCTTACCCTTGAGAATATTGCCCCAAGTCTCATCAACTGTGTTACCAACCGGTGTTGTCATACCTAATCCGGTGACTACCACGCGTCTTTTTGTCACATTGCGCCTCTCAAAATTTTATATAAAACAAAAAACCGCGTACTGAAGAATCCATAACGCGGTTTTTTTTTATTTTTTATGCTATTCGTTACTTTAGGTGTGCATTTATATACTCAATTGCCTGATTTACCGTGTTAATGTTCTCTGCCTCTTCATCAGGAATTTCTGTTTTAAATTCTTCCTCAAGCGCCATAACCAACTCAACGGTATCAAGTGAATCTGCACCTAAATCATCAACAAAAGACGCCTCACTTGTAACTTCTTCTTCCTTGACTCCTAGTTGTTCTACGACAATTTTTTTTACTCGATCTTCAACACTACTCATGTCGGTAATTCCTCCGTTCCGGCCGGTAGGCCTATTCGCGAATGCTAAGTTTAGAGAAAAGATATCTTCTTGCAACTTAGAATATTTCTATATATATATTATTTTAATAATCAATAATATATAATAATAAGCTAATCTATAATATAGCTTTAATCCATGTACATTCCGCCATTGACGCTGATAGTTTGGCCTGTAATATAGGCGGCGTTATCTGATGCTAGAAAATCAACTACCGAGGCTATTTCATTCTCCAAGTCTTCCTAGCGTAATGTGCTCTAATAGTGATTTGTGGATTTCCTCGCTCAATGTATCGGTCATGTCCGTTTTAATGAACCCAGGGGCAACAGCGTTTACCGTAACCCCTCTTGATCCGACTTCTTTTGCTAAGGAGCGAGTAAAACCCAACATTCCTGCTTTAGTAGCTGCATAATTTACTTGTCCAGCATTGCCTGTTAAACCGACAACCGAACTGATATTGATAATTCTTCCGTATTTAGCCTTCATCATTTCTCGCAAGCACAACTTAGTCATACGAAACATTCCGGTTAAATTAGTATCGATAACGTCCTCCCATTCCTCATCTTTCATCCTCATAAGCAAATTGTCCCTTGTAATTCCGGCATTATTAATAAGGATATTTGGAGAGTTTAGATCTTTAATAATTTTTCCAAAATCTTCTACTGAGGTTTTATCTGCAATATTTAGCATTAACGCTATACCAGAGAACTTATTACTAGCAAAATCTTCAGAAATATTTTGCACTGAATCTTTATTTGTTGCGGTTGCTATAACATAAGCTCCTTTATTGGCAAATCTATGCGCAATCGCTTTGCCAATACCTCTGCTAGCTCCTGTAACTAAAACAACTTTATCTTTATAAGTATGATGTATCAAAATATTAAAATAGTGTGTTTTCAAGTGAGGATTGATCGTAAACTGAAAATAATTCAAAAGAACCTTCAATTCTTTTAATAAGACCACAAAGGACTTTGCCAGGGCCGCATTCAATAATTCTTGTTACACCTAACGAATTTATTTCTTTAATAGAGTCAATCCAACGTACTGGTTTATAAAGTTGCTCAAGAAGAACCGGTTTGATTTCGTCTGCCCTCATCTTTATTTTTGCATCAACATTTTGCAAAATTGGTATTTCTGGATCATTGAATGTTACGTCATTTAGGAATTGAGAAAATTCATCAGCAGACTTCTTCATTAACATGCAATGTGAAGGTACGCTGACGGGCAATAATATTGCTTTTTTTGCGCCAGCTTCTTTTGCTGCATCAATAACATTTTCAACCGCTTTTTTATGTCCCGAAATAACTACTTGGCCTGGTGAATTATAATTAGCTACTGAAACGATTTCATTTTTTGAAACATCAATACAAATTTTTTCTAAAACTTTATCATTTAAACCAAGTATTGCTGCCATTGCACCCGTATCACAAGGAACAGATCTTTGCATAGATTTACCACGTTCAGAAACTAAGTTTACAGCTTCTTCTAGATTAATAACTCCAGCACATAAAAGCGCAGTATATTCACCTAAACTATGTCCAGCTAATACAGTAGGTTTTATTTTTGATTTTTTTTCCCATAAAAACCATAACGCATAAGATGTAAGAAGAATTGCTGGCTGTGTAATTTCAGTTTGATTAAGTTTCTCTTTTGGTCCTTCAGATATTATCTCTAAAATGTTATAACCTAATATTTCTGATGCAGTATTAAATATTTTTTGAATTTCAGGGTCTGATGAAATTATATTATCCATCATCCCGATAGATTGTGACCCTTGCCCCGGAAAAACAATTGCTAAATTTATTTCATTAGTCATTATAGGTGTGTATTCCTAATATTGTAAAAGCACAGAACCCCAAGTAAAACCACCACCAAATGCAGGTAATAATAATTTATCATTATTTTTTATTCTTCCATCATTAACTGCAACATCAAGTGCTAGAGGAATTGATGCGGCTGATGTATTGCCATGCTGATCAACGGTAATCACTACGCGTTCCATTGGCATATCGAGTTTTTTTGCCATAGCTGAAATTATTCTAGTATTTGCCTGATGTGGTACCAACCAATCAATTTCAGTATTTTTCATTGAATTTGCTTTAAGGGTTTCATCAACAATATCGCCCAATGTATTAACCGCAACCTTAAATACTTCATTTCCTTGCATTTTAATGAACGCTTTATTTGACTTAACTAAATCATAGTTTGAAGAAATACCTGCAGGAACTGATAAAAGTTCCTGATAAGCGCCGTCGGCGTGTATGTGTGTTGACAAAATACCAGGTGTACTGCTTTTTTCTAGCATAACAGCACCTGCTCCATCGCCAAATAAAACGCACGTATTTCTGTCTTCCCAATCAATGATGCGACTCATTGTTTCTGAGCCGACAACCAATGCACATTTTGAATTTCCACTTTTTATAAATAAATCCGCTACATGTAATGCATAAACAAAGCCGGTGCAGACAGCCTGTAAATCAAACGCAGGGCATCCATGAATATTTAATCTTTGCTGTAATAAGCAAGCAGTACTTGGAAAAATAACATCTGGAGTAGTTGTTGCAACAATAATTAAGTCAATATCGCTTTCCTTCTTGCCCGCCATTTTTATTGCAGCTTTAGATGCTTTTTCAGCAAGATCGCAAGTTGTTTCATCTTCACGAGCAAGATGTCTTTTTTTAATTCCTGTCCTGGAGCTTATCCATTCATCGGTTGTATCTACAATTTTCTCCAAATCACTATTTGTTAGTATTTGCTCGGGCAAATACGAACCAGTCCCTATTATTTTTGAGTAGATCAAATATTTTTACCTATTAATTAATAGTTGTTCCAGTTTTTCACTAATTCTTTCCGGTATATTATTGTTTACTTCTATTATTGCTTCATCTATTGCTGTGGCGAAAGAAACTCTTTCAGCTCCGCCATGACTCTTAATGACGATGCCACGTAAGCCAAGAAGAGATGCGCCATTGTAACGCTTAGGGTCAATTTTCTCCTCAATTGATTTTAAAACAGGCATTGCAATTAAAGCTGTAAATTTTGAATACATATTATTTTTAAATGCTTTCTTTACATGATATTGTAGAAAATCTGCAACACCTTCGCTTGTTTTAATTGCGACATTGCCGACGAAACCATCGCACACTATTACATCATACTTGCCCGAATATAAATTATTGCCTTCAATATAACCAACATAATTTAAATTACTCTCTTCGAGTAATGTAGCAGCCTGTTTGACACGATCATTTCCTTTAATGTCTTCTTCCCCAATATTTAATAGTGCAATTGTTGGATCAGCTTTATTTTTAATTGCTTTTGTTAGTTGTGCGCCCATAATTGCGAATTGAAATAACTGCTCCGAGCTAGAATCAACATTAGCGCCTAAATCAAGTACATGCGAATATCCGTTTTTACCTGGTAAAGTCGTGCAAATCGCAGGTCTGTCTATTCCTGGTAACATTTTTAATACAAATCTTGATGTCGCCATAAGGGCGCCCGTATTCCCGGAACTAACACAAGCTTTTGCATATCCATCGCGAACCAACTCAATAGCAATTCTCATTGATGATTCTTTTTTGTTACGTAATGCTTGTGATGGAGATTCATTCATTGCCACAATTTCAGGGGCATGCGAAATAGTAATCCTCTCATTAGCTTGGTATTTATGCTTTTTTAACTCTTCGCGAAGAACATCCTCCTTACCAACTAAAATTAGATCGAGTTCTTTATATTTATTAAGAGAGAAAAGCGCGGCAGGTATTATTTCGGACGGCCCAAAGTCTCCACCCATTGCATCGACTGCTATTGTTAAATCTGATGACATGTAAGAAATCAGTTCAGTTTTACTTGTAAATTATTATTTAAATAAAACAAATTTTTATTCTGAGTCTTCTTCTGTTTCTGTTTCTGAATCTAATTTAACCTCAATTACCTTATTACCCTTATAGTAACCCTCTGGAGAAATATTATGGCGCAAGTGTACTTCCCCTGTAGTTGATTCAACAGATAACGCATGTGAAGACAAAGCATCATGTGAACGGCGCATACCCCTTCTTGATGATGATTTTTTTGATTTTTGAACAGCCATAATCTAATTTTCTCCCGATAGTTTTCCTCTTTTAGCCAGTTT
>CAZJED010000022.1:15962-19942 GCA_964544965.1 uncultured Enterobacteriaceae bacterium
ATTATACAAATACCAGAAGCATCAAAATCAAAACATAAACTGTATTGCACCTGATTATGATTATCCAGCAAAATTCCATTTAAACGAACCAAAGCATCAAGATTTAAAGAGCCCTTTATCTGCTCTTTATTTTTGGCTAGTCGCAATGGATTTATTAATTGCGGTTGCTCAGGTAACATCAGGCGGCGAATTTTAGCTATACACCTGTTAACTGTCAAAAATATTATTGATTATTGCTGTTAAATATCTGACTTATTTGATATTTGTTTAAAATTAGCCAAAATGTAAGCATATAATTAATCTGGAGCGAAATCATCAAAAACGCCAAGATCATACTTGCATCATCTTCAGTCTATAAGAAGGAGCTTCTTGAGCGCCTAGGCATTGAATTTACCGTCGTTAATCCGCCCTATGATGAGGATCACTATAAAAGAAATGAAACTGCTTATGGTTATGTTCAAAGAATAGCACAAGACAAGGGAAAACTTATCGCAGGTGAACAACACGCAATAGTAATTTCTGCTGATCAAGCCTGTGAATTAAACGATTCTGGAGAAATTCTAGGTAAGCCTATGAATAAAAGAAATGCTAAAAGACAGTTAATGGATATGAGCAATCGATCTGTAATTTTTTATACAGGGATTTCTGTAATAAATACTATTACTAGAACTAATAGGATCCAGTTAGATGTAGCGACATGCGAGGTTGAATTTAGAAATTTATCTGAGTCAGAAATCGATAACTACCTGGATAAAGAAAAACCATATGATTGTGCTGGTAGTTTTAAATCCGAGAAACTAGGCATAAGTTTATTAAAAAAAATAAAAGGAGATGATCCAACAGCGTTAATTGGATTACCGCTAATTAAATTATGTGAGATGCTAAGAAAGGTGGGGGTTAATGTACCTTAGTACTAGCGAGCTCTATATGTTGTACCAAAAGAGTGAAAAAAAGCTGTACCGATTTGTTTAGCAAATCGATCGAAATAATTTTCACGTTTTGTATAATTGATAATATATTCATTGCCTATTATATCTCTGGCTACTTCACTAGTGCTCGCTAGACCATCAATTAAACCTAATTTTACAGACTCCTCCCCAGACCAGATTAAACCTGAAAAAAGTTCTTCCTCGTATTGGTTACGAATATTCTCCCCTCGACCATCTTTAACTACAGAAATAAATTGTTGATGAATTTTGTCTAATATTTTTTGCATATGTTTTTGTTCGAAAAAATCAATAGGTATGAAAGGGTCCATTAACGCCTTGCTATCACCCGAAAACAATAAGCGACGCTCAATACCAAGTTTTTCAATTGCATCAACAAACCCAAAACCAGACATTACAACACCAATTGAACCAACAATACTTGCCTTATTGGCAAAGATTTTATCTGCAGCAACAGCAATGTAATATCCGCCAGATGTGCATATATCTGTAATAACAGCAAATACTGGGATATCTGGATGTTTTTCTCGTAAGCGTTTTATTTCATCATTAACATAACCAGCTTGAACAGGACTGCCGCCTGGGCTGTTAATTCTCAATATAATGCCCTGCGTATTCTCGTCTCTATAAGCGTTTCTTAAACCAGTAATTATAAAATCAGCGTTAGCTGCTGTTTCAGTAGATATTATTCCATTAATTTCGATTACAGCTGTATGCTTCTGAGGCGAAAAACTTCTAAGACTATTATTCTCATAAATATATATAACAAAAAAGGCAGCTATATATACAGCAATAATTAATTTGAAAAATATTCCCCAACGCCTTGTTTTGCGTTGTTCTTTTAATACTTCTTTTGCAAATTCATTAGCAAGAGAATTTTCAAACTTGTATGAATCATTTTTTTCTTTTATATCAGTCATTTTTTTAATCTAATTTATCTAAAAATTCTGTCAAACTTTTTTCCAGTTTCGCCTCGATTATAATTCTTTTTTTTGTTACAGGCGAAAAGAAATTTAATGATTTTGCGTGTAAAAACATCCTTTTTAGACCAAGCTTTCTGTATTTATAATTAACTGTCTTGTCCCCATATTTTTTATCGCCAATTACAAAATTTCCCATAGAAGCGCTATGCACACGAATTTGATGTGTTCTGCCTGTTATTAATTCAATCTTTGCTAATGTAGTATCTTTATATAAGCGGCTACGAAAAAATACTGTTGACGCTGTCTTCCCTTTCTCATCAATTGCAACCATATGCTCGCCTGAGCTTTTAATATTTTTCCTTAAAGAGCTGTTGATTATATCCTTTTTCTTTTTCATTTTTCCTGATAATAAGGCTGTATAAGTTTTTATACTTTTTTTGTCTTGCATAATCTTTTGTAACTCTCTAAGTATTGGGATATTTTTTGCAAGAATTAAGCATCCAGATGTATCTTTATCCAATCGGTGAGCAAGCTCTAATGACTGATAGTCTCCTCCAATTGCCCTAAATATTTCTATAACACCGTAAGATTGACGGCTACCACTATGAACGACAATTCCAGCAGGCTTATTAATAGCGACTAATCCTTCATCTTCAAAAATTATTGAGTCCAGTATTTTTTTTTGAATAGTTTGATTTGGTTTAAGGGTTTGTTTCTCGAATAAATATACTGGCGGTATTCTTACGGCATCGTTATTTCTAAGTTTATAGTTTTGTTTAATTCTGCCTCCATTTACCCTCACCTCTCCTTTTCTCAGCATCTGATAAATGCGGGAATTTGGTATTTTTCCAATAAAGCGTATAAGAAAATTATCAATGCGCTGTCCGGCATTATTTTCTGTTATAACTATATGTTTTGAATCAAATTTTTTATGTATTATTTTTGTCATTTCTTTTTATCTTTATTGCTGCTCGTCTGTAACATTGTTATATTAGATGTTCAATCACAAAATTTATAATTTTGTCGATTTGGGAGTTTTATGACAATTCACGCACTTAAATAGTGCAATAATGAACTTGATGCAGTATATCTATAGATTATACAAGCACACCCAAATCAATATCAGATTGCGTACTATTGATGAACGTAGTGAATTTTAGATAAATCTCATGTTTTTTTTGAGATTTGAGATTGATAATAAAGATTTTAATGGATATAGAGAAGTAGCATTCATTTAATGAAGCACGCTCTATTTAAATGGGAATTAATTACTAGATAAAACTGCTGCAATGTAATGCATATCAGTATATCTAGTTAATAAATATTTGCGCTCTTACTAATATATAAAATTCGGCACTTGCTAGGATGGTATAAATAGGTGTAACGATAAAAAAAAGAGCAAAAAAAGGATTATAGAAAAATGAAACGTATGCTGATCAACGCAACTCAAGCAGAAGAGGTGCGTGTTGCGCTTGTGGATGGGCAAAGACTATTTGACCTCGATATTGAGTCAACCACACGCCAACAAAAAAAATCAAACATCTACAAAGCAAAAATTGCCAGAATAGAACCTAGTCTTGAGGCCGCATTTCTTGATTATGGTGTCGCACGCCATGGATTTTTGCCCTTCAAAGAAGTCTTCCGAAAATTGTATTCGTCGAATCCACAGGAAAATAAAACTAATGACCGTTTAAGCATTAAAGAGGTGCTTGAAGAAGGGCAAGAGTTAATAGTGCAAGTTGAAAAAGAGGAGCGCGGCAATAAAGGCGCCGCTCTTACAACATATATTAGTTTAGCAGGAAGATATCTTGTTCTAATGCCAAATAACCCGAATGTTGAAGGAGTGTCACGGCAAATTGAGGGTAATGATCGCGCAGAAGCACGTGACGCAATGAGTGGACTAGTTGTTCCTGAAGGGGTAGGACTGATTTTGAGAACAGTTGGTATTGGAAAATCAAAAGAAGAACTTCAATGGGATTTAGATTATTTATCTCAGCTATGGGACACAATTAAAAATGCCTCAAAAAAGCGTTCTTCTCCTTTTCTGATTTATCAGGAAAGTGATGTAGTGATTCGAGCAATTCGCGATTATTTAAAAGAAGATATTGCT
>CAZJED010000022.1:19952-22528 GCA_964544965.1 uncultured Enterobacteriaceae bacterium
TCTGGATAGATGATCCAGATATGCATGAAAAATGTCGCGAATTTATGAATCAGGTAATGCCACATAACCTAAATAAACTTCAACTCTACAAAGAAAGCGACCCCTTATTTACTAGATACCAAATTGAAAGTCAGATTGAATCAGCTTTTTCAAGAGTAGTTCACCTGCCTTCAGGAGGGGCGCTTATTATTGATCATACAGAAGCTTTAATCTCGATTGATATTAATTCAGCTAAATCAACAAAAGGTAGCGATATTGAAGAAACGGCTCTTAGTACTAATTTAGAAGCTGCTGAAGAAATTTCACGACAACTTCGTCTCAGAGATATTGGCGGACTAATCGTCATTGATTTTATTGATATGATGAATCTTAATAATAAACGTAAAGTTGAAATTGCATTACGAGAAAATTTACATGCTGATAGAGCGCGTGTACAGCTTGGAAAAATATCGCGTTTTGGATTATTCGAAATGTCTCGTCAAAGACTAAGATCCTCGCTAGATGATTCAAATCACTCATCTTGCCCACGATGTGATGGTCAGGGAACAATCAGAGATGTTAAGTCATTATCTCTTTCAGTTCTCAGAATAATTGAAGAAGAAGCTATGAAGGATATAACTTTAAAACTTATTGTTCATACGCCGGTCGATGCTACCGCATTCTTACTTAACGAGAAACGTGATTTGATCTCGGATATACAAAAACGTCTTGATGTTGAAATTATCATCATTCCTGATACATCGCTAGTTACACCGCAATATTCAATAGAACGTATAAAGAAAACGGAATCTTTTGAAGATAATAAAGAAGTAGTAAGTTATAAATTAAAAAGGGATGAAAATAATAATATTAAAGACTCTGTGAAATATAGTGAAAGAAAAAATATTGCTGAGCAACCATTAATAAAACAAATTATACCTAGCAAACCTGCTCCTGGAAAAAGAAAGAAATATAGTCTAAAAAATATTATAGAGAAATTGCTTAAAATTATATTTGGAACGACAAGTAAAAAAAATCAAAAGTATAAAGCAAATAATCGGTATCGAGGAAATAAACAACGTAGAAAATATCATTCAAAGAAATATCAAAATAGGAATAAAGCCCAACGTAATTCAAAACCAAATAATCAATCTAGACGCAGAAGAAATCAGAGTGACAAAAGATATTCTGATTCGAATAAAAATAAAAAACAAAATCATTTATCAGATGCACCAACTAAAGATAAAATTAATAATGAAAATATTCAACAATCGAATGTTAAGACAACACAATTTGAATCAACACCACCAAATTCAGCGGAATAATGAATTTTTCTAGTATTTAAATGAAATTAATGTTCGCGTGTTGCGTTAAAGATGATTTCAGGCCATCGCTCAATTGCCAAATTAAGATTGACTATTGAAGGAGCTAAATAAGTTAAATACCCACCCGCATCCAATGCTAGATAATTGCTTACTTTTTTTCTAAAATTATCTAATATTTTTTCATCATTACATGATACCCACCGAGCTGACTGAACTGGGATAGCATCATATGAACATTCAACACTGTATTCTTCTTTTAATCTCCAGGCTACAACATCGAATTGAAGAATACCAACAGCGCCTAGAATCAAATCATTACTGTTTAAAGGTTTAAATACTTGAGTAGCACCTTCTTCGCCTAATTGCGTTAATCCTTTTTGAAGAGCTTTTAGTTTTAATGGGTCATTTAATTTTACTCTTTTAAATAGTTCGGGTGCAAAATATGGTATGCCCGTGAAATTTAATTTTTCGCCTTGAGTAAAAGTATCTCCAACTTGAATTGTTCCATGATTATGCAAGCCAATCACATCTCCGGCCCATGCTTCTTCAGCTTGCTCGCGACTTCCTGCTAGAAATGTTAATGCATTAGATATTTGTATGTCTCTCTCTAATCTTACATGATGCATTTTCATTCCTTTAAAATACATTCCTGAACATATTCTTAAAAATGCAATTCTATCTCTATGTGCTGGGTCCATATTCGCTTGAATTTTAAAAATAAAGCCGCTGAGTTTAGTTTCATTAGGCTCAATTTGTCTTTCCTGTGTGATTCTAGGTTGTGGAGAAGGAGCATATTGCGTCAAACACTCAAGAAATTCTGCTATTCCAAAATTGTGTAACGCTGTTCCAAAAAATACAGGTGTATGTGAGCCTAATAAATATTTTTCTTTATCAAACCCTTCATAAACACCTTGTATTAATTCTACTTCCTCCAGAATTAAGTCATAATTATCTCCTAGAAATTCTTTTGCTTTCTTACTATCTAGGTTATTTATAATCTCGACATGATTGGACTTATCATTTTTATTGTAAATACGAATTGAATCATTAAATATATTATAAATACCGATAAGCCTTGAACCCATACCAATTGGCCATGTAAATGGCACGCATTTAATCTTCAATTCTTTTTCTATCTCATCTAACAAATCAATTGGGTATTTTCCTTCACGATCAAGCTTATTAATAAAAGTAATAATAGGAGTATCACGCAATCGGCATACATCCATTAGTTTTAAAGTACGCTCCTCTACACCCTTAGCGACATCAATA
>CAZJED010000022.1:22545-23987 GCA_964544965.1 uncultured Enterobacteriaceae bacterium
CAGAATCAACAGCTGTTAAAGTTCTGTATGTATCCTCTGAAAAATCTGCATGTCCAGGAGTATCCAGTAGATTGATGAATTTATTATTGTACTTAAATTGCATAACCGAACTTGTTACTGAAATTCCTCTTTCCTTTTCCATTTTCATCCAATCAGAAGTTGCATGACGAGAGGATTTTCTAGCTTTAACAGTCCCTGCCATTTGAATTGCTCCTCCAAATACTAGTAATTGCTCAGTAACAGTTGTTTTTCCAGCATCAGGGTGAGAAATGATTGCAAAAGTTCTTCTATTTGATATTTGATTTTCCTTATCTAACATAATTAAATTCCAATTTTAGAAATATATAATTAACTAAAATTTTTCAAGCTGATATTGAGTATCTATTAATTCTTTCATTTCTTGCACTGCATCTGACAAACCAGAAAAAACAGCGCGTGAAATAATGCTATGCCCGATATTCAATTCTAATATTTCAGGTATAGCAGCTATGCTTTCTATATTTTTATAATTTAATCCATGACCGGCGTTTACTTTTAATCCTAAATTCATTGCCAACGCTATTGATCTATGTATATTGTCCAATTCTTTTTCCATGCATTTTTGATTACTCGCATCTGCAAAGTGTCCAGTATGTATCTCAATATATGGAGCTAATGTATCAGCTGCTGCATTAATTTGTTTCTCATCAGCATCAATAAATAATGAAACCCTAATTCCGGCATCTTTTAATCTTTCACAAGCTTCTTTAATTTTTGCTAATTGAGAGAATATATCCAAACCTCCTTCAGTTGTTAGTTCTTCTCTTTTTTCTGGAACAAAACAACAAAATTCAGGTTTAATTTCCTCAGCAAATGTCAACATTTCTTCAGTTACTGCCATTTCCAAATTCATTGGTTTTTTTAGTGATTTTTTTAATTTACGGACATCGCTTTCTTGAATATGACGACGATCTTCACGTAAATGGATGGTGATTGAGTCAGCGCCAGCATTTTCAATAATTGATGCGGCAAGAATTAAATCTGGATATTGAGTCCCTCTTGCCTGCCGAAGAGTTGCTATGTGATCGATATTTACCCCGAGTAACATTAATATTATTTAAATTAATTTTTGATATTGGCGTATGACTTATACAGCTTTCTGCTTTCTAGAGGCTGATTAATATGTTTTCTTAGTATCATTGAGAGTAAATCTTTCGCCTCATTAATATTTTTAGTATCAGATAATGTTTCATTATTAAGTTCAAATAAAGTTTTACCAGATATTTTCATACCCTCATCTGATGATAATATATCCGAAGATGGGCCAGAATCTATTTTATAATAATATTCATTTGCAGGAGTTATTGATAATCCAGTCTTCACATCATGATCTAGTGATACTCCATAACCAAGTGATTGCAATAATATTTTTTCAAAATAACGTAATATAATTTTTTCATTTT
>CAZJED010000023.1:0-23430 GCA_964544965.1 uncultured Enterobacteriaceae bacterium
ATAATTTTAGAGATCATCCCGAAGCTTTTATTTCTCTTCAACGTGAAGCAAGTCGGCAGCAAAAATTATCTCACCCAAATATAGCGACAGTTTATGATTTTGACCGTGTTGGTGGTCCTGGCACACCTGTTTTCATCACCATGGAATTAATGGAAGGAATGGAACTTAAGGATTTTATTAGAAAAACTGTCCGACCCAAAAAAGGTCTGGCATTTGAAGAAGCTTATGAAATTATCAAACAACTTGGAGCCGGCTTAACTTACGCTCATGAATTAAGATTAGTGCATTCTGATTTTAAGCCAGGTAATGCTTTTCTTTGTAACGACGGAACTGTTAAGACGCTTGATTTTGGTATCGCCCGTGCTGTTAAAAATCCGGTCTCAGGTGAGGCTGAAAAAACACTATTTGACCCAGGGAAACTTGGCGCTCTAACGCCTGCTTACGCAAGTCTTGAAATGTTAGAAGGCGAAGAGCCGGATACACGTGATGATACTTATGCGCTAGGTTGCACCGCTTATGAATTATTAACTTCTAAACATCCATTTAATAAATTAGCGGCAAATAAAGCCAAAGAAAACAATCTAGAACCACCCGAACTCAAAAATTTAAACAAAAAACAAAATCGTGCGCTAAGACGTGCCGTAGCATTTCATCGTACCGATAGAAGTCCAACTGTAGAACATTTTGTTGAGGAATTAGCAGGTAAAGCAACCTGGCATAAAAATCCATTTGTAATAGCAGCAGCTGTTTTAATTGTTTTAACTCTAATGTTAATTAATCCTGCTATGGATTATATGCATCAAAGAAAAATTGATGGACTTGTAGCTGAAATTAACCAAGGCGATCAACAAACTATTGATGAAAAATTAAATGAAATTTTAATGCTTGAAAAAACAGATCAAACAACGGTAGCGGATGAAGCTAAAAATGCAATACAAAATTATTTTAGTGATAAGGTTGCATTTTTAATTGATGCTAATAATGATAGTTATGATTTTCCTACAGCGAATAAAATTATTGAAGAAATAGGAAAATTCTATCCGGAATCGCAATTTCTTCAAAGACAAACTACGCTGGTCACAACAAGTAAAAAGAAAATTATTAGTGATCTAAACGCACAATATGTAAGCGCATTAAAAGATCCACAATTAATTGATAACACCAAGAATATTCTTGAACAAATATCGCGTATAGAACCTGATCATCCGCTACTCGAAGATCCTAGACCTGCTAATGCTTACCGAATTTTAGCGCTAGAAAAGTTTGAAGCTAACCAATTTGCAACGGCTCTTGAATTGGTTAAATCCGGATTAGCATCAGCAAGTGATGATATTAGACTTTCTGACTTAGAGAAAAAAATTATACGGGCACAAAGAGTGGCTCAACTTGAATCTGACTTGAATATTATCAAAAAACAATTATCTTCATTAGTTAGTTTTAAAGATCAAGAAACTGTAATCTCAGAGCTTGGAAGCCTCAGCCCCGACAGCGATTTAATTCAGTCCTTATCAACTAGATTTAAACCTATACTACGGAAAGAATTAGATGTAATTATAAAAACTGGCAGCCGCAATGATGCTGAAACGCTTGCTTCAAAATACACGAAATTATTGGTTGCTTTTCAACTTAATGACCAATTAACAGAAATAAAACTTGCACATTTAAAAGGTGGCGCCCGTGATAAAGCAATAACAAAAATAGTTAATGCCAATGTCAATAATATTGATACTGCATTATCTAGTATTGACGCTGATAATCAGCAATGGGAAATTAAATTACTAAGAAATATTCAAGAATTAGCCAGTCTAAGTAAACAAAATAATAGTATCAATACAAAACTAGATAACTACCAAGAACAAATTGCTGGTCTATACCTTGAAAAAGCAAACCAGACTTTACAGGAAGAACGTTTTGATGCTGCTGATGGATATGTTGACACAGTTGAACGCTTTGCTCCTGGTTTGGAAAAAATATTAGATACTAGAACCGCAATCGCCAGTGCACGTGAAGAATCTGAGCGTAAAGCGAAAGTTGAAGCTAATAAAAGTGACTTTAAGATTTTTACAGAAGCTAACAATGTTGCAGAAGCTGAAAAGCTTTTTGAGCAACTTAAAGCAGACATTCCACAGACTGATACATATATATCATCAGAAGCACCACGCCTATTAGCAGATTGTTACGCACGTTTAGCTCAGACAAACGCAGAATCCAAAGATTATGTTTCTGCATTTTCGCTTGTCACTAAAGGTTTAGAGCTTGATTTAACAAATGAATTGTTACGTTCTCTAAAAGATGAGTATCAAGCAGAAGCAAATATTGTTGAGCTAACAGAATTATTCAAAACTTCATTGACATTTCCAACAAATGTTAGGTTAAAGATTGATCAAATTGAGAATTATGCATCTGCAGCAAATTCCTCTGCCTTTAGAAAAGATGCAGCCAATACACTTGTAGAAAGAATTAATGAGCTTAAATCAAAAGATGAAAATGCAGCGGCTGGACTTGCTCAAACTGCAGCAAGTCTTTTCCCAGCTAGTAGTGTTTTAGCAAGCTTAAAGAATGAATTAAAATTAAAACCATGGGAAGGTTTATCATCAGCAAATGCTGCTATTACTGCTGGGAAATTAACTGAAGCTACTAAAATACAAGAAAATGCTGCTAATAAATATGGGACACATCCTCAGTTTATTGGGTTTGCTAGATTACTCGTTGATAAGAAAAAAGAAGCTGAAAATATTTACAAAATATTCCAACAAGATATGGAGTCAGCTGGTGAAGAATATGAAAAATTAAAGGTCGCAAAAAGTTTACTGACTCGTGCTAAAGACTTTTGGAGTGATAGTCCAGAGTTTACTGAAGCTGAAGGTGAATTAAATCAATTGATCGCAAAAGTTAAACCTAAACCCAAACCAAAAATTAGAGCGAAAGAACAATCAATTGATTCAATTGCTGGAAATTCTGGTGGTGGCACATCAAAAGCAAATTGGAAGCCAATGGAAAGCGATTCAGAATGCACAAAAAGATTAGCAGGTTATGGTAAGCGCGCTAAAGCAATTTGTTTTGATATGATACATAAGTCAGCACGGGGGCCGTTAATGGTTGTGGTACCAAATAATGATACTTATGAAAAGCCTTTTGCTATAGCTAAGTATGAAATCTCGGTCAGCGATTGGAGTAAATACTGTATCCTTAGTGGTACTTGCAAACCAATCAAAGATAAAGATAAAAGAAATGACCCTATTAGAAATATTAGTCTAGAAGAAGCAAAGGGTTATGCGATATGGTTATCTGAAAGAACAGGTAAAAAATATCGTATTCCGACAAAGTCTGAATGGGAATACGCTGCTAACGCTGGCGGGAAACAGCCAAAAAAAGATTTTAATTGCCGCGTATCAGTTAACCAAAAATTAATAAAAGGAACAGGTATTGTTAGTGTTAAATCAGGAAAATCGAATGGCTGGGGCTTGAAAAATTATGTTGGCAACGTTCAAGAATGGGTAATAGATGAAAATAAATTACTTGTAAGAGGAGGCGCCTATACTGATGCTCATTCAAAATGCGCAATTTCTCTAGAACGAGCTCATCAGGGAGACGGGGATGAAGCAACAGGATTTCGATTAGTTCGCGAAAATGTAGGATAATTAAAAAGAGAAGAATAGTTCGATGGAAAGTAAATCTTTATCGCAATTAACAAAGGATTATTCGGCTGGGAAAATTAGTCAGCAGGATTATCGTAAAATGAGATCGAAACTTCTTCAAGAAATAGTTACTGGAAATATAGTTTTAGAAGAAAATAAATATACACCGCCACATAATTCGAAAAAAAAATCAAAAAAGAAAATAAAATTAATGAATCTTCAAAATAAAAGGCCGATTTTTATTGCAATTGGTATTTTATGTGGTGTTACAATAATTTTAGTTACTAGTATTCTTATTCTTCGATAAAATCTATAATATTACCGTCGTTAATTTCGTAAGTTCTTTTCTCAAAATATGCATTCTTTATGAATTCATACTCATCCAAAGAAGCGACTCCTATTAAATCATTTGTACTTGAAAAACGAGATTTAAAATCCATATAATTGAGTGTCAGTAAACCTGCTTTTGTCATGTCATCTTCAATGTAAAATATCGGATTTAGTATCCCTTTATCCATAACAAATGAAGATAAATCTCTAAATGTTGCCGGACCAAAAAATGGCACAACTATATAAGGGCCGGGCTCAAAACCCCACTGAGCAAGAGTTTGGCCAAAGTCTTCATTATGTTTTGGCAGCCCTATTCCTGAAGAAATATCAAAAAATCCCAAAAGACCAATGGTTGAATTGACTAAAACACGCGACACATCAGATGCTGCCTTATCAAATTTTAACTGAAGTATTTCATTTGCAATCACTGAAAGATCTCCTAGATTACTAAAAAAATTACTCACTCCTTTTTCAATAATATCAGGTGTCATTGCCTTATAAAGTTTACTAATTGGATTAAATACAATTTCATCCATTGTTTGATTAAATGAGTAGACTCCTCTATTAAAGCCCTCAAAAGGATCCCTCTCATCAAACGATGCTGTTGTTGCACAACCGAAAATTAATACCGAGATTAGAAATATTGGGATTATTCTAAATAAATATAAGATTCTTTTTTTTATTTCCATTAATTTTTATTTTATTCTATAGCTGAATTTTAAATTAATTGTCTACGGCCTCAGGCTACTATATTGGCTCAACAAAAACCATACTTCATAATATAAGTCGATTTATTATTAAATTCCTTATACTATAAAAGAAATAATATTTATTATTCAGTTCCTTACTTACTGATCTTAATTTTTCTTTTTAAATTTATTGATGTAACTAATTGATTTTATGGTAGAGCTTGAAAACACAGATCTGAATGAATTAAAAAAATTCTCATCAAGAGCTGATGATTGGTGGAATGTTAACGGCGAATTTAAAACGCTACATGATATAAATTCAACGCGACTTAAATTCATTACTAAAAATATTAAACTACGAGGATTATATGTCCTCGATATTGGTTGTGGTGGAGGTATTCTAACCGAATCAATGGCAAAAAAAGGTGCATTTGCCACAGGAATTGACATGAGTAAAGAAAGTATCAATATCGCAACTCAACACGCGTTAGAAAATGATTTGGAAATTAATTATTTCTTAACTAATGCTGAAGAATTTTCAAATAAAAATAAAAATAAATTCGATTTAATAACCTGCATGGAGCTTCTAGAACATGTACCAGATCCGTTATCAATTATAAAAGCATCGAAAAAGATGATAAAGCAAGAAGGTCATATTATTTTTTCTACAATTAACCGTAATATAAAATCTTACATACTTGCAATACTTGCTGCAGAATACCTATTTAATTTTTTGCCAAAAGGTACGCACCGATATGAGAAATTTATAATGCCTTCTGAATTAATAAATTGGTGTAACCAATATAAACTAAGAACAAACGATTTATCTGCTCTTAAATATAATCCAATACTAAAAACTTGTTCCCTTTCTGGAGAACCTGATGTTAATTATATGCTTGATGTAATCGCAGATGATTAAAAGTATTCTTTTCGATTTAGATGGTACGTTAGCAGATACAGCTCCTGATCTTAGTAATGCACTAAATGCGGTTAGACTTTCCTATAAATTACCAAAATTACCAATTGAAACTATTAGACCTACAGTTTCACAAGGTGCAGGTGTAATGATAAAAGTTGGATTTGGTATTGATGAAGATGATCCTGAATTTGATGTAATACGTGAAAAATTTCTAAACATTTACTCAGATAATATAGCTGAAGAAACAAACTTATTTAAAGGCATAGAAGGAGTATTAAAAAAACTTGAGGATGACAAAAAAATCTGGGGGATTGTTACAAACAAGTCATCTTGGCTAACAATTCCATTATTGAAAGCACTATCACTAGATAAGCGTTCCGCGTGTATTGTTTGTGGAGATACAACTGGATACACAAAACCACACCCGGCGCCTATCATTCATGCATGTAAACAACTGAAATGTGACCCCGTTTCTACGCTCTTTATAGGGGATGCGGAACGAGATATAAAAGCTGGAATTGAAGCTGGTACTAAAACAGCAGTCGCGCTGTATGGTTATATAAATGAAACTGATAATCCAGAAAATTGGGGAGCAGATAGAATGATTAAATCCCCAGATGAAATACATAAAATACTCGATGAACTAAGTAAATAGCGCATTCTCTAATGAATTTTTACTTATTTTCTTAGAAAATATAAATGTGTTTCCTTAGATTAATTATAAATAAATCAATAAGTTAAAAAAAATCTCAATATGTTGTAAAACACAACATATAATGACCCCCTTAAGTATTTCTTTTTTGTAATGCAGTAAACAATATATTTGGCCAAAATCCCTTAAATAATAGAAATAAAATGAGTAGTGTTTTGAATAAAAAAGACTGTAAGCGAGATAAAAATTCGTTGCAGAGTGAGACTAAAAAGAGAAAAAAAGAAATTGGTGGTCCTCAAGGACCTGAACCAACGCGTTATGGTGACTGGGAAAAAAAGGGTCGCTGTATTGATTTCTAGATTTCCGTAGTAAATATGACCAGAATGAAAAGTTGCTTGGCTCCATCTGACTATAACAAATAAAAACAGAGGATATTATTAATGAGCTCGTCGAAGAGGCCATTATCGCCACATTTACAAGTATACAAACCTCAACTAACTTCAGTTTTGTCGATTACACATAGAGGGACGGGAGTATTTTTAAGTTTGGGTGCCCTAGCACTGACATGTTGGTTAATAACTCTTGCTATAAGTGTAGAACTTTTTAATGATTTTCATCAATACATGCTAACTTGGTATGGAAAATTATTTTTAACAAGCTTTATTTTTTCTTTATTTTATCACCTAGCAAATGGAGTAAGGCATTTATTCTGGGATGCTGGTCTTGGCCTTGAGATATCAACAACATATAAATCAGGTTATTTAATGGTATTTGTTAGTATTGCTTTGACCATAGTTACACTTTTTCTTGGCGGGGTAGTATGAATATTAAATTATCAAGCCCCATACGTATTTTAATATCTTCTAGTGAGCCAGTTCATCATTGGTGGGCACAAAGACTAACTGCAGTCGCTCTCGTGCCTCTTAGTCTCTGGTTTATCTATTCTTTAACAACTATGTATATAGCTAATTATGACACTGTTATTTTATGGCTAAGTGACTTAAAAAATTCTTTGCTAATGTTGTTTTTTATTTTAACCCTTTATTATCATGCAGCACTAGGTCTGCAGGTTGTGATTGAAGATTATGTAGAGTCGGTTTTGCAAAGAAAAACATTACTGTTAATTATAAAAATTACCTCATCTTTAGCAGCTTTATGTACAGCGATAGCAATTTTTTTCATTTATATGGGCTATTAATCATAATGACAAAGATATATAAAATTATTAACCATGAATACGATATTGTTGTGGTTGGTGCCGGTGGTGCAGGGTTAAGGGCTACTTTTGGAATGGCTGAAAAGGGTTTAAAAACAGCTTGTATTACTAAAGTGTTTCCAACCCGGAGTCACACTGTTGCAGCTCAAGGAGGCATGAGTGCTTCGCTTGGAAATATGGGGCCTGATGACTGGCGATGGCATATGTATGACACAATCAAAGGGTCAGATTGGCTAGGTGACCAAGATGCAATAGAATATATGTGTCGAGAAGCAGTACCTGCTGTAATAGAACTCGAACATCAAGGCGTTCCATTTTCACGTACAGAAGAAGGTAAAATATACCAAAGACCATTTGGTGGTATGACAACAAATTATGGCGAAGGTACTGCACAACGTACTTGCGCTGCTGCTGATAGAACAGGACACGCAATTCTTCACACACTTTATCAACAATCTTTAAAACATGAAGCTGAGTTTTTTATCGAATACTTCGCGTTTGACCTAATTATGGACGAGGGGGTTTGTCGTGGCGTAATGGCGTGGAATCTTGAAGATGGAACGATACATTGCTTTAGAGCGCACGAAGTTGTGCTTGCAACAGGAGGTTATGGTCGAGCCTATTTTTCAGCAACGTCAGCGCACACATGTACCGGTGATGGAAATGGCATGATATTACGCGCTGGTATACCACTACAAGATATGGAATTTACTCAATTTCACCCAACTGGTATTTATGGATCTGGGTGTCTAATAACAGAAGGGGTTCGCGGTGAAGGTGGGTACTTAACAAATTCTGAAGGTGAACGCTTTATGGAACGTTATGCCCCATCAGCAAAAGATCTAGCATCTCGTGATGTTGTTAGTCGTGCGATGACAATGGAAATTATGGAAGGACGTGGTATTGGTAAAGAAAAAGATCATATAGAACTCCATTTGGAACACTTGGGTCCAGAAGTAATAAATGAGCGCCTGCCAGGTATTGCAGAATCAGCTGAGATTTTTGCAGGAGTTGATGTAACGAAACAACCTATCCCGGTTATACCAACGGTTCATTACAATATGGGCGGAATACAAACAAATCACCACGGTCAAGTAGTGACAATAAAAGATGATGATCCTGATCATATTGTAGAAGGTTTAATGGCAATTGGAGAAGCTGGTTGCGTTTCTGTTCATGGGGCTAATCGTTTGGGGTCTAATTCTTTATTGGATTTAATTGTTTTTGGTAGAGCAGCAGCAAATTATTGCTCTGAAAATATAAAACCAAACTCACCACATAAACCACTGGTAAATGCTGGTGAAGAAGGGTTATCACGTTTGGACAAATTACGTTATAACAAAGGTTCAATAAAAACAGCGGATATACGTAATCATATGCAACGGACATTACAAAGAGATGCAGCAGTTTTTCGAACTGGTGAGACTATGCAAAGAGGAATAAATAAAATGTCAGAAATATGGAATTCATTTCCTGATATTCTAGTTAAAGATAAAGGTATGGTTTGGAATACTGATTTAGTTGAGACTTTGGAGTTAGATAATCTTCTGCGTTGTGCGATGGTAAGTATTCATTCTGCCAATAATCGTGAAGAAAGTCGAGGAGCTCATGCTAGAGAAGATTTTCCAGAACGTGATGACGAGAATTGGATGAAACATACATTATCTACATTGAATAATGATGGTAGCGTAAGTTTTGAATATAGACCTGTACATATGTATACATTGACAAATGAGGTTGATGTTTTTCCGCCAAAAAAACGTGTCTACTAAATTACTATAAAGAAAAAGATATGGCTGAGTTTATACTACCTAAAAATTCTAAAATAAAATCTGGTAAAACGGTTTCCGCTGCCAATGGTGCAACTCGTAAAAAGAAATTCTACATTTATCGTTGGGAGCCTGACTCTGGTGAAAATCCTAAATTAGATACATATGAAGTTAATTTAGACAATTTTGGGCCTATGGTATTAGATGCAATTATCTATATTAAGAATGAAATAGATTCAACATTAACATTTCGTCGCTCATGTCGTGAAGGTATATGTGGTTCGTGTGCAATGAATATTAGTGGAACAAATACACTTGCCTGCACCAAGGCAATTTCTGATTTTAATGGAGATATAGCAATTTACCCTTTACCTCATATGCCAGTTGTGAAAGATCTAGTTCCTGATCTAACACATTTTTATAAGCAGTACGCATCAATTAAACCATGGCTACAAACTAAAGATTCAGCGCCAACAGATTCTGAAAGACTACAATCTAAAGAAGATAGAGAAAAATTAGATGGCATGTATGAATGTATACTTTGTGCTTGTTGTTCAACGAGTTGCCCAAGCTACTGGTGGAACAGTAAACGTTATCTTGGTCCCGCAGTCTTGCTGCAAGCCTACCGCTGGATTGTTGATAGTCGTGATGAAGCAACTGACGAGCGCTTAGACCAACTAGAGGATTCTTTTAGTCTATATCGGTGCCATACAATAATGAATTGTACTAATACCTGCCCAAAAGGATTAAATCCTGCGAAGAAAATAGCTGAAATTAAAAAACTTCTAATTTCACGACTCACCTAAAGTCAAAAAAATACAATTTAGAAATGTCCAAAAAAAAATCACGACTATTATGGCGATGTAGACGTGGCATAAAAGAAATGGACATAATACTGCAAGATTTCATTTATAATTCTTACGATAAACTAAATGATGAGAATAAAATAGCTTTCTCCGAACTTTTAGATGAGCAAGACTTGGATATTCTAAATTGGATAATAGGCAAAGATAAACCAGCTGATGACAAATTAATTAATATTATTAATATTATTAGGCTGTCAAGAACAAAAAAATAATACAAATGCAAAAAAATTACACATGGGATTTGATCCTAAAAGAACTGAAAATAGAAATAAAAGAATGTCCTAGAGATGAAACAATTGATTATATCCTGCCTATTGCATGCCCCATTACTAGTTTTGCAATATTTAAAATTACCGGAAACGATAGATACTCATTCCTACAAAATCAACTTACAAATAATTTAGTAGAAGAAAAGATATGTCAATTATCTGCTTGGTGTAATCCACGAGGAAAGGTAATAGCAAATTTCATAATTATAAATACTGGTAAATATTACCTTCTATTATTTAAAAAAAATTTAAAAGATTATTTGTACAAAAAGTTAAATCTATATATTTTACGTTCAGATGTAATAATTGAAGATGTCACTTCTCTTTATTTACAACTAGGATTATCTAATATAGATAAATTAGATCTATGCTATCCAACTAAATCACTTAAAGAGGGTGAAATTGAATTTATTGATAAAAACTATATAACGAGATTACCAGATTATTCTGGTAGATATTTGATAGTTGCAGAAGTTGAATCTATCAAAGATGTAATTCATAAATTGAAAGATAGTATAAATTTTGCAGGCTATTTAAATTGGGAAAAGCAAGATATTCTATTGAAAATTCCATGGATTGATTTTGAAAATAAAGAAAAATTTCTACCACAAATGATAAATCTAGACAAATTAAACGCGATAAGCTTTAAAAAGGGTTGTTACAGCGGTCAAGAAGTTATCGCAAAAGTACATTATCGAGGGAAAATAAAACGAAATATGATGTTGATTAGTTCAAAGAATGAATTATATCCTGGATGTTATTTATATTCGGAAAGCACCGAAAAAAAAGTAGGTGATATCCTAAATTCATCATCCGAAAAATCTGATAATAATTTCTTTGGCCTAGCAATTATAGAGTCAGGGAAATTAAATGATGACTTGTTTTTAGATACTCATGCAAAGCATAAAATTAATATTATAAAATAGCATTAATTAAAAAAACTGCTGCTAAGAAAAATTCGGTAATACATAAAATAATGCGGTGGGTATAGTAAGAATACTAAATGCATTTCCAAAAAGAACCATAGCAGCAACCTTAGATGGCTCCTGTTTGTAGTGGTCAGCAAACATATAATTCATAACAGCTGGCGGTAATGCGCCAAATAAAAACAATGCCCCCTGTTCCAGTTGTGTAAGCTCAATATACGGAGTTATTAATAAAACAATTGTAACACCACATATAGGGGCTAACAAAGCTACAGCTAAACCTATCTTCCATTCAGAAATCTTTATATCAATTAAACGAACACCTAAACCAAATAACATTAATGGTATACAAATATTTCCTAACATTCTTACTGGTTCTAATACAGCATTGGGGATATTTATATTTAACTGGCTAAAAATTATAGCTAAAAAAACTGATAAAATTCTTGGGGAAGATAGAATCTCAAAAATATTTAATTGCCTACTAAAAAGATAAACGCCAATAGTAATATGAAAAGTCTTACATACAACAAAACAAATAACTGCAACAGTAAGAGCGGATTCTCCAAAGCTTAACACAACCAAAGGTAGGCCAAGATTCCCTGCATTCCCGAACATTAATGGTGGACACAATGTCCGAGGATCGATTGAAAATATTTTAGCTACTAAGAAAGCGATTAACCCTGATAATAGTACAACAATTGATATAGCTAATGCTAAATTTCCGAATAAACCGCTGACACCAGCTTTTTCATAAATAACGGCAAAAATAAGACAGGGAACAAATACATCAATATTTAAACGATTAGGAAGTGTTATGTCCGGATTATATTTACGAGCATAAAAGTACCCAGATGCAACGATTGCAAAAATAGGAAAAGTGATTTCAAATATTTTTAATGCGATCATTTTATATTATTATAGCTATTATTATTTAATAAAGTATGCGGAATCATTTGAAATAATTTTAATTCTCACTATTTACGCTATATTATGCAATACTAAACCAAAATATGTGAACAACTGATTTATGTACAATCCAAGAATATTTTTTATATTCATATTTATTATTTGTGTAGCGTTACTTGCCTTTGGTCTATATTTAGAGCATTTTAAAGGTTTAGATGCATGTCCCCTTTGTATATTTCAGAGAATTGCCTATATATCAATCGCTTTAGTAACATTAATAGGAGTTTTACATAATCCTGTAGGCTTATTATTAATTATCTACAAAACTTCAATAGTAATTCTCTCCGCTACTGGTGCTTTAATAGCTGGCAGGCAAATATGGTTACAACATCTGCCTCCTGAATTAGTCCCTGAATGCGGACCTGGTCTTGATTATATGTTAAATGTTTTTCCGTTTGCAGACGCTATTAAAATGATCCTAACTGGTTCTGGTGAATGTGCTGAAGTTAAGTGGAGATTTATTGGTCTTAGTATTGCCGAATGGAGTCTTATTATGTTTGTGGGTATAACTATAGCGGCTATAATTTCAATTTATACATATAAAAATAAAAGTTCTGATTAGTCGCAATTTACAGTAAAGAACCTGACTCAGTTGCTTTGATTTGTGAATCAACAACAGCAATTGCAGTTGCATTAACAATACGCCGTACAGTAGAGGATGAAGTTAAAATATGAACTGGATGGTTTAGACCAACCAAAATCGGTCCTATTGAAACGCCTTCGCCAAGAACCTTAACTAAATCATAGGCAATCTTAGCTGAATCCAAATTAGGCATCATTAATAAATTAGCATCATCAATAAGTTTTGAATAAGGTAAAACACGTCGTCGTATATCGCCTATCAATGCAGCGTCTGCCCGAATTGGCGCTTGCACTTGTAGTTCTGGATCCTGTTTTTTTATCATTTCCATTGCTAGAGACATTTTTTTACTTGTTTCAGAAGAAGTGTCATCTCCATTAGAAAATGAAAGTAAAGCGACTCTAGAGTTAATGCCAAAACGCTTCACCGTTTCTGCAGCAAGCAAAGTGTTTTCAGCTATCTGTTCAGCTGTTGGATCGATAGTTACAGCTGTATCACAAATAAAATAAACACCTTTCTTTACCATTATGACATTAACAGCAGCAGCTTGATTAATTCCGGTCATAAGACCAAGACTTTCTTTGAGAATCTTGAAATGCTCATGATAACGTCCGTTGGTTCCACAAATTATTGCCTCTGCTTCTCCTTTATTTATCATATGTGAAGCCACGAATGTATTAAGTTCTGGGATGTCATCAACTTTTATATTGTTATTTGCCGCATACTCATATGGATTAACAATAATGACATCTTTATTGATTCGAAGACGTAATCCCATCTGTTTTATTCGTGATTCAATTATATCCTCTTTGCCAATCAGTATAGGTTTTGCTAAACCTTCATCTAAAACTGACTGCACAGCATGCAATATTTTTGTTTCCTCGCCTTCTGCATAAATAAGTTTCCTTGGGTCAGATTTTGCTTTTTCAAATAATGGACGCATTAATATCACAGTTTCAAAAATATAATGCGATAAATGTTGCCGATAAGCATCCATATCCTCAATTGGTCTAGTTGCAACACCACTATCCATTGCTGCCTGAGCAGTTGCAGGCGCAAGTTTGATTATCAAACGTGGATCAAATGGTTTTGGAATTAAATATTCCCTTCCAAATTTAAGTTCCTCACCACCGTATGCGGCAATAACCGTATCTGGAGTTTCCTCTTTAGCTAAATCAGCAAGCGCATGAACAAGTGCAATCTTCATTTCATCATTTATCTTTGTTGCGCTCACATCAAGAGCACCACGGAAAATAAAAGGAAAACATAAAACATTATTAACCTGATTTGGGTAGTCAGATCTGCCTGTAGCAATAATTGCATCTGAACGTGTTGCCTGAACTTCTTCAGGTAAAATCTCTGGGATAGGATTAGATAAAGCAAAAACTAATGGATTTTTAGCCATACTTCTAATCATTGCTGGTTTAGCAACTCCAGGTCCTGACAAACCAAGAAAAATATCTGCTCCTTCCATTACTTCTGCTAGTGTTGTTAATTTTGTTTTATTTGCAAACATTTTCTTTTGGGGGGTTAATTCTTTTCGACTTTCTTGAATCACGCCAACACGATCAATTACAAAAATATTTTCTTTTTTTATGCCTAAACTATTTAATAATTCCAAACATGAAATTGCAGCAGCTCCAGCACCAGATACGACTAATTTAACATTCGTAATATCTTTGCCTACAATCTCTAACCCATTCAATATTCCTGCTGCAACAATTATTGCGGTACCATGCTGATCGTCGTGGAATACAGGAATGTTCATCCTCTTACGCAGTTCACTTTCTATCAGGAAACATTCCGGTGAACGTATATCCTCTAAATTTATTCCTCCAAATGTTGGTTCTAAACTAGCAATAATTTCAATTAATTTATTTGGATCCTTTTCTTCAATTTCTATATCGAAAACATCAATACCGGCAAACTTCTTAAATAATACTCCCTTACCTTCCATTACTGGTTTTGCTGCTAGTGGACCAATATCACCCAACCCAAGTACTGCAGTGCCATTAGTAACTACGGCTACAAGATTTGCGCGTGAGGTAAGTTCTGCTGCAAGTTTGCTTTCACTCGAAATTGCCTTGCAAGGTTCGGCAACTCCAGGACTATAAGCAAGAGCTAAATCACGTTGATTTGCCAAAGGTTTTGTCGCAGCAATCTCAATTTTTCCGGGCTTTGGATAGCGATGATAATCCAGTGCTGATTTTTCTGATTCTTCTGTCATTTTTTTATTGTAATGTAACTTAATACATCATATAGGTATACATCTAATTTTAAAAGGGAAATCCCGGTGGTTTTCTACCATGTCCTCCTTTTAAAATCTTCGATAGCCCGCCTTTATTTGAAAATTTTTTCATCATTTTTTGCATCTGATTGAATTGCTTTAGTAATTTATTAATTTCCTGAATTTTAGTTCCTGAACCAGTTGCAATACGTTTTTTTCTTGAACCGTTTATAATTTTTGGGTCAAATCTTTCTTTGCTTGTCATTGAATCAATAATAGCTATCGATCTAATAAATTCACGATCATCAATATGTTTTTCGATGTTGTCTGGTATTTTTTTAGCTATAGGTAACTTATCGAGTATGCTCCCTATCCCTCCCATATTAGACATTTGTTTAAGTTGATCCCGAAAATCGATTAAACTAAAACCCTTGCCTTTCTTCATTTTTTTACTAAGTTTAAGTGCTTTTTCTTTATCTGTTTTTTTCTCAACTTCTTCTATAAGAGTTAAAACATCGCCCATACCTAATATTCGGGAAGCAATTCTATCTGGGTTAAATGGAGCTAAATCTTCACTCTTCTCGCCAGTTCCAATAAATTTTATAGGTTTGCCCGTTGTGTGCTTTACTGTTAATGCAGCACCTCCACGTGAATCGCCATCAGTTTTGGTTAAAATACTTCCTGTTAGTGGTAAAATTTTATTAAATTCAGCTGCTGCATTTACTGCGTCTTGCCCCATCATACTATCAATAACAAATAAGGTTTCGATTGGGTTCAATATACTATGAAGAGCTTTTATTTCTTTCATCATTTCATCATCAATATGTAAACGTCCCGCACTATCTACAATTAACACATCAAAAAACTTACGCTTAGCAAGCTCGTATCCAGTTTTCACTATATTAGTTGGCTTATCGGATTCCTTGCTCTCCAACCAAGATAAATTACTTTCTTTAGCTAAAATTTGTAGTTGTTTTATTGCTCCAGGTCGATATATATCAGTACTTATAAGCGCAACATTTTTCTTTTCTTTTTCTTTTATAAAAACCCCAAGCTTTGCACATGTTGTAGTCTTCCCTGACCCCTGAAGACCGGCTAAGAAAATTACTGCGGGTGGTTGCGTACTTAACTTCAACGGTTCATTGTCTTTTCCAAGTAAAGTAATTAACTCTTCGTTGACGATTTTAATAAGTGCTTGTCCTGGTGTTAATGACGCTAACACTTCTTTATCAAGAGAACGTACGCGAATATCTTCAATAAAGCTCTTAACAACAGGTAATGCAACGTCAGCTTCTAGTAATGCCATCCTAACATCGCGTAAACCATCGTTAATATTTTCCTCTGTTAAGCGTCCATACCCCCGTAGCTTTTTAAAAATATCTGTAAATCTTTCAGAAAGTGTATCAAACATGTCTAAATACCAAATAATCGGAAATTTTTTTCATTATAGTTTATTTAATAAAAGACTTAAAAAAATAATCGGTTATTTTTTTAAATAATGGTAAAGTATTGCTCACTTTTATTATAAAACAAAATTTTAGCCTACTGCTTAAAAAGAGAAAATACTAGTTATGGGCATACAATCTATTGCATCAATATTTCTGTATATGGTTGCCGCGTTACTTTTGGGTGCTGATCTCTTTAATATTGTAGATAAAACAAAAAGGAAAGATGTTTTTATTTTCTTTATTGGGGTTTTCGCTTTGACGTTACATGCGCAAATACTACATCAATCAATATTCTTATACGCTGGTTTTGACTTCAGCTTCTTTAATGTAATTTCAATAATTGGTTGGCTAGTTGCCCTTATCGTATTAGTAACTTCTGTTTATCAGCCAATTCAACAACTATTGTTAGTCTTATACCCGATTGCAGCAATAGCAATACTTTTAGAACAATTTTTTCCAGCTCAAAAAATAATAGAACAATCTTTATCTACAGGGTTACGTATTCATATACTTCTCTCTATTTGTGCTTATAGTTTATTAATGATTGGAACGTTTCAGGCGATACTGTTATTAATCCAAGATTGGTTTCTAAAAACTAAGCAAGTATCAAAAATTATAGATGTACTTCCACCACTTCAAACCATGGAACAATTACTCATCCAAATTATTTTGATTGGCTTCTTTCTTCTTAGTCTAAGTTTAACAACTGGAATAGTGTTTGTTTATGATATATTTGAGCAACATCTTGCGCATAAAACTATATTGTCTGTTCTTGCATGGATAATCTATGCAATCCTCTTATGGGGGCGATGGTCATTCGGTTGGCGTGGGAAACGAATTATTAATTGGGTTCTGGGTGGCTTTATAACCTTATTATTGGCCTATACAGGCTCAAAATTTGCGTTAGAATTTATTTTTACATAGTATCTGACATAAGAATTTATTATAAATAACTTGACAGGGATATAGGTGGTTCAGTCACAATACACACTGGTTCTTTATTGAGGTTATTATTTTTTGGACGAAATTCCGCTGTCGGTTCTCTTCGGAACCTTATTTCTTTTAATTATATTCTCTGCGTTTTTTTCAAGTTCAGAAACGGCAATGATTGCTCTCAACCGTTACCGACTTCGACACTTAGCAAAAGAAGGAAAAAAAAGTGCGGTTATTTCTGAAAGATTGTTAAAAAGGCCTGATCGTTTAATCGGATTGATTTTGCTTGGAAATAATCTTGTTAATTTCTTTGCGGCATCAATAGCTACCGTAATAGGTATTCGTCTTCTAGGGGATGTTGGTATTGTGCTGGCCCCGATTATCCTCGTATTAGTGTTTCTTATTTTTGCAGAAGTTATGCCGAAAACAATAGCTGCAATCAACCCAGAAAAAATTGCCTTACCGGCAAGTTATATACTAAATATTCTAATGAGGCTTGCATATCCTGCTGTTTGGTTAATAAATTCACTATCGAATACTCTTTTATTAATATTTGGTATAGATATAAAAAAAAGAAATGATGAAAATATTTCTAGTGAAGAATTAAGAACAATAGTGCGCGAAGCTGGAATATTGATTCCACAACGTCACCAGAAAATGTTAATTAATATATTAGATCTTGAGAATGTTGCTGTTAATGACATTATGGTACCAAGAAATGAAGTAACTGCGATTGACCTAGATAAGTCTGTAGATGAGATAATTGAACAATTTTCTCACTGTCAACATACAAGATTGCCAGTTTATAAATCAAGTATAGAAAATATTATTGGGGTAATTCATATCCGACGAATACCTCGAATACTCAATGAAAAAGAAATTACGAAAGAATCACTTATGTCTATAATGACGGATTGTTACTTTGTGCCAAGTGGGACACCACTGCATGTCCAAATGTTAAATTTCCAAAGAAAGAAAAGACGGTTCGGTATTGTAGTGGATGAATATGGAGTTATTCAGGGTGTAGTAACTTTGGAAGATATACTAGAAGAGATAGTTGGTGAATTTACAACGGATATTCAAACACATAATCTTGATATTCAGGCGCATGAGGACGGCTATTACTTGATTGATTGTTCAGCAAACATACGTGAAATAAATCGTGAATTAAATTGGCAACTACCTTCTGAAGGTCCAAAAACACTAAATGGATTACTGCTGGAGAATCTCGAATACATACCTAAGTCGGGAACAACATTAAAAATCGATAACTATCTAGTAGAAATAACACAGGTTTCTGAAAGCGCGGTTAAAATGGCCCGTATAAAAACAATAAAGGAAATAATAAAAAACGCGGACACGTAGTACCACTTAATTATATTTAATTTCGTTCAACAAATTGTAAACGTTTATGGACGCCACATAATAGTTCATAAGGAATTGTATCAGCATACGCGGCTACCTCTTCAATTGCTAAGGATTGCCCCCATAAAACTACTCTATCGCCAATTTTAGCGTTAGGTTGATTGCGTAAATCAACAGTTAACATATCCATAGATGCTCGTCCAATTAATGGGCAACGCACATCATTTACTAATATAGGTGTGCCGGATTTAGCATGCCTAGGAAAACCATCTCCATAACCCGCAGCAATTATTCCAACTGGCATATTTTCGGGACATTGCCATGTTGCACCATAGCCAACTGGTTCGTTCCTAGATAAGTATTGAATTGAGATTATTTCTGATTCCAATGTCATAACTGACTTTAATCCATGATCATAGCCAATACTATCTATTAATGGCGAAACTCCATATAACATTAATCCGGGTCTCACCCAATCAAGGTGAGTCTCTGGTAAATTGATAACAGCTGCAGAATTTGCAACTGTTTTTTCTGTTTGCATAATTTTGCTGACATGTTTGAAACTATCTAATTGTTTTTTTGTTAAATCATTGTCCTTTTCATTTGCAGTTGCCAAATGAGTCATCAAAGTTGGGGTTGAATCTACATTCCTGCAAGAAGTTAATCGTTTTAATGTCTCCTCAGCTTCGCTGCATGAAAAACCTAATCGATGCATGCCTGTATCAATTTTTAACCAGACTTTTATCTGACCTTCAATTTTTGTTTTTTCCAAAATCTCCAATTGATATTTATTATGGATCACAACATCTAACTTCAATTTAATGATTGATGAAATATCGCCTGGTTTGTAGGGGCCTTCAAGTAAAATAATCGGAGTTTTAATTGAGGCAGCTCTTAGTTGTTCCGCTTCTTCAAGACATGCTACCCCAAAAGCATCTGCATTATTAAGAGTTTTGGCAACTCTCACAATGCCATGACCATAGGCATCCGCCTTAATAATTGCCATTACCTTGGAATGAGGTGCAAATTCTTTTATGCGTAAAAAGTTATGTTCGAGCGCCTTTATATCAATAACTATTCTTGATGGTCGTGTCATTCATACCCAACCACAGGGCTATCATCAATCCCAACCACAGGGCTATCATCAATCTGCATAGGATTATCAATATAATTTTCGAAACGTGTATATTTTTCACGGAAGGCTAATCTAATATCGCCTGTTGGTCCATTTCTTTGTTTGGCAATCATAACATCAGCCATTCCTTTCTTATCGGTTTCTTTATCAACTTGCTCTTCGCGATAAATAAAAATAATAACATCTGCGTCCTGCTCGATAGCACCACTATCTCGGAGGTCGGATAACTTGGGTCTCTGATCTGGCCTGTCGTCTACTTTTCGATTTAATTGAGATATTGCAATAACAGGTATATCGAGCTCTTTTGCCATTGCTTTTAAAGAACGTGAAATTTCTCCAATTTCAGTTGCACGATTTTCAGAAGTACCTGCAACCTGCATTAACTGCAAATAATCTACTACAACAAGATCGAGATCGTGTTCACGCGAAAGTCTTCGGCACCGCGCCCTCAATTCCGCAGGAGTTAGTGCGGGTGTATCATCCATGAACATTTTTGTTTCTTGCAGCATCCCTACTGTTGATCTTAATCGATCAAAATCAATCTTCTTTTTATCGCCCCTCATGAGAGCCTGTTGATTAATATTAGCTAACGAACCTACCATACGCATTGTTAATTGTTCAGCTGTCATCTCCATACTAAAAATTGCTACACAATACTTATCTTTTATCGCTGCGTTTTCTGCTATATTCAACGCCAATGATGTTTTACCCATTGACGGACGTCCGGCTACAACAATCAAATCAGAACGTTGAAATCCTCCTGTTAAAAAATCTAAATCTTTATAGCCAGTAGGAATTCCTATAAATGCTTTACCGCTTTCTACGTTGGTTTGGATTGTCTCCATTACCCTATCAGTGTAAAAATTTATATTCTGATAAGTCTTTCTGCCTTTTTCTTCCTGTTCAGCTATTTCAAAAACTATCTGCTCCGCAGTCTCAAGTATTTGTTCGCTGCTTTTTCCTTGTGGATTGAAAACTGTATCGTTAATGTTTGCAGTTGCTGTGATTAACTGTCTAAGAATTGAACGTTTCCTTACAATATCAGCGTACGCACTAATGTTGCTTGCACTGGGGGTATTTTCTGCAAGTGCGGCAAGATTGCGCATACCGCCAGACTCATCAAGTAATTGATGATTTTCTAACCATTCAGCGACAGTAACAATATCATAAGCTTGCCCTTCGCTATTAAGTGAACTAATAGCACGGAAAATGATACGGTGATCTTTTCTATAAAAATCTTCTTCTTGAACTCGTCCGGTTATCTTATCCCAAGCCTTTTCATCAAGAAATGCTCCGCCTAAAACAGCTTGCTCAGCTTCGATTGAATGTGGTGGTATTTTTAATGCCGTGGTTTCAGCATCACTTGAAAAATTTTTTTTTACTGGTTCTTGCATTTAGATTACCTAGAATTTAACTCTTAACTTTGGTAGATATCATTAATTATCAAACCATATAGAAATATTTTAACTCTAAAACTAGCTCTCTTCTTCAGTAGGAACTATGTTAACTACAATTGTACTTGAAATATCTGCGTGAAGTTGAATAATTAATTTATGTTCGCCGATATTACGTATCGGACCATCCGGTAATCTGACTTCATGTTTAACAAGTTCAATATCCGTTTGCTCATTAACAGCCTCAACAATATCAACGGTTCCAATTGAGCCATACAATTTACCCTCGGCACTTGCTCTGCGAGACATTGATACACTTAGATCATTTAATTTTTCAGCACGCCCATTAGCTAGAGATAATGCCTCTTGATGTAATTTTTCAAGTTCAGCTCTTCTAGCTTCAAATTTAGCAATATTTTCAGTAGTTGCAGAGACTGCTTTGCCAGATGGAATTAGATAGTTTCTCCCAAAACCAGATTTAACTTTGACTTTATCGCCAAGATTCCCAAGTTTATGAATTTTTTCAAGTAGAATAACATCCATTAAATTACCTCACCTTTAATATTTCAATAATAACAGATTATATGTGGAGTCGTCTCATGATTCCTTTTTTGAGCCTCGGTTTTTATTATGCCACTCAGAAAAAGTATCGACTATACCGAAACAAGATATAATTAGCCCCATTTGCGGCACAAACATGAGTAAGCAATACAAAATAATAAGCCAACTCACTGAAAGTTTTAACTTATCTATAGTTCGATGGGCAAATGAAAGACCCTGAATAAAATAAATGAATATTAAGACAGCCGAAATATCTCTAAAAATATCCTGCCCAAGATCGCCTACAATAAACGCTAAAATCGCGATCGCAACAAAGATTGGTAATACTATTTTAGGTATGCGTAGCGCATAAAACTCCTTTCTAAATCCGCCAGGGTTAAATAATCGAGACTGCCACCATCTTGCGAACAATATAGTCATCGACATATAAAACATTACTAATGTGTTCATTAATTTGGCCATAGAATCAAATATTATTTGGTATTCACTGAGATTTTCTGGTGGTAATGCTTGCTCGAATGCGATAAGCAAACCTTCATTCCACCAAGCAGAAAGATCTCCAATAATTAGATAGAAAATTATTGTCGCTAAGCCCGCGAAAAAAATTAATAAGCCTTGATTCTTACTAAAACGTAATATTCCGGATAAAAATAATACAGGTAACCATATAATTAAAATTTCTTGTGTTGATCTTTCTACAACTGTACTTAATATTAATAAAATTAACCAACTTAAAACTAATACTTGGAATGCATAACTTAAACCCTTCCTTAAAGTAATAAGACTAACAATTGATCCGCTAATTAAATAAGAAAATGGGTTCATTAAGTAAATAAATTGGGGTATAAATAAAAATGATATTAACGCACTCAAAGTAATGGCTGATACTGCTTGTAGCCTACCACTGAGTATATATTTTCCAATCAATGCGTTAATCTCTTAAAGATTTTTGTTGATACTACACAAAATATAATTTCAATCTGAAAGCCTTGTTTAATAATTTTATTTTTAAATACTGCAAATTAAAAAAACTAATGGGCGTCACTATAAGGTACTAAAGCAAGATAACGTGCCCGTTTGATTGCTGTTGATAGTTGTCGTTGATATCGTGTTTTCGTTCCAGATATCCGACTAGGTATAATCTTTCCAGATTCTGAAACATAATTTTTTAATATATTCAAATCTTTATAATCTATTTCGTCAATACCCTCTGCAGTAAAACGACAATAACGTTTACGTTTAAAGTAGCGTGCCATCCTTAAATCCTCTAGTTTTAACTATTTGGGGTTCTGTGAACCCATTGCTTTTGACTCTCCTTTATCTTCATTATCAGATTTATGCAAAGGAGAAGATTCGGTTACTGCTTTATTTCTTTTAATCACTAAATTACGAATAACGGCATCGTTAAACCGAAAAGCCTCAGTTAATTTATTCAGTGATTCCTGATCACATTCAATATTCATCAGAACATAATGCGCTTTGTGAATTTTATTGATTGGATAGGACAGGAGTCTTCTCCCCCAATCCTCTAGACGATGTACCGC
>CAZJED010000024.1:0-22959 GCA_964544965.1 uncultured Enterobacteriaceae bacterium
TATCTCTGGCTTATTTTTCACGTTTTCCAAAAATTACCATAGTTTTCCCAGACACAGAAATCAAATGATCTTCTTCTAAACTTTTTAGTACCCGTCCCACCATTTCACGTGAACAACCAACAATTCTTCCTAGTTCTTGTCTTGTTATACTAATTTGCATTCCATCTGGATGAGTAATTGCTTCGGGGTTAGTACATAAATCCAATAAGGTTTTTGCTACTCTTCCTTTTACATCTGTAAATGCAAGATCACTTACTTTACGGCTCGTACGTCTTAGACGAATCGCTAACTGTGATGCAATTAAAAATAAAAGATCTGGAAAAATCTCAGTTAAATTTTTTAATCTTTCGTAACTGATTGAGGCAATTTCTGATTTTGGTTTAGCCCTTACAGATGCTGTGCGGCTATGCTCATCACCGAACATACCAATTTCACCAAAAAATTCACCTGGGTTAAGATACGCTAAGACGATTTCATTACCTTTAGTATCTTCTATTACAACAGTAACTGATCCACTAATGATATAATATAAATCATTAGACGGGTCGCCTTCTCTGATGATTAGTTGTTTTGTTGAATATGTCTGAACATCACAATGTTCAAGAAATCTCGATATTACCTTGCCTTTTTCAGGCGATATAGATATGGCCATTTATATTCTCTATATACAATCATCATTCCTATTTAAACGTTAACTATGTTACTCTTTTTTCAGAAAATCAACTGCTCGAGGTGTAAAAATATTGAATATTAAAGTAAGTTGGGCTGGTGAAGCCCTATTTATTGGGGAATCAAGTACAGGCCATAAATTATTGATGGACGGACCCCCAGAAGGTGGGGGGCATGATTTAGGTCCCCGTCCTATGGAAATGTTGTTGTTAGGAACTGGTTCATGTAGTTGTTACGATGTTATTCATATACTTAAAAAATCACGCCAAGATGTTATTAAGTGTGAAGTAGAGATTAGTTCTAAACGTGCCGAAACTGAGCCCAAAGTTTTTACCGATATACATATTCATTTTAAAATTTATGGTAATGATTTAAAGGAAAAGCAGGTCGAAAGGGCGGTTTCTTTATCTGCAGAAAAGTATTGTTCAGCTTCAATAATGCTAGGGGCTACTGCAAAAATTACCCATAGTTTTAATGTTTTTGATGCGTGATTTCAAATTTTATTTGGTTTTTCTACTCGTTTTATATAAAAATTATATATATTTTCAGTTAAATAAAATTCTATAATTTTGTGATTTGTTCTTGCGCAAAAAGCTTCAAAATCAACTTTTGAATGAGGGTCTGTTGCCTCCACAAATAAAATTTTATTGGGCTTCATTTTATTTAAGAGAACTTTTGTTTTTAGAATTGGAAGAGGACAGTTAAGTCCTTTTGCATCTAAGTATTCATGAAATTTAACTTTATTAGTCATAATTTGGCATTATAAAAAATAAAATTTACCAAAAAGCTATTTTGTTTTTCTTTTATTACTTGCTTTTGCCAAAAACTCAATTAATTTTATGGTATTCTCCCAACCAATACACGCATCAGTAATACTTTGTCCGTAGGTAAGTTTACAGTCAGTTTCGACATCCTGTCTACCTTCGATCAGATGACTTTCAATCATTACTCCAATAATTCTAGTGTCTCCATTTTCTATTTGGTTAGCTACCGCATTACCAACATCAATTTGTGCATTGTATTCTTTTCGACTATTTGCATGGCTTAAATCGATCATGATATTTTCCGGAAGTTTAGCTGCTTTTAATTCTTCCGAAACTTTATTAATATGCGAAGCATCATAATTTGGCTCTTTACCTCCACGTAGAATGATATGAGTGTCCACATTACCTTTTGTTGAAACTATAGCTGCATTACCACCATCTTTTCTAATTGAAAGAAAATGATGCGGTCGTGTTGCTGCGTTAATTGCATCAACAGCAATCTTCGTGGTTCCATATGTTCCATTTTTAAATCCTACCGGGCATGATAAACCTGAGGCGAGTTCTCGATGAACTTGACTTTCAGTTGTTCTAGCTCCAATAGCACCCCAACTTATTAAGTCAGTGACATATTGAGGCGTAATTAAATCAAGATATTCGGTTCCAGCTGGTACGCCCATTTCATTAAGATCCAGAAGTAACTGCCTTGCTAATCTTAGTCCTTTATTAATATTAAAGCTATTATCAAGAGAAGGGTCATTAATCAACCCCTTCCATCCAACAGTTGTCCGTGGTTTTTCGAAGTAGACGCGCATTATGATTAAAAGATCATTGGAGTATTTTTTTATTAAAGGTTTTAATTTGGTTGCATACTCTTTAGCTGCATATACATCATGAATAGAACATGGACCTGTAATCACAATTAAACGATCATCTCTATTGTGCAAAATATTATGGATTGCATTACGTGTTAATGCGGTCGTCTTTGCAGCCTGTTTAGTAATAGGAATCTCTTTACAAACTTCTAATGGAGTTGTAACTGCTTTAATAGATTCAATTCTTAAGTCATCAGTTTTATAATTCATAATTTTTAGTGGTTTGTGGTATCTAATTAATTTTTGATTCAGCCTGGTGGCCACGTGAAATTACGTCCCGCCAGAATATGTATATGGAGGTGAAAAACGGTTTGTCCAACGTCTTCTCCGTTATTTATGACCAATCTGAATGCTTCACCATACCCATTTTTTCTTGCAATTTCGCCTGCTTTAAGAAAAAGATGCCCTAATAAATCTTGTTCATCTTTATCTGCATCACTAATTTTTTCTATCTGTTTTTTTGGAATAACCAGTATATGTAGTGGTGCTTGTGGGTTTACATCTTTAAATGCAAGACATAAATCATCCTCGTACACGATATCAGCTGGTATCTCCCGATTGATAATTTTTGTAAATAATGTTTCTGCCATAAAAATTCTTCTATTCCGATACTCAAAATTTAGTGAGCAGCGATTATAGCGTTATATTGTTGAAAATAAAAAATTTTAACGATTATATTTGATTTATATTTATTTTTTTATGGATCAGACCTTAGGGCATCTAATAGTTCGGTAGAAACCACTATTTAATATACAGAAAATCATTTGATATATTAATTTTTTTGATATCAAATTTTTGCGCTAGTGATGGATTATCTAACAATATAGATATTGGTAGAAATTTCTCAATTTCATTTTTTTCATTTAAACCGATAAACAAATTTTGTTTTGTTGATAACGGTGAATTAAAAGAGGAGGTAATTGAATAGGCAGTTAGATTTTTTGATAATATTTTTGCTAATTCAGTGTTAATAATATTTTTTCTAGATTTTTCTATTGTTAATAGAATTTTATCTATTACTAATTTTGGCTCATCAAGATGAATAGCATGTCCACTTTTATAGGCAAAAAAGTGAGTTGAGTTCTTACTAATATTTTCTAGATCATATTGCAATTTAACCCATTTTTGTTCTTTTCTATTTCCTAATCTATTATTAGGCCAAACACGCATACCCCGAGTTATTATCATTACAGGAAATTTGTGTTGTACATGGTTTAAGTGCTCATTTAATTGAATTGCACTTGTTTCCATATTTTCAAGCTCATCAACTAAAGTTTTTAGAGACTTATTTGTTGACATTAGAATTTGCGCAATTCTCTTATTTTCTTTCGGAAAGTTATTAGCAATTATAGGTTGTATTATTTTGATACGGAAACCACTCACGTACTTTTTTGGTTTTATTTTTTTTGGTTTTATTACTCCAAATTCTTGGGTGTTAAATTGTTGAGGGTGAGAAGAATCTATCAGTATTAATCCTGCTGTTAGTTGCGGGTACTCGCTTGCAAAATAACGTATATTAAAGCCACCGAATGAATGCCCTACAAGAAGGTAAGGACCAGGAATATTTGCTTGTGTTAATAAGGTTTTTAATTCTTTCGTTATTCGTGCTGTCGTCCTTGGTTTGGGGCCAGAATCACTCCATCCATAACCAGCGCGGTCGTAACTACAAACTTTCAAATTATTTTTAACTAGATGTTTCTGGATCGTCGACCACTCAAGAGAGAAGCCACCAATACCAGAATCAAAAATAATTGTTGGAGAACCTCGTCCCTCACAGTGTATGTGCAAGCGGTGGCTTCCAATATTAACTAGTTTTCCTTTATAAAAATTTTCTTTTGCTTCAGCTAATGTTATGAACAGGGGGGCAGAAAGGGTTAGCAGTAACAGGAATGCTCTGAAATGCCAAAGTTTTACTTTATGTGCATCACATCCTAGTGGACTCACAGACGTCATCATAAATTACAATTAATAATTTCGCCACAATTAAGATTAAATTCGTTCGTTAAGTTTTTGACTAATCTGGCATAAATGTTGTTAATGCAATCACCAAAAATGGAAATTTAGATGGCTTTATTTAAATTTTATCTTTTAAATCAGTAACATAAAAAAATCTTAAGCGGATTACGAAGAATATTTATGGCGGTTTACACAGATCATCATTTTCATTACCCTTGGGTGTTAACAGACAAAAAATAGAACATAGAAAGGAGAAATTTTGTGCTAAGAGCATTTCTATTCGTTTTTTTACTTGCTACTTTCACTTTTAAATCATTTGCGATTGAACCAATATTAGATCAGCAAGCAATGGTTTACTTTAATGTTTCTTTTGACACTGGATACAAAAAAAAATTAACACATGATTTTGGGTTAAGATTTGATCGGGGAGTAATTCAACCCGGTGAAATAATGACCATAGACCAGTTGATGCCTAGAACACCAGTATTTGACCTAGGTATCAATAAGTTTGGCGTCAAGACTTTCGAGTTAAATGGAATTGATTTTACAGATAAATATTACGTGTATCATGCAACAGAAGCAGAAGCTACAGAAGAGCCTAAAAAGAAAACAAAATCAATCGGAAAATATATAGATAAAGCACCAACCGGAGTTCTCATAGGAGTTGTAATACTTACCATTGCACTTGCAGATAGCACTTCTTCTAATTAGTAAATAATTTAATATAAGAAAATAATTGAAATGGAGATTACTATGTTACTAAGAATTAATGATGAAGCGCCAAATTTTACTGCCAAAACAACTCATGGGGAGATTAATTTTCATGATTGGGTAGGAGACCAATGGGCTGTTTTATTTTCACATCCTAAAGATTTTACACCTGTTTGTACTACTGAACTTGGTTATATGGCAGGCCTCGAATCAGAATTTAAAAAGAGGAACTGCAAAGTTATTGGTCTAAGTATCGACCCTGTTGAAAACCATAATGAATGGGCAAAGGATATTGAAGAAACACAAGGACATGCAGTTAACTACCCAATGATTGGTGATAGTGAGCTAGAAGTAGCCAAACTTTATAATATGTTGCCAGCAGATGAGTCAGGCACATCCGAAGGCAGAACGGCGGTAAATAATGCAACAGTCCGTTCAGTTTTTATCATAGGCCCTGATAAAAAAATAAAACTTATGCTCACCTACCCAATGACCACCGGACGTAATTTTGATGAAATTTTGCGTGTACTTGATTCGATGCAACTAACAGGAAAACATAAGGTAGCAACGCCGGTAAATTGGAAAAATGGTGATGATGTGATAATCATCCCTGCCGTATCGGATGAAGAGGCTAAAGAAATATTTCCCAATGGTTGGGAGACAATCAAACCCTATTTACGTACAGTCAAACAACCAAAATAATTTCTTAGCCACCAATCTAAATGGTGGGCCCGGGAGGACTCGAACCTCCGACCAATGGATTATGAGTCCACTGCTCTAACCAACTGAGCTACAGGCCCGTGTGAGACATTCAAGTATCAAGAAATGTTTTGAGCTGATCTGAGCGAGAAGGGTGTCTTAGTTTACGCAGTGCTTTAGCTTCAATTTGTCTAATGCGTTCACGAGTAACATCAAATTGTTTTCCTACTTCTTCAAGCGTATGGTCTGTATTCATATCAATTCCAAAACGCATTCTCAAAACCTTTGCTTCACGTTTAGTTAGTCCTTCTAGAGCATCAAGTGTTGTACGTCTTAGTCCCTCGAAGCCAGCAGAATCATTTGGCGACATTTGATTCGGATCTTCAATAAAATCACCAAGATGCGAATCTTCATCATCACCAATTGGAGTTTCCATTGATATTGGTTCTTTTGCAATTTTTAATACTTTTCGTACTTTATCTTCTGGTAATTCCATTCTTTCAGATAATTCTTCAGGCGTTGGTTCTCTACCCATTTCTTGAAGAATTTGTCTTGAAATACGATTCAATTTATTTATTGTTTCGATCATATGAACGGGTATACGAATTGTACGTGCTTGATCAGCGATTGAGCGCGTAATTGCTTGACGTATCCACCAAGTAGCATAAGTTGAAAATTTATAGCCGCGGCGATACTCGAATTTATCAACTGCTTTCATTAATCCAATATTGCCTTCTTGAATTAGATCAAGAAAGAGTAATCCTCTATTGGTATATTTTTTAGCTATCGATATAACAAGCCTTAAGTTCGCTTCAACCATTTCTTTTTTTGCACGCCTTGCCTTTGCTTCTCCAATAGAAACCTTACGATTAATTTCTTTCATTTCTGCAATTTCAAGTAAAGAATCGTCAAAAATGAGCGCTAATTTTTTTTGAGCGTCAATTATTAATTTTTCATTATTTCTAATATTCTCTACATATGGTTGCTTGATTTTTAAGACAGTTTTTACCCATTTAATATTGGTTTCATTACCTGAAAAACTCGCAATAAAATCTTTTCTGGGCATCTTTCCTTCTTTAATACAAAGTTTCATAATTTCTTTTTCTGTGTGACGAATATGATCAATTAGATCACTTAAATTTTCTGTTAGTAAATCAATAAACTTTGGAGCTAAACGAAGTTCAAGAAACCATTGTGCTAAATTATTTTCTGCTGTTTTTGTTTTGGCATGGTTTTTTCCATTTCTTTTGATAGACTTTATAAATGTAACATGGAGTTTTTTAAGCTTGTCAATATGCTCCTTAAATTCTTCTGGGGTAAGAATTGTTTCCTCAATTTCTTCTTCTTCATCCGACTCGGAAACTTCAGTTGGATTACTAACTTGAATTCCTTCATCTGGGTATTCTTCAGTATCATTAAATCCAACAATTACATCGCTCAGCTTTATTTCTTCTTTTAAAATAAATTGATATGCCTCTAGTAATGTTAATACAGTACCAGGGTAACTAGATAATGAAGCTAAGACTTGATGGCTACCTTCTTCTATACGCTTTGCTATTTTAATTTCGCCTTCTCGCGTCAATAAATCAACGGTACCCATTTCTCTCATGTACATTCTTACAGGGTCAGTAGTACGACCAAATTCATTTTCCATATTAGCAAGAGCAGCAGCAGCCTCTGCAGCAGCATCTTCATCAAGAACGTTTGTTGTATCAGTTATTTGGTTATCAGTATCAGGAGGGGATTCATAGACAGTAATGCCCATATCATTAATCATATTGACTATATCTTCAATTTGCTCTGGTTCAATTATCTCATTAGGGAGGTGGTCATTGACCTCAGCATAGGTAAGGAATCCTTGCTCTTTCCCTTTTGCGATGAGTGATTTAAGTTGTGATTTCTCGGTGCTTTTTATGTTTTTTTCGTTTTTTATATTTTTTTCTGGTTGGCTCATTGATGTATTTGCTCGAAATTTACTGATTTTTATTTAAAGACTTTTGGTTATAACCACTTGATTAATAATAGATATTTTTTAAAAAATAGCCGGACATCGTAACATACAGAATAAATTTTCGCTAGTAGATACTATTGAAGCGAGAAGTTTTAAGTGTCTCGAGTTGATTTCTGCATTTCACGATATTTTAATTTTTCTTCCTCAGATAATTCTAATGGACTACTTTTTGTTTTAAATGCTTCAAATTCTTTTTGATACGCTTCAATCAAACCGTCAATAACATCAACAAATACATCACTTGTTACACCAATTTCTTTAAATTCATCCTCCTCTGAGGCAAGCTCACACAAACGAGTTTCGTATTTTGTATTACGCCAGTTTTCCAAAATTCCAGCTACTGTGATATTCGGGGTTTTCTTGATTAATTCTATTAGCTCGCATAAGAAATTAATTCCAGTTGAGTCTAGAGCCGATAATGAACTAGTTGATTTAATATCAAGCGCAAGACTAGGTTGATGAAGTAAACAACGAATTAACCAACGTATTTTTTCAATACCTTTATTTTTTTCATTGCTACTTTTGGCTACTTTTTTTTCTACTAAATCATTTTTATTACCTATAGATAATTGTCTTTGTATATCATCAATTTCATAACGAGTGATTTTACTTAATTCTTTTATCACAATATCTTTATACGGGTCATGTGGTAATTTTGCCAGAAAGGGTAATATTTTATTAATCATTTCCGATCTACCTTCAAGAACTTCAAGATTGATATTGTCACCTATTGAATTAAATAAAAACTCAGATAATGGTATTAGCATTTTAGGGCTAATAAATGCATCTTTCCCATTTTTACGAACAAAAGTATCTGGGTCTTCTTTGCTAGATAAAAATATAAAATATACTTGTTTACCATTTTTTAGAAATGATAATGAATTTTCTAGTGCTCGCCAGGCTGCTCTTTTCCCAGCTTCATCGCCATCAAAACAAAATATAAGTTTATTTGTTATGCGGAACATTTTTTCAATATGCTCTACCGTTGCTGTTGTCCCTAATGTAGCGACTACATTTTTTATACCAAATTGAGCTAAGGCGATAACATCCATATAGCCCTCAACTATGTAAAGTTCAGATAAATCCTTTGTCGATTTTCTTGCCTGAAACAAACCATATAATTCTCGACCTTTTTGAAAAATTCTTGTTTCAGGGGAATTAAGATATTTCGGTGTTTTATTATTTAATACTCTACCTCCAAAACCAATAACACGACCACGTTGGTCACGAATTGGGAACATTAAACGATCTCTAAAGCGGTCATAGTAACTTCCACGATCATTTTTAATAATAGCCCCTGTATCAAGTAATTCTTCGATTAATTCTTTAGATTTTCCTAAATTTATAATTAAATTATCCCAACCAGGTGGCGCAAATCCTAATTCGAATTCAATAGCTGTTTCTTTATTAATATTTCGTTTTTTTAAATAATTAATAATATTATTTTTATTGTTCTTTAATTGATCTGAATAATATTTGGTAGCAGATTCCATTAGTTCATACAATTTAACTGATTGATTAGTCTGATCGAATGAGCTGCCTGGTTCCCGAGACACTTCCATTCCAGCGCGAGATGCAAGATCTTCGACTGCCTCCACAAAATCCATTCGCAAGTATTCCATTAGAAAGGTAATTGCTGTACCGCTTGCGTTACAGCCAAAACAATAATAGAACTGTTTATCTTGATTTACACTAAAAGAGGGTGTTTTTTCATCATGAAATGGGCAACATGCTTTATGATTTTTCCCAGTCTTTTTGAGGGGAACATAAGAATCAATGATATCAACGATATCTGTTCGATCAATCAGGTCGTTAATGAAATTTTGTGGAATCTTACCAGCCATAATACAAAACAGTATAAACAGCACTTAACAAATCTGCGACCGTAAAAGAAGGAAATGGAAGTTTTCTTGAGTTAATTACCTAATTTATCTTTAATTAATTTACTAACCTCGCTCATATCAGCTCGTCCTTGAAGCTTTCCTTTTAGCAGACTCATAACTTTTCCCATATCTTTCGGCGAATTTGCACCTGCTTCGGAAATGGTCTCTTCAATTAATAAATTAACTTTTTCGCTTGGTAATTTTTTTGGTAAGTACAACTCAATAATACCCAGTTCCTGCTGTTCTTTTATGATTAAATCATCTCTACTAGCTTTACTAAATTGCTCTATAGAATCACGATGTTGTTTAGCCATCTTATTTAGTATGGCAATACTCTGTTCGTCATTTAATTCAATACGTTCATCAACCTCTTTTTGTTTGAAGGCAGCCAAGATGAATCTTAATGCAGCCAAGCGCCCTTTTTCTTTGTTGCGCATAGCCTCTTTTACGTCGTTACTTATTTGAGTTTTAATGTCAGCCACTGTTGAATGACTTATTATTTAATAGTTGATTAATATGGGCGGATGCGATGAAGGATATTTCTAGAACTCTGCTTTTGTGAGCGTTTAACCGCTGCGGCAGCCTTACGTTTTCTTACTTGTGTTGGTTTTTCGTAAAACTCACGTCGATGAGCATCGGCTAGAGTTCCCGCTTTTTCACAGGCTCGTTTGAATCGACGCATTGCGATATCAAATGGCTCATTGTCTCTTACCTTAACTGAAGGCATAGTATTTATTTTCCTGATTAATTTTATAAGAAAAAGGCGGACATTTTAGTGAGAATATGTGAAATTGCAATGCAAAAATTACTATTTTTCAAGGAAATAGGCATATAAATGCAAGTTCTAGGAATAGAGACCTCATGTGATGAGACGGCAATAGCTGTTTATGATTCCAATCATGGAATATTGAGTCACTGTTTATATAGCCAGATTGATTTGCATAATAAATATGGCGGAGTTGTTCCGGAGTTAGCTTCACGAGAGCACGTATTAAAAGTCTTGCCCATGATAAAAAAAACAATGAGTGAAGCAAAAACAGAATTTGATTTGTTAGATGGCATTGCTTATACCTCAGGACCAGGTCTAATGGGGGCGTTATTAGTTGGTAGCGCTGTTGGGAGGAGTTTAGCTTATGCTCTTTCTGTTCCAGCAATTGGGGTGCATCATATGGAAGCACATTTGTTAGCGCTTATGCTTGAAAAAAATACTCCGGAGTATCCTTTTTTAGCATTATTAGTTTCCGGCGGGCATACGCAGATTGTCAATGTAAAAGCTCCCGGCGTTTTCAAGATACTTGGGGAATCTGTAGATGATGCTGCAGGAGAAGCATTTGATAAGACAGCAAAAATCCTAGGGCTACCATATCCCGGCGGACCAGCGCTTTCTGCTTTAGCTGACGAAGGTATTAGTGGCCGATTTCATTTTCCAAGACCAATGACAGATAGAGCGGGTCTTGATTTTAGTTTTAGTGGACTAAAAACTTTTGCGTTGAATACAATAAATTCAGAGAATGTAGACGAACAAACAAGAGCTGATATTGCCCGTGCATTTGTAGATGCAGTTGTTGATACTTTTGTTATAAAGTGCAGAAGAGCAATTGATGAAACTGGTATTAGACAATTAGTCGTGGCAGGCGGTGTTAGTGCTAACAAACAATTACAACAAGGATTAGTTAGTATGTTTAAACAGGAAGGAGGTGAGGTCTTCTTCCCGCGCGACGAATATTGTACCGATAATGGTGCTATGGTTGCATATGCTGGGTATTTAAGAATTGAAAAAGGGCAACATGACCCATTGAGTTTTGTAGCAAAACCGAGGTGGTCATTAGAGAGTATCTGATTGATTTAGTTGTACCCATTTTCTCCAATTTTATATTCTTTGCCATCTAATAAGTTATAGATATTCGATTTATGCCTCCAAAAAAGTATCAGTGTAAGCACGGTAAAACTAATAATATACTGATAATTTGGCACTAAGAAGTAAGCATAAAGAGGAGCGGACAATGTCGCAACCAATGCAGCCAGAGAGGAGTAACGAAATAAAGCCGCAGTTAAAATCCACGTGATTACATAAGCAATACCAAGTAGCCAATGTGTTGCGAAAAGAATACCAATCAGTGTCGCTACGCCTTTTCCTCCTTCAAGCTTAAAATAGATAGGAAAAATATGACCTAGAAATGCAGCTAAACCAGATAAAGCGATAAGATTTTCAGAACCAACAATGACTTTAGCTAATAATACAGGGATAATTCCTTTAAAGATGTCACCAATTAAAGTTAAGAACGCTGCTTTTTTACCATGTAATCGCATTACATTTGTCGTTCCTGGATTGCCGGATCCTCCATCGCGAGGATCAGATAAACCAAGTGTTTTACAAACTAAAATAGCAGATGATATAGACCCTACTAGATAAGCTGAAAAAATTAAAAAAATATTAATTAACATTGATATATTAAAATCTTTATAAAATGTAAGATTAGCCGATAATTTAAATATATATATAAATAACATTTTTATCTATGGATATTATTTTTCTTAAAGATCTGAAAATAGAAACAGTGGTTGGTATATATGATTGGGAGCGGAAAGTTAAACAAACTGTAATTCTCGATCTGGAAATGGCAACCGAGGTAAAAAAGGCAGCGTCATCCGATAAAATAGAAGACGCGTTGGATTATAAGGCAGTTGCTAAAAGGCTGATTAGTTTTGTTGGTGAAAGCGAGTTCGAATTAGTTGAGACACTTGCAGAACGGGTAGCTGAAATTATATTAATAGAATTCGATGTCCCGTGGTTGCGATTATCTTTAAATAAAATTGGCGCTATACGTGGAGCTAGAGATGTTGGGGTAGTTATAGAACGTGGCAAGAAAAAATGAAGACAGTACAGGTTTATGTTGGTATCGGCAGTAATATTGATAAAGTAAAAAATATAGATGGTTGCTTAAGCCATCTTAGAGATTTATTTGGCGAAATTAAAATCTCGCCGATATATCAGAGTAAAGCTGTTGGATTGGACGGCGATGATTTTTACAATCTAGTTGTTCGATTTGAAACAAGTTTTGATATAGATATTTTGGAACCGAAATTACGTGAAATCGAGTATCATTTTGGTCGAAAACGAAATCAGCCTCCCCATACCTCACGAACCCTCGACATTGATTTATTATTATTTGGCAATCTTGTAAGCGAGGAACATAATATTCCAAGAGATGACATAATAAAATATGGGTTTGTATTAAAACCATTATTTGATATTGAGCCAGACTTAATTCACCCAACTATAGGTGAAAAGGTCAGAACTTTATGGGATAGATTTGATCTACCAGATCAGCCAATGCAAATATTAGAAGGTAATATTTTAGAGAACATTTGATTTTTTTGTAGAAAATCTCAGCGGGGCATTTAGTTATGAAAAATAGTGGTGTTTTTTTAGTATTATTTTTATTGATGATATTGCTTCAATCTTGCAATACTTTTAAGGTTCGTGAAACGGTAGCTGCTCTTGAGAATTCAATAACTAATTATAATGTGGCTTTGAGATGGGGGATGTATAAAGATGCGTATAGCTATCATTTTTCGCCTGATGGCAAACAACCTCCCGCAAAATTGGATGATTTAGAAGAAATAAGCGTAACCGGAATAGAAGTAACAGAAAAAGTAATTAATACAGATCATACTGAGGCTGATGTAGAAAGTACCATCACTTATTTTTTGAAAACACAAGGTATCATAAAAAAAATAAGGCTAAATCAGAAGTGGTGGTTTAATGAGCAATATAAACAGTGGTTTGTTGATCATCCTTTTCCTGATTTAAAATGAATTTTTAGATTAATAACTTTCTTCCACCATCAACATTTAATATTTGGCCAGTTACATAGCTGGCATCCTTTATAAGAAAAGTTACAGTTTTTGCAATATCTTCGGCGTTTCCTATTTTTTTAATAATAGTTTGGTTTATTATCTTTTCTTTTCTTTCAGTATTCATTCCATATGGCCAAGTTATTGCGCCTGGTGAGATTGCATTAACGCGGATGTTAGGTGCTAGTTCTTTAGCTAGAGATTTTGTAAGAGTTACAAGACCTGCCTTTGAAATACAATAAATGGCATGGTTTTTTAAGGGGTTAGACGCATAAATATCCGTAATATTGATTATACAACCTTTATTTTCTTCTAATGATTCTGCTGCCAGCCTCGAAATAAATAATGGCGCTTTTAAATTAATATTAATTAACTTATTCCAATTATTTTCATTTATATTGTTAAGTGGAGTTGGGTAGAAGGCAGAAGCATTATTGATCAAAACATCAATCTTTCCCTTAAAGGAAAGCGCGCTATCAATCAATGTAGGGTAACATTCCTCTTTTTCAAGATTAGCTCGTATAGCAGTCGCAGAGTCATGCCTGATATTATTTAATTCTTTTACAAGTTCAGCAGCTTCTTTTCCCGAATTATTGTAATGAACAATAACGTTCATCCCGGCACAATGAAGCTCATTTGTTATAATCGCCCCAATATTTTTAGCTGCTCCTGTTATTAATACGGTTTTATTTTTCATCTGGATTAAGAACTTTATAATATAATTAAATTTTACAGAATTTATATAACTTAAATATTCCCCTTTGAATGATTTCCCAAACAGAATAACATGGAATTTGTATGAGACAATCTAAACCATCAGATATTAATTTATCATTACCTAGCCCAGACTCTGAAGCAAAGTTTCATAGTCAAAAGCTATCTAGATACATTAAAAAATTGATTGACGAAAAGGGTGGTAGCATAGGGTTTGATGAATATATGAATCTAGCTTTATACCAGCCTGGTTTAGGCTATTATAGTTCGGGCAATCAGAAATTTGGAGCAAAAGGTGATTTTGTTACTGCGCCCCAGATTTCCACTCTTTTTTCAAAATGTATAGCATCTCAATGCACACAGATATTAGAGGATTTTGAGGATCCTTCTATATTAGAAATAGGCGCAGGGACTGGTGTTATGGCGAGAGATTTATTGTTAGATTTAGAAAAAAGCAATTCATTGCCCGAAAAATATCTCATACTTGAAATAAGTGCAGATCTAAAATTAAGACAACAAAATTTATTAAAACAATCTATTCCTCAATATATAGATAATATTACATGGTTAGATAGTCTACCTAAAAAAAAATTTAATGGCTTGATAATAGCAAATGAAGTTTTAGATGCATTACCTGTAAAACGTTTTAAAAAAGAATCTAATATTTTTAAAGAAATTAAAGTAACTTTTATTGATAATAATTTCCATTGGGTTGAAATCACAGCGTGCGATGAGTTGACAAATTTTTTAGAAAAAATTGAGAACAAATTACCGAAAAGATTTCTTGAGGATTATTATTCTGAAATAAATATTAATCTTAAAATGTGGTTGGATTCAGTGCAATCAGTTATAGATAAGGGTGTAATCTTATTTATTGATTATGGCTATTCAATGTCAGATTACTATCACCCAGAAAAATTTGATGGTAATTTATTGTGTCATTACAGGCATTATGCCCATAATGACCCATTTTTTTACCCAGGACTACAGGATATTACAGCTTCAGTCGATTTTACATCAGTAGCAGAGTACGCAGAAGAAATCGGTTTGAATGTTAACGGCTATACAAATCAAACATATTTTCTTTTTGGCTGTAGTCTTGAAAATTTAATTCCTAATATGGATTTATTAGACATAAAATCGCAAACAAAAATCTCTCAGGAATTACGAACACTAATTATGCCTGATCAAATGGGCGAATGTTTCAAATTTATGGCATTGACAAAAGAATATAACGAAAATTTATTGGGTTTTTCTAAAATGAATCAAAAAAATCAACTTTAATTTCATATGTTTTTTAAAAAATATTCAATAATAGTTTTATTTTTATCTCTAAACTATGGATGTAATAAAGAAATTGTAAGAGAAAATGAACCTATAAAAAAAGATTCAAGTATTTCGCAAATAGTAAAATCAGATATAGATAATGTATTGGAAGTACACGTAAACGAGTCACACGAGTTATTAAAAGAGTTAATGTCAAAACTATACAAACGAAATCCTCGTGAATTAAAAAAATCGCCCCATAAGATAGCTGAAGAAAATATCGTAAGATTATTTGATTTGAAGCATGTATGGGATTTTCCTGAGCTACAAGGAACACACGATGTTGAATCAATACGATTAGTTTTTATGGAAGAGTATAAGGGAGATCGTGTTTTTGCTTTTATCTCTGGATTGATGTCAATGATCATGAAATCTTATAATTACAAAACGAAATTTTATATGATTGATTCGGTTGATCCACAGAAGTTATATAATTCTGCAAGAAATATAGAGATAGCTATATGGAAACTTAGCAATGATCATAATTCAAAGGGAGAATTATTTTTAAAGAGCAACTCTTCAATGGATGAGGAAATTAGTAATTTAAGTTACGAGAGACTTTTTGGCAAACTGATAGCAACTCAAGATAATATGGCTATAATTATAGCTGACAAAAATAAACGAACTATAAAGACGGTGATTCAAAAAATGGCAACAGCCATTTTTTTACCTATCTAACTTTTTATAGGGTTTGGTTATGGAACTGATACATATTATTATTTTATCAATTGTTCAGGGGCTTACAGAGTTCTTGCCCGTATCAAGTTCTGCGCATCTGGTGCTTTTACCATATTTGATGGATTTAAGAGACCAGGGTTTAACTATTGATGTAGCTGCGCATCTCGGGAGTTTATTTGCGGTTGTATTTTATTTTAGGAAGGATTTTGGAAACATTTTAGTTAATGGACTAGCAGCTACTTTTGGATTGAATTATACAGATAAGCAACATAAATTATTTTGGTTGATTATCCTAGCAAGCATACCGGCACTTTTATCCGGATATTTTTTTCGTGATATTATATCTGAGTATTTACGTAACCCTTTAGTTATCTCATATGCAACAATTTTTTTCGGCTTATTGTTATGGTTATCAGACAAAGTTGGGAAGCGACATAGAGCAATGGGCGACATTAGTAAGAGTGATGCACTGCTTATTGGGTTTTCACAAATATTAGCATTTATTCCCGGCACATCACGTTCTGGTATCACTATAACAGCGGGACTTTTTATAGGGCTTGATCGTAAAACAGCTGTGAAATTCTCGTTTTTTATGTCAGCACCTATAATTTTAGCAGCGTCTTTGTATGAAATTTCAAATTTGTTTCAGTCTGGCGACGATATAAATATATTTAATTTTATTACTACCGTTTTATTTTCAATTATGAGTTCTTTATTTGCGATTCATTTTTTTCTGAAATTCTTAGATAAGTTTGGGGTGATCCCATTCGTTATATATCGTTTGATATTAGGCGCTGTGTTATTATATTTTTTTATTTAAAAAAACTAATTTCTAACGTAATTCTTTTTCAAGAATTTTAATCCGTTCATCTCTTAGTGCATCACCAAGTTTTTTTCCTTCAAGACCTTTATTTTTTAAAATATCAACATCAATATTTCTCGAGATTTCTAATGCATTTAAGAAGTATTTTGCTTGTGTGAATTCTTTTTCTTCGTATCCAGCGCGACCACGTGAGTCAGATTCACAAGCGGTTAAAAATTGTTTAAATCTTTCTGGTCTTCTGAATGCATCAATTTTTTCTAAACTTTCTAATATTTCTTTTGGTTTCATCTCTTGAATCTGATGGCAGATAAGATGAAATTTTGAAACGCATACAGCAAGATCATGATATTTATTCGGAATTTTGTATCGTTCACAGAATGAATTTATTATATTTACTCCACGCGCTTCATGCCCATCATGGTTTGGTAATTGATCTTTTGGTGTAGCCGCTTTACCTAAATCATGAACAAGTACTGCAAAACGTATCACCGAGTCTGATGATAGTCTTACTGACTGATTTAGAGCCATTAATGTGTGTCTACCTACATCAATTTCAGGATGATATTTTTTATCTTGGGGAATACCAAATAGTACCTCTATTTCAGGGAATAGCTTTTCGAGCGCACAACATGACCTTAGTGCAAGTATAAAACGTGCAGGATATTTCCCGATTAATGCTTTTTCCATTTCTGACCAAACACGTTCTGGGACTAACGCAGCTAATTCACCAGATTCCGAAATCGTTTTTAGCAATTCCATTGTCCCATCAGCAATTTTAAAACCAAAACAAGCTGCAAAACGAGCAATTCGTAATATACGTAAAGGATCTTCTACAAAGGTTGGAGAAACGTGTCGTAAAATACCATTCTTTAAATCAGCCTCACCACCATATGGATCTATCAGATTTCCATTTTCATCTTCAGCAATTGCGTTTATGGTTAAATCTCTTCGTTTTAAATCATCTTCGAGAGTGATTTTAGGAGAAGAGTAAAAAACGAATCCTTTGTAACCTTTTCCAGATTTACGTTCTGTACGTGCAAGCGCGTATTCTTCTTTCGTTTCAGGATGCAGAAATACCGGGAAATCGTCACCTACAGCTTTAAAACCTTTTTCGAGCATTTCTTCCGGTGTTGCACCTATAACTACCCAGTCCCTATCCTTAACAGGGATACCAAGTAACTTATCGCGAACTGCACCACCAACCAAATATATTTTCATAAATTTTTAAGCAAAACCTATAATTTTTTTCTCGAGTCTTTACGAAACATAGAATAAAACGAACGATATTCATAGTCCGTTAAATATTGGGGAACAATATCTTCAAGAGCTGTGGGTTTAATATTGTATATAAATAAATCATTACATTCGCAGATACTATCGGTTTGGGCTGATAGATAATTATCTGTTGAAAAAGGTTTACCTGGTAAAAAATCAAAAACTCTTGCTTGAATATGCGACAGAACATTGTTTAGAGGTATGATTACACATCTACAATTCAGAGTTTTTGAGGTGTAGTCAACTAAGTTTTTTAATGAATAAGTTTTTGGCCCACATAATTGATAGCTTCTATTATAACTATTTGGGTCATCTAATATTTTAGATATCATCTCTACTACATCAAGCACATAAACTGGCGAGAATTTTGTTCTGTAACATGCAAGCGGAAAAAATAGGGGACTAATTTTTAGTAATTTAGCAAATCGATTAAAGAAACTATCTTTCCTGCCAAAAATAACAGAAGGTCTTAAAATAGTATTTTTTATTCCAATAGTATTTGAAAACAATAGTTCTTCAGCCTTTCCTTTTGTTTTTAGGTAAAAACTTTTTCCATTTTTTGCATCCGCACCCAATGCGCTCATTTGTATAATTCTGCGAATACCATGAATTTCACATGCAGAAATAAGATTTTTAACGAATTTCACATGTACTTTTTTAAAGCCTTCACCATTGGTTCCTTTTTCATTAAGTATTCCGATTAAATTAATTACAGCATCACAATCGGCGAGTAGATTTTTTAGATTTTCAGGATCATGAATGTCAGTTTCTATTAATTCCAAGTTTGGCAAAAGAATTAAGTTTTCTCTATTATACTCTCTGTTTCGAGTAGGAACTTTCAGTTTATAACCATCTTTTGATAAACGATTACATAAGGACTGACCTACAAAGCCTGCCCCCCCGAGTATTGCAATTTTCTTAATTAGCATTTTTTTCTATATTAATGTTTAATATTTGTCCGGGTTGTAGAGGTTTATTCCTTTTTAAATTATTCCATTTAAGAAGATCTATAATCCGGATATCAAATCTTTTCGCTATTAACCATAATGAGTCACCTTTTTTTACTGTGTATTTATTTATTTTTTCATTATAGATTACTGTTTTCACAACTTTTTCTTTAATATATTTTTTATCTAATTTTTCAATAGATTTACATGATAATTTAGTTATCAATTTTTTATTTCTTGTTGTTATTTGGGCCATACGATCTTTCATAGGTTTTATTGCCATTTTGAAACGCCAATCATAAACAATAGAAAAATATAGTACCCGACGTACATATTTTCGGGTTTCATTAAAAGGAATCAATTCTATCCAAATATCAGGGTTTTCAGCACATACTTTTTTGGGCAGCCATTTTAGAACACGATGAGGGCCAGCATTATATGCCGCAGTAGCTAAAATAATATTTCCATTAAATTTATTTAACATCATTTTCATGTAGGCGCTGCCAATTGGAACATTTGTTTCAGCTCTCCTTAGTTTACTTTTTTTGAAATTCTTTATACCTATCTTTTTTGCTACGCTCCTGCCAGTTCTAGGCATTACCTGCATTAAACCTAACGCCCCAACTGGCGAACTTATATCCTCAATAAACGCACTTTCTGCCCTAACTAACCCAAACACCCAACTTCGGTCAATATTATTTTTTTTTGCATGTTTTGTTAATAAATCCTCAAATAATATTGGAAAACGTAGAACTAAATTATCAAGAGCTTTAGCTCTACTCATTGTTATTATAGCTCTGTTATGCCATCCCCATTTAACTGCTAGTGCTGCGGCCATTTGCATTTGATAGGTAGTCATCTTATTTAGAGCATGATGCCATTCACGCCTAGCATTCGTATTCATGCCAAGCTGATAAAACTCATATGCACGTTTCATCGCAGGTAGCGAAGATATTCGTTTGAATTCTTCTATATCATCTGTCACAGGATAATGATTCATACTGTAAGGCTTATTCATTTTATCAGCTGCAAGAAACCCATAGTAGTCACGTTCTTTGGCTAGCTTTAAATATATTTGTTTTGCTTTTTCAATTTCTCCCGTTTCTTCAAGAGAACGTGCATGCCAATAAGCCCATCTAAGCTCAATGCTTGAGTCAGAAGATTTTCCTGTTGTCCATTTTTTTAGCAATACCCAATCTTTGTTTAATAAGGCCGTGCGTAATCGATAGTGAAAAATTTCATCATTAACGTGATAGTTATCAATTTGGTCGAGTAATTTTGAAGCTATTTTGCTTTTCTTTTTTGCTGCATGTATAGCCAGCATTCGTTCTATTTCCGCGATTTCACTAGAAGTAAATAAATATTTTATTTTTAATGATTCAAGTCGTTTAACTGCTTTCTCAGGATTTCTTTTCGCTAGTTTTAATATACCGTGCGCAATTATTTCTCTTGATGTCTCATTATCAGCAAGATTTGGTTTCCTTGTGTGTTTGTATGGGTTTTTATGTATTTGTATCCATTTTCTTGCAAGTACTTTTGATTCAGGATTAAGACGCCGAGATAAATATGTTGCAAGACTAATCTCATTATTTTGCATGGACAAACGAAAACGTTCCCATATCAGCTTATTTGTTACCAGACCGCTTTTGTATAAAAGTTCAAATGGTTGGTCACATTGTGAAGGTAGTGATTTTCCGGTTAGCCAGATAGAGCGAATGTCTTCTAATAAAAATTCTTTTTTGTTTAATTTCATTCTTGCATACAACTGATAGCACTGCATAACAGGATCAGAATGCTTAATATAATTATCAAGAAATGTTTGCCAATGCCTCCTTCTTATTAATACTTTTAGCCACGAATTTCTTAGTCTATTAGAAACTGGCAAATCACTATAGCGGTCTAGGAAATGAATTATGTCTGAGTTTTTTTCCTTCCAAACACGTTTTCTTAGATAATTGTATCGTAGATAAGGATATAGCGGATAATCCTTAAGGGTGTTAGCGATTCTTCCAAATTTTTTGTATTGTTTTAATTCAAATGCTTTTTTAGCTGCAAGATAATCCTTTCGTTGCGAGTCTATCGTATTTGCATAAGTTGGGGTTGTCGTGAAAATAAAAAGAAATAACAGCGGTATAAATATCCACCATTGTTTTCTTATTGAGAAATAATTTCTTTGTATTTTTTTAAAAGATAGATTTGATTTCATCAAAAATGCCATACGCAAAAAAATTCTAGGGATTGTCCATATTTAGCTTTGAATTAGCAACATTTTTTCACCGTTCACGGTAATATAGTCCGCTTAATTACAAACAGCAGATAATTCAATAATGCTTGCAGATATAACTATACAAATATTAATGATCTATGCTCTAACGGGCATTTTCGCTGGGCTAATTGGCGGAATGTTGGGGTTAGGTGGCGGAATTATAATTGTCCCCGTTTTGCATTATATTTTTACTCAACAAGGATTTGAACCTTCAGTAGTAATGCATCAGGCAGTTACAACATCGCTAGCCACAATAATAGTTACCTCGGTCTTTGCCACTTATGAGCATCACCGAAAGAAAATGGTATCTTGGTTTCTCGTTAATCAAATTGTCCCCGGAGTTTTTTTAGGCGCCTGTTTTGGCGTATTTGTAGCAGATTCGGTTTCTAGCAGTGCATTACGTATTATTTTTGGTTGTTTTGAGGTATTGGTTGCTATACAGATATGGTTTGGCCTAAAACCTAAACCCATGTTTACGGAGTTTTTTTCATCCTGTACTCAAAAAAAAGAGACACACACAAAATTACCAGGGAAAGGTATTTTTGTTTTTACTGGAGCGATTATAGGTTTATTTTCAACTATGCTAGGTATTGGAGGCGGAACATTAACAGTTCCATTCTTGTTATGGTTTAATTATCGCATGAGAAGTGCTATTGCTATATCTTCAGCATGCAGTATACCAATTGCTCTCGTTGCAACAATAACATTTATATTTGTAAGCTGGGATAATTCAAATATTTTTACACACTCAATAGGTTATTTATATTGGCCTGCCGCACTTATTATTGTGACGATGACAATCTTTTTTGCACCAATTGGTGCACGTATAGCGCACTATTTACCTATTGATACTTTGAAACGTATCTTTGCTGTTTTGCTTTTGTTTGTCGGAATAAAGATGCTTGATTAATCTTTGTTATGTGTGGATTTTTCCGCAAGTTCTCTACTTTTTGACAAATCTTTATTTATTTTTTCTTGATCCCAATTTCTCGAGAATTCTGGCCAACCATTTGAATGTTTCAAAATAATATTAGAAAGTAACTGAAGATGATCAGGGCTGTCATTTAGTGCAGGAATATAAGCAAATTTTTCACCTCCGGCTTTAATGAAGAACTCACGATTTTGTATATTAATTTCCTCTAATGTTTCTAGACAATCAGCGGAAAACCCAGGACAGATTATATTTATATTTTTTATACCATCTTCTGCAAGTGATATTAACGTTTTATCGGTGTAAGGCTTTAACCATTCTTTTGGACCAAAGCGAGATTGAAATGTAACCAGCCACTCTTCTTGATTTAATTTTAATTTTTCGGCTACTAAACGCGCTGTTTTGTGACATTCACAGTGATATGGGTCACCTGCAAGAAAATAATGTTTAGGTAAGCCATGGAATGAAAAAATTAATTTTTGAGGACGTGAATTATTTTGCCAATGATCTGTAATGCTATTTGCCAATGCATTAATGTAATCAGGGTCATCGTGATAGTGGTTTATCATTCTCACT
>CAZJED010000025.1:0-22343 GCA_964544965.1 uncultured Enterobacteriaceae bacterium
GAAATTCCTCAAAGATCTTTATTTGCTAGAAAAAATTATTTTTATCCCGATCTACCAAAAGGATATCAAATTAGTCAATTTGAATTGCCGATTGTTGGTAATGGATATATTAAAATAAAAATAAACGATAATGAAGATAAAATAATTAGAATTACTAGAGCGCATCTTGAAGAAGATGCTGGAAAATCAAACCATGATGAATTTAAAGGACAAACTGGAATTGATCTAAATCGTGCTGGGAACCCCTTATTAGAAATTGTATCAGAACCAGACATGAATAATGCTAAAGAGGCGATTAGTTATTTGAAAAAAATACATTCTCTTGTTCGTTATCTAAAAATTAGTGATGGAAATATGCAGGAGGGTTCATTTCGCTGTGATGCAAATATTTCTATAAAAGAAAAGAATCGGAAGGAATTGGGTACAAGAACAGAAATAAAAAATCTTAATTCTTTTAAGTTTATTGAAGCAGCTATTAATTACGAAGTTGAACGTCAAATTAGTTTGGTTGAATCCGGTGAATTAGTAACACAAGAAACTCGTCTTTATGATTCTAATAAAAATGAAACACGTTCAATGCGTAGTAAAGAAGAAGCTAATGATTATAGATATTTCCCGGATCCTGATCTGCTTCCCATTTTAATTTCAGATGAAATAAAAACAAAAGTAAAAGAATCGATTCCAGAATTACCAGATGCTAAACGTAATCGTTACCAAAATGAATTGGGACTCTCAGAATATGATAGCAACAATTTAACAACTAACCCTGACATAGCAAATTATTTTGAGGAAATGATTAGAATTGTGGATGATGATGCAAAATTGTGTGCAAATTGGGTTATGGGAGACTTATCAGCATCTTTAAACAAAGAAAATATAGGTATAAAAAATAGTCCAGTATCTGCAAAAATGCTCGGAGATATGATTAATCTAATTAAAGATAAAGTAATCTCAGGAAAAATAGCAAAAATAGTATTTACAGCAATGTGGAATAATGAGGGTGATGCTATCTCGATCATTAAAAACAAGGATCTCGAGCAAGTAACCGATTCTAATGAAATCGAGAAGTTAATAAATGATATTATTTCAAAAAACGTTTCGCAAGTTGAACGATATAAAAATTCATCGCCTGAAAAAAAGAAAAAAATGATTGGTTTTTTTGTTGGACAGATTATGAAAAAATCAAAAGGAAAAGCTAACCCAAAACAGGTTAATGAGTTATTAGAAGAAAAATTAGAAGGCTAGCTATTGCTCAGTTGGCTCATCACCTGATAATTTTGGCCTATCCACTAATTCGACAATTGCCATTGCTGCTTTATCGCCAGTTCGGAAACCACATTTTAATATACGCAAATAACCGCCTGGTCGTTCTTTATACCTAGGACCAATTTCATTAAATAATTTTGTAACAATATCTCTGTTACGAAGACGAGAAAATGCCAAACGCCTTTTTGCCACATTATCATTCTTTGCCATTGTAATTAATGGTTCAGCAATGCGACGTAACTCCTTCGCTTTCGGCAAAGTAGTTTTAATAATTTCATGCTCTATTAATGACACAGCCATATTTCTAAACATAGCCTTACGATGCGAACTATTACGGTTTAATTTTCTACCACTTTCACGATGACGCATTACTTTCCTTCCCTCTAAAAATTATGCTGAAGCACTTTCTTGATTATTAAATCCTACTGGTGGCCAATCATCTAAATGCATTCCCAAAGATAAACCTCGCGAAGCGAGAATATCTTTTATTTCTGTCAATGACTTTTTACCTAGATTTGGTGTTTTTAGAAGTTCGGATTCTGTACGCTGAATTAAATCTCCAATATAGTAAATACTTTCTGCTTTTAAACAATTCGCAGAACGCACGGTTAACTCGAGATCATCAACTGGTCTAAGCAAAATCGGATCGACTTCTGGCTCGCTACTCTTACTTGCCTCAATAGCCTCTTCTGCTTCAAGATCAACAAAAACAACTAATTGTTTACGCAACTCTGTAGCTGCTTCACGAATTGCGTTTTCTGGATCAATTGTTCCATCCGTCTCTAAATCTAAAATTAACTTATCTAAATCCGTCCGTTGTTCAACTCGTGCATTTCCCACATCATAGGAAACACGAGTAACAGGGCTAAATGAAGCATCTAATTTTATTTTTCCAATAGTTTGCTCGGGGTCATCTTTGCCTCCGACAATAACTGGTTTATAACCCCTGCCACGAGCGACCTTCATAACCAGACTTAATTGACCGGCCTTTGTTAAATTTGCGATTGGATGTTCAGGATTAGCTATCTCAACATCATGATCAACAGTAATATCGCTCGCTCGCACCTCCCCAGGGCCACTCTTTTTCAAGGTTAGTGTTGCCTCATCCTTTGAATGCATAAGTATTGCAAGACCCTTAAGATTAAGAATAATATCAGTAACATCTTCTTGAACCCCTTCCATGGTTGTATATTCATGCAATACTTCTGGTTCTATAATTTCAAGTTCGGTAACAGCACAGCCTGGCATTGATGATAATAAAACCCGGCGTAATGCGTTGCCAAGAGTATGCCCAAAACCTCTTTCGAGTGGTTCAATAATAATTTTTGCTGAAGTATTACTAATTACCTTTACTTCACATTTATTCGGTTTTAACAATTCTTTAATTATTGTCGACATACGTGATAATCCTCCACACGTTAATTACTTAGAATATAATTCTACAACCAACTGTTCGTTAATCTCAGATGGTAACTCGCTTCTATCTGGAATAGATTTGAATACACCTTCCATACCCTTAGGGTTAACCTCAACCCATTCTGGGAAACCATATTGTTCTGCAACATTTAATGCATCCTTAATTCTTAATTGATTTTTACCTTTTTCTCTAATCGTGATCTTGTCACTAGGTTTTACTTGGAAAGACGGTATGTTGACACTTTTATCATTTACCAAAATAGTTCTATGGCTAATCAATTGTCGTGCTTCATTGCGAGTCGAACCAAAACCCATGCGGTATACAACGTTATCTAATCGACATTCCAATATTTGAAGTAAATTTTCACCAGTTGAACCCTTTTGCCGAGCTGCTTCTTTATAATATTTACGAAACTGCCTTTCCAAAACACCATAAATACGACGTAATTTTTGTTTTTCTCTAAGCTGTAAAGCATAGTCGGACATCCTGCCTGGACGTGTACTACCCATCCCAGGTGTCTTATCAATTTGACATTTTGTCTCTATTGGTCTGGCACGACTTTTTAAAAATAAGTCCGTGCCTTCGCGGCGACTAAGTTTACATTTTGGTCCAAGATAACGTGCCATAAATAAACTCCTAAATTAAACCCGACGCCTTTTTGGCGGACGACATCCGTTATGAGGAATTGGGGTAACATCTGTAATATTTGTAATTTTAAATCCAACGGTATTAAGAGCCCTAACCGCAGATTCACGTCCCGGACCAGGGCCTTTTACAAAGACCTCTAAATTTTGCAGACCAAATTCTTTCGCCATTTCGCCTGCTTTTTGAGATGCAATTTGTGCTGCAAAAGGAGTACTTTTACGCGAACCCCTGAAACCACTTCCGCCTGAGGTAGCCCACGAAAGCGTATTACCTTCCCGATCAGTTATTGTGATAATGGTATTATTAAAAGAAGCATGAATATGCGCTATACCATCTAAAACATTTCTCTTTGTTTTCTTACGACTCTTTGGTGCTATTTTTGCCATGACTGTATTAAACCTTTTTAATTATTTTTTGATCATCTTCTTTGGGCCCTTACGAGTACGCGCATTAGTACTTGTACGTTGCCCACGAACCGGTAATCCTCGACGATGACGTATACCGCGATTTGTACCAAGATCCATTAAACGTTTTATGTTCATAGTAACTTCTCTACGTAAATCGCCTTCAAGATTAAATTTACTAACCTCTGCGCGTATATTATCTAAATCAGATTCTGATAACTGATTAACTTTAATCGAATATTTCAAATCTAATGAATCACAAATATTTTGAGCTCTAGTTATTCCAATACCATATATATATGTCAAAGCAATATTTAAATGCTTATGATCTGGTATGTTAACCCCTGCGATACGTGCCATTATTTTGTAATCCTCATTATTTATTTTATCCTTGACGCTGTTTGTGGCGAGGGTCAGAACAAATTACCCGTATGACCCGATTACGTCTAATTATCCTACAATTACGACAAATTCTTTTGACTGATGCTCTAACTTTCATATTTTTTCTCTCGTATTCGTTAACTAAGGTTAACGTCTGCCATGCCCTTTAAGATTTGCTTTTTTCATAAGCCCCTCATATTGATGAGACATTAAATGGGATTGTATTTGTGACATGAAATCCATAACAACTACAACAATAATTAAAAGTGATGTTCCTCCAAAATAAAATGGGACATTAAATTTGACTATTAAAAATTCGGGTAACAAACAAACACATGTTATATAAATAGCGCCTGCAAGAGTTAATTTTGTTAAAACCTTATCAAGATAGTTGGCTGTTTGTTCTCCGGGTCGCATGCCCGGAATAAAAGCTCCCGATTTTTTTAGATTATCGGCGGTTTCGCGTGGATCAAACACCATGGCTGTATAGAAAAAACAGAAGAAAATTATCCCTGCTGCATAACACATCACGTAAATTGGTTGGCCCGGCGATAATGTTGTTGCAAAATCCTTTAACCAATTCATGCCTTCAGTTTGACTAAACCAACCAGCTATCGTGGCAGGAAATAATATTAAGCTTGAAGCGAATATGGGAGGTATAACGCCTGCCATATTTAATTTTAATGGTAAATGGCTCGACTGACCGCCATACATTTTTCTGCCAACTTGCCGCTTTGCATAATTAACAGTTATTCGTCTTTGGCCTCTTTCAACAAAAACAACAAAACCCGTTACCGCAATTGCTACAGCAAATAAGGCAAAAACAGCCAATAAGTGCATCTCGCCTGTTCTAGATAACTCAAGTGTCCCGCCAATTGCAGATGGTAAACCCGCGACAATACCAGCAAAAATTATCAAAGAAATGCCGTTCCCGACTCCTCGCTCCGTTATTTGTTCGCCCAACCAAACTAAAAACATTGTTCCAGTTACTAAAGTGGTAATAGCTACAACTCTGAAACCAACTCCCGGATCGATAACAACAGCTTGCCCAGCAGCTTGTTGCCCCTCCAAAGCAATCGCAACACCAAAAGCTTGAAATGTTGCCAAAAATACAGTGCCGTACCGTGTATATTGCGTAATCTTTCTTCGTCCTGATTCACCTTCTTTTTTAAGCTGTTTTAATTTCGGATCAACAACTGATAACAATTGCATAATAATTGAAGAAGAAATATATGGCATAATTCCAAGAGCCACTACTGAAAAACGTTGCAGTGCTCCGCCGGAGAACATATTAAACATATCTAATATAGTTCCACGCTGCTGATTGAATAATTCAGCTAATGCGATAGGGTTAATTCCCGGAACTGGAATATGTGTTGCGATTCTATAAACAAATAAAGCAACCAAAACAAAAAAAAGTCTTTGTCTTAATTCTTTTAATTGCCCGAGTCCTGCAAGCCCTCCAGGAATTGCTGTATTTGATGCTGCCATTTATTCCTCTACCTTCCCGCCTGCGGTTTCGATAGCGCTTTTTGCACCTTTTGTAGGCATAAGCCCTTTTGTTGTTATTGGTTTTTCTAGTTTCCCAGACAAAATAATTTTTACATGCTTAATATTTTTATTTATTAATCTCGCTGATTTAAGTGTTTCAATATCAATAATATCCGCGTCTAAATTGGCTAACTCATGTAAACGTATTTCCGCTGTAACACGACTAACACGTGAACTAAATCCCACTTTTGGTAAACGCCGTTGTAAAGGCATCTGTCCGCCCTCAAAACCAACCTTATGATATCCTCCTGCACGTGACTTCTGACCTTTATGTCCACGACCAGCAGTCTTGCCACTAGTTGAACCAATGCCACGTCCAACACGCTTTTGGTTCGAGGTTGAATCAGGATGAGGTTTAAGTATGTTTAATCGCATTAAAATTTAAGCCTCTTCATCGACTGTTAACAAATAATTTACTTTATCAATCATCCCGCGATTTTCTGGCGTATCATCAACAATCATACTATGCCCTATCCGACGCAAACCAAGTCCACTAACACAAGATTTATGTTGTCTAGTTCGTCTATTAATACTTTTAACTAACGTCACTTTTAGTTTACTAGTAGATTTTTTCTTTTTCTTTGCCATATTAACTAATCACTTCTTTTATTGATTTCCCACGCTTGGCCGCCACATAGTCTGGTGAAGACATTGATTCAAGCCCTTTAATAGTAGCGCGAATAACATTAATTGGATTCGTTGATCCAATCGATTTAGCCAAAACATTATTTAAACCAACCACTTCAAAAACAGCGCGCATTGGGCCGCCGGCAATAATTCCCGTACCTTCCGAAGCTGGCTGCATATAAACTTTAGCCGCACCATATTCGGATGTGATTGCATACTGGAGCGTTCCCTCATTTAAGGGTACGAACACCATATTTCGGCGTGCATCTTCCATTGCTTTCTGGATAGCAAGAGGAACTTCACGTGATTTACCCCGGCCTATACCAATTTTTCCATTACCATCACCAACAACAGTTAATGCTGCAAAACCGAATTGACGTCCGCCCTTAACCACTTTGGCAACTCTATTAACTGTTACAAGTTTTTCTTGAAGATCTTCGTTTCCTGTTATTGAATTTTCTAATTTCATAATTTTTCTCTTAGAATTCTAAGCCGTTTTCGCGTGCGGAATTTGCTAGCGCTTGAATACGACCATGAAATTTAAATCCCGAACGATCAAACGCAACTTTTTTTATACCAGCTTTTTTAGCGCGCTCTGCTAAAATTCCACCTACAACTGTGGCTGCATCAATATTTCCGCTATATTTAATTTTATCCTTAATCTCTTTATCCAAACTTGATGCGCTTACAATAACTTTTGTATTATTTGATGAAATGACTTGTGCATAAACATGTCTAGAAGTCTTATGAACACATAAACGATCTATACACTGTCTTTTAATTCTTTCGCGTGTTTTTTTTGCGCGTCTTAGCCTGTCCGTTTTCTTGCTCATTTTAACTATGCCTTCTTTGCTTCTTTTCTAACAATTCGTTCATCTAAATACCTAACTCCTTTCCCTTTGTATGGTTCAGGAGGACGATAAGCTCGTATATTTGCAGCAACTTGTCCTACTAGTTGTTTGTCGCTACCCTTAATTGTAATTTCAGTTTGACTTGGTGTTTCAATTGTAATCCCTTCGGGAATTTTAAATAAAACAGGATGCGAAAAGCCCAAAGTTAAGTTTAATGTTTTACCTGAAACTGCAGCACGATAACCGACGCCAACAATTTCAAGTTTTCGCTCAAAACCTTCACTTACGCCTGTTACTATATTTTGAATAAGCGCGCGTGTCGTACCTGATAGTGCTTTAGCAAACTTACTACTACTTTTGGCAGACGTTTTAAGTGTATTGTCCGCCTGCTCAACCTTAATTAAAGAGTGAACGTTATGAGATAATTCGCCTTTGTTTCCTTTAATTGTCACTAAATTTCCAACTATATTAACATCGACGCCTGTTGGTATAGTTATTGGATTATTTGCTATTCTCGACATGGTATTAATCTGCTCTATGTTACATAGCACAAGATTTCACCGCCGATGCCGTGTTCTCGTGCTGATTTATCTGTCATTACGCCCTTTGCTGTAGAAATAATTGCTACCCCAAGACCGCCCATTACTTTAGGCAGTTCATTTACCGATTTATATGAACGAAGACTTGGTTTACTGATCCTTTTCAAGGATTCTATAACTGGCTTACCTTTAAAATACTTTAAGTCTATTATTAATATCATTCTATTATTATGTTCTTCGACTCTATAATCTTTTATATACCCTTCTTGCTTTAATATATTCGCAATTGCTACCTTTAATTTTGAAGAAGGTATCTCGACATCGCGATTGTAACGCAATAACGAATTACGGATTCTAGTCAACATATCTGATATTGGGTCTGACATACTCATTATTATTAGTTCTCTCTATTTTTTACCAACTCGCTTTGACTAAACCGGGTATATCGCCACGCATAGCAGCTTCACGTAGTTTATTTCTTGCAAGCCCAAATTTTCTATAATACCCATGGGCACGCCCAGTTATATTGCATCGATTACGAATACGAATCGGGTTAGCATCTCTTGGCATTTTATTCAATTTCTGCCGCGCATCTAAACGCTCATCTTCGCTTAATGATGTATTTTTAATTATAGCTTTTAATTCAGCTCTTTTGGCTGAGAATTTTTTTGATAAACGAATTCTTTTTATTTCACGATTTAACATACAAGATTTTGCCATATTCAATAAACCTCAAGACTTTATTGGTAATTTAAATGATGTCAATAAAGCTCGTGCTTCTTCATCCGTACATGCAGAAGTTGAAATTGTTATATCCATTCCTCTTAGAGAATCTATCTTGTCAAAATCAATTTCTGGAAAAATAATTTGCTCTTTAATACCTATACTATAATTACCCCGACCATCAAATGATTTAGCATTTAAACCACGAAAGTCTCTAATACGCGGTATGGCAATAGATATTAGACGCTCAAGAAATTCATACATACGTCCACGTCTAAGGGTCACCTTACATCCAATTGGCCAACCTTCACGAACTTTAAAATTTGCAACAGATTTTCTAGCTTTAGTAATAATTGGTTTTTGTCCTGCAATTTTAGTTATGTCTTCCAATGCATTTTGAACTATTTTTTTATCAGCAACTGCTTCTCCCAAACCCATATTCAATGTTATTTTCGTGATTTTTGGTACCTGCATATTTGATTTATAACCAAATTGTTTAGTCAATTCTGTTATCACGTTATTTTTATAATGTTCTTGTAATGTAGCCATAAAAAAGACCCTACACGTCCACAACTTCATTATTTGATTTAAAATAACGAACTTTTTGACCATCTTCTAGATATCGATAACCAACCCTGTCATTTTTATTTGTAACTGGATTCCATATTGCAACATTAGATTGATCGATTGGTGATTCTTTCTCTATTATGCCGCCAGGAGTTCCTTGCCCTGGATTCCCTTTAGTATGACGTTTTATCATATTAATATTCTCAACAATTACCTTGTTGTCATTACTCATTACAGATAAAACAACTCCTCTCTTACCCTTATCCTTGCCGGCCATCACAATAATTTCGTCGCCTTTCTTTAGTCTGCCCATGTTCACAAAACCTCCGGCGCTAATGATATAATTTTCATAAACTTAAGTCCGCGTAATTCTCTTGTTACTGGGCCAAAAATACGTGTGCCAATGGGCTGTAATTGTGCATTTAACAAGACTGCCGCATTACCATCAAAACGAATCGAAGAGCCATCATCTCTTCGTACACCTTTACGTGTGCGCACTACTACAGCATTATATACTTCGCCTTTTTTTACTTTACCTCGCGGAATAGCTTCTTTTATACTTACCTTGATCACGTCACCAACATTTGCATATCGGCGTTTTGACCCACCCAAAACCTTTACACACATTAGGCGTCGAGCTCCGCTGTTATCTGCGGCATCGAGCATTGATTGCATCTGTATCATTACTAACGTTAACTCCTTTATACAGTTTGCGCCTTGCTAATAACTTTTTGCAAACGCCATGATTTATTCTTAGATAGAGGGCGTGATGATTCAATAATCACGATATCCCCCTCATTACATTCGTTAACTTCATCGTGAACCATTACTTTAGTCGAGCGTCTGATATACTTTCCGTAGAGAGGATGTTTTATAGTTCTCTCAATACAAACAGAAATAGTTTTATCCATTTTTGAACTAATAACAGTCCCTGTTACTGTCTTATTTTTTACTATTTCTTCGCTCATGCTTTTTCCCTGTTTGAGTTAATTTTGTTTTCATTGAGAACTGTATAAATTCTTGCAATATTGCGTCTTGTTTTTTTTATTTCGCTAGGTTTGTCCAATTGCCCAGTCCCCTTTCTCATACGTAAATTAAATTGAGAACGTAATTCTTCCAGTAATAGTGACTGTAATTCTTCGTTTGTTTTATCTCTTAGTTCTAATATTTTCATTACAGTAATGTCCTAGAAACAAAAGTTGTCTTAATTGGTAATTTTGCAGCTGCCAAATCAAAAGCTTCTCGAGCCAATTCTTCTGGAACTCCTTCCATTTCGTAAAGCATCCTGCCTGGTTGGATTTGGGCAACCCAATACTCAACACTACCTTTTCCTTTACCTTGACGAACTTCCAAAGGTTTTTTTGTAATAGGTTTATCTGGAAATATTCTGATCCAAACCTTTGCCCCACGTTTTACTTTTCGCGTTAAAGCTCGTCGCGCAGCCTCAATTTGGCGTGCTGTAATCCTTCCCCTACCGACTGCCTTCAGACCGTATTCGCCAAAACTCACCTTATTGCCAACCGTAGCAAAACCACGATTACGTGATTTATTTTGTTTTCTAAATTTTGTTCTTTTTGGTTGTAACACTTTTCAGTTCCTATTTTTTGCCTGCTGTTGTTACTTCGGTCTGATTCTCATCTTCTGAATTCTTTTCATGTCCAAATATTTCACCTTTAAAAAGCCATACCTTTACCCCGATAATGCCATATGTAGTACTTGCTTCTGCGGTTGCATAATCAATATCTGCCCTCAAAGTATGTAATGGAACTCGGCCTTCCCGGTACCATTCCGTACGCGCTATTTCTGCACCATTTAATCTACCGCTTACAGTAATTTTTATACCTTCTGCTCCAAGTCGCATTGTATTTGTAACAGCGCGTTTCATAGCTCTTCTAAACATTATTCTTCTTTCAATTTGTTGGGCTACACTTTCAGCTACAAGAAACGCATCTAATTCTGGTTTACGAATTTCTTCGACACTAACGTGTGTAGGCACTCCCATCATTTCTGAAACTTTTATACGAAGACGCTCAATATCTTCTCCTTTCTTTCCAATAACAATCCCAGGACGAGCAGTGTGTATAATAACTCGTGCATTTCCCGCGGGCCTTTCAATCTGAATGCGGCTAACAGATGCATTTGCCAACCTCTTGCGTAAATAGTCACGAACTTTCATATCTGCATTTAAATATTCAGCATAGTTCTTATTGTCGGCATACCAAGTCGACGTCCAATCCTTAATAATACCGAGACGTATTCCTGTTGGATGTACTTTTTGACCCATAAGTCTTATTTCTCTCCCTTCTCAGAAACTTTTACAGTTAAATGACTGGTTCTTTTTAAAAGTCTATCGGCCCTGCCTCTTGCTCGAGGACGTAACCGTTTCATCACTGGTCCTTGATTGACTTCTATTGATGTTATTTTAAGCTCATCAATATCAACTCCATCGTTATTTTCAGCATTAGCAATCGCTGACTTAAGAACTTTTTTAACAATTTTCGCTCCTTTTTTATTGCTAAACGAAAGCAAAGTAACTGCTTGATCAGCAGACATACCACGTATCTGATCTGCTATTAACCGCATCTTTTGCGGTGATAAATGTGTATATTTTAGTGTTGCTGATGTAGTCATTTTTATATTTTATTTTACGTTTTCCTATCTGCAATATGACCACGAAATGTTCGAGTAAGAACAAATTCGCCTAATTTATGACCCACCATATTTTCCGAAACATAAATAGGCACATGGTCACGGCCATTATGTACAGCAATCGTTAAACCCACCATTTCGGGCATAACCATAGACCGACGTGACCAAGTTTTTATTGGGCGTTTATCGCTAGTCTCCTTAGCTACTTCCACCTTTTTTAAGAGATGGTGATCTACAAACGGTCCTTTTTTTATTGAACGTGCCATTTATTTCTCTCTTTGTAATTTTCGTCTTCGAACAATTAATTTATCAGTTCGTTTATTTTTCCTTGTTTTGTAGCCTTTTGTTGGGGTACCCCATGGACTTACCGGATGACGCCCACCTGAAGTACGACCCTCTCCCCCTCCATGCGGGTGATCAACTGGATTCATCGCTACACCACGGACAGTTGGACGTATGCCACGCCAACGTTTTGCTCCTGCTTTACCTAACGAACGTAACTGATGTTCAGTATTACTAACCTCGCCTATTGTAGCCCGGCATTCAGATAGCACTTTCCGCATTTCACCAGAACGTAATCTTATCGTCGCGTGATGACCTTCTTTGGCTACTAATTGAGCTGATGCTCCCGCACTTCGTGCAATCTGTGCTCCCTTACCAGGTTTCAACTCAATACAATGAATGGTTGTACCTAAAGGAATGTCTCTCATACGCATACAATTACCAATCTGTATCGCAGCTGCTTCACCAGACATTATTTTATCGCCTGGTTTAAGACCATTCGGTGCTATTATGTAGCGTCGTTCGCCGTCTATATACAATAGCAATGCTATATGACCTGTCCTATTCGGATCATATTCAATACGCTCAACTTCAGCTAATAAACCATCTTTATCGCGTTTAAAATCGATTAATCGATAACGTTGTTTGGATCCGCCGCCACGGTGCCGAACTGTTATTCGTCCATTATTATTACGGCCGGCATACTTACTTTGCTTTTCCAATAAAGGTTCGTAAGGCTTGCCCTTGTGTAGCTCAGGACTAACAACTTTAATCATCGAGCGACGTCCTGCTGATGTTGGTTTTGGATTAATTAATGCCATTCTTTTATAAATTAACCTCGCTCTTACTCATTACCCATAAAATCAATATCGAAACCAGGCTTCAACCTAATATATGCTTTTTTCCAGTTTGCACGTTGTCCTTGTAAACGCTTAAAAATTTTTCTTTTACCCTTTACATTAGTGACTTGAACTGATTCCACCTCGGCTCCATCAAACATTAATTCAACAGCTTTTTTTATTTCTGGTTTTGTTGCATTCTTTGCAACTTTAAATACATACTGATTATTTAATTCGCCAACCATACTAGATTTTTCAGTAACCTTTGGCTCTAATAATACTTTCATTATTTTTTGTTCATTCATGACAACCATTCCTCTACTTTTTCAACAGCCGCCTGTGTAATCAAAATTTTTTCAAAACCAATTAATGAATACGGGTTTATTTCATTAGTATCCATGACATCGACTTTTGGTATATTTCTAACACCTAAGTAAAGATTTTCACTTAATCCTTCTGTAATAATTAAAGCCTCTTTAAGACCAAGTTTATTTAATTTATCTTTTACTAATTTTGTTTTTGACTCAGTCACATCAAATTCATCAATACATATAAATCTTTTTTGCCTTATAAGTTCAGAAAAAATTGATCGCATCGCACCACGGAACATTTTCCTATTTACTTTTTTACTATAATCACGTGATTTTGCAGCAAAAGTAACTCCGCCCCCACGCCAAAGCGGGCTTCGAATAGTCCCGGCTCTTGCGCGACCAGTACCTTTCTGGCGCCATGGTTTTTTTCCTCCACCCCTAACTTCTGAGCGTGATTTTTGTGACTTAGTTCCAGAACGAGAACCTGACATATAAGAAACTAAAACTTGATGAACTAATGATTCATTAAACTCAGCTGCAAAAACACTATCAGCAACACTTATTGTGCCTGATTTTTTCTTGTCAGATTTTTCAATTTTAAGTTTCATAATTACTTATTTAGGCGCTTCTTCTTTTTTAGTTGCTTCTTGCTTAGGCGCTTCTTCTTTTTTAGTTGCTTCTTGCTTAATTTGTTTTTGCTTGGGATTATTAGTTATCTTATTTGAAGGTCTAACAATAACACTTCCTCCTCTACTTGCAGGAACGGCACCTTTTATTAAAATAAGATTTCGTTCACTATCAACTCGAATAATTTCAAGATTTTGAGTGGTTTGTTTTGTATCTCCATAATGTCCGGCCATTTTTTTTCCTTTAAAGACTCTTCCTGGTGTTTGGCATTGGCCTATAGAACCCGGAGCACGATGTGATAATGAATTACCGTGGGTATAACGCTGATGGCTAAAGTTGTGACGTTTAATAACGCCAGAAAAGCCTTTTCCTTTAGATGTTCCTGTAACATCAACCTTCTGACCAATTTCAAAAATATCAACTTTAATTTCTGCGCCAAGGACATACTGCTCAAGTTCCTCTTCAGTAACTCTGTGCTCCAAAAGTCCCTCTCCAGCTTTAACGTTTGCCTTCATATAATTACCAGCCTCTGCTTTCGTTAATGAAGTAGATTTCTTTGATCCCCATGAAACTTGAACTGCACTATAGCCTTTCTCCTGTTGCGTGAGTAAACTAGTAACATGATTGGGTGACGCTTGCACCACTGTTACAGGTACAGAAGCTCCATCGTCCATAAATACACGCGTCATGCCACATTTTCTACCTACTATTCCAATCGTCATTTTTGTGATTCCAATCTATACCTACTAATTAAGTTTTATCTGAACATCAACACCCGCTGCTAAATCAAGTTTCATTAATGCATCAACCGTTTTATCGGTTGGATTTATGATGTCCATCAATCGTTTATGTGTCCGAATTTCGTATTGATCACGAGCATCCTTATTGACATGGGGTGAAATTAAAATAGTAAACCGTTCCTTTTTAGTTGGTAAAGGTATAGGTCCTTTAATTTGAGCACCGGTACGTTGAGCTGTTTCAACAATCTCTTTTGTAGACTGATCAATCAATCGGTGATCAAATGCTTTAAGACGTATTCTAATTCTTTGTTGTTCGGCCATTTATATTCTCAAATAAAATTTAGTAATAATTTAGTTTCTGTTTGTGATGCTCTCGGCAATATTTGCTGGTACTTCATTATATTTTTCAAATTCCATTGTATAAACTGCTCGTCCTTGCGTAGCTGAACGAAGATCAGTTGCATACCCAAACATTTCGCTGAGTGGAACTTCTGCACGTATCACTTTCCCAGCGGGAGTCTCATCTGTGCCTTGTAGAATTCCTCGACGTTTATTCAGGTCTCCATTTACTGTGCCCATATATTCTTCCGGTGTAACAATTTCAACTTTCATAATCGGTTCAAGCAATACTGGTTTAGCTTTAGTTGCACCTTCTTTAAACCCCATTGAACCAGCTATTTTAAATGCCATTTCACTAGAATCTACATCATGATATGAACCATCATGCAAAGTAACCTTAACATCAACAACGGGATACCCTGCGGTGATTCCGTTTTCCATCTGCTCAATAACGCCTTTTTCAACAGCAGGTATATATTCTTTTGGGATAACACCGCCAACGATTTGATTAACAAACTCAAAACCCTCACCGGATTTTTTTGGTTCAATCTTAAATACGACATGGCCATATTGACCCCGACCACCAGATTGTCTAACAAACTTGCCTTCAACTTTTTCAAGAGTGGATTTTATTGTTTCACGGTAAGCAACTTGTGGTTTTCCTACATTTGCTTCTATTTTGAATTCACGCTTTAAACGATCAACTATAATTTCAAGATGAAGCTCGCCCATCCCAGAAATAATAGTTTGTCCAGTCTCTTCATCAGTATGCACTCTAAATGAAGGATCTTCTTGCGCTAATTTGCTCAACGCTATACCCATCTTTTCTTGATCGGGTTTGGTTTTTGGTTCAACAGCTACAGATATAACTGGATCTGGAAACTCCATACGTTCTAACGTAATAACATTATTCTGATCGCAAAGTGTATCACCCGTTACAATATCCTTTAATCCAACTGCTGCTGCTATATCTCCGGCACGTACTTCTTTAAGTTCTTCGCGACTGTTTGCATGCATTTGCAGTATCCGTCCCACTCTTTCTTTTTTTCTTTTAATTGGATTAAATACTGTATCGCCAGTATTAAGAATGCCTGAATAAACTCTAAAAAAAGTCAATGTTCCAACAAAAGGGTCTGTTGCTATTTTGATTGCCAATGCTGCAAATGGCTCATCGTCAGAAGATTTCCTTTCGCCCTCTGTCTCATGCTTATCGTCTAAAATTCCTTTGATTGGAGGCACATCAATTGGGGATGGCAGATATTCGATAATAGCATCCAACATTGTCTGCACACCTTTGTTTTTAAATGCTGAACCACAAAAAACTGGAACAACCTCATTTGCCAATGTTTGTAATCTTATCCCTTCTTTTATCTGCTCCTGAGAAAGTTCATCTGATTCTAGATATACATCCATAAGTTTTTCATTTGCTTCTGCTGCTGTTTCAATTATTTTTTCACGGTATTTTTTTGCTTCGGTTTCCATGGTCTGAGGAATATCTTTTTCTTCAAACCTAATTCCCATATTCTCTTCTTCCCAATAAATTGCTTTCATCTTTACCAGATCAATAACTCCTTTAAAATTTTCTTCGGCACCAATTGGCAATTGCATGGTTACAGCGTTGGAGTTAAGGCGCTCTCTTATTTGTGCAACTACCCGTAGAAAATTAGCTCCGGCACGATCCATTTTGTTTACAAAAGCAATACGAGGAACTGAATATTTGTTTGCTTGTCTCCAAACAGTTTCAGATTGTGGTTCTACACCGCCAACAGCACAAAACACAGCGCAAGTCCCATCTAATACACGTAGCGAACGTTCAACTTCGATCGTAAAATCAACGTGGCCTGGAGTATCTATAATATTTATACGATGCTCTGGAAATTGTGATGATGTTCCTTTCCAAAAACATGTTGTTGCAGCAGAAGTAATTGTAATACCCCTTTCTTGCTCTTGCTCCATCCAGTCCATTGTTGCCGCTCCATCATGAACTTCTCCAATTTTATGTGAAACACCTGTGTAAAAAAGTACACGCTCGGTTGTTGTTGTTTTTCCAGCATCAATATGAGCCATAATCCCTATGTTTCTGTAGTGTTCGATTGTTGTGCTTCTTGCCATGATACTTTCTCTATATTTAACCTTTAATTACCATCGAAAATGTGAAAAGGCTTTATTTGCTTCTGCCATTCGGTGAGTGTCTTCACGTTTTTTAATTGCTGTTCCACGATTTTCTGAAGCATCTAATAATTCCCCTGCCAAGCGTGAACCCATATCCTTTTCTCCACGATTTTTTGCAGCATCAACAACCCAACGCATAGCCAACGTCATACTGCGTGCAGTTTTTACTTCAACAGGAATTTGATATGTAGCTCCGCCAACACGTCGTGATTTTACTTCGACAATTGGTCTAATATTTTCAAGAGCCTTATTAAAAACTTCGAGCGGCTCTTTGTTTCCCTTATTATTGATTTCGTTAAGTGCGCCATATACAATTCTTTCCGCAATTGATTTTTTACCGCTTCGCATAATAATATTTATAAATTTTGCTAAAACCATGTCCCCATATTTTGGATCAGGCAAAATTGTTGTTTTCTCGGCTACTCTTCGTCTAGACATTTTTCAAACTATTCCTAAAATCTCTCTATAAATTTATGATGTAATTTATTGTTTTATGACTTTGGTCGTTTTGCACCGTATTTTGACCGTCCGCGTTTTCTATCACTAACTCCCGAAGTATCTAAGGTACCTCTTACTGTGTGATAGCGAACACCGGGTAAATCTTTTACTCTTCCACCTCTAATTAAGATTACAGAGTGTTCCTGTAAATTATGGCCTTCGCCTCCTATATATGTTGTAACTTCTTGGCCATTAGTGAGACGAACACGGGCGACCTTCCTTAGTGCAGAATTAGGTTTTTTTGGTGTCGTTGTGTATACACGAGTACATACGCCGCGTCTTTGTGGACATGCCTCAAGGGCAGGTACATTGCTCTTTATGTTTTGCCGCTTTCGCGGTTTTCTTACTAATTGATTTATAGTTGTCATAAAATCTCTTATTTTTCAATTTATTATGCGCGCAAACTACCTCGTTTATCCGAACTGAACATACCTGTATATATATGTATGTTTACTAATTATTCAGTACGGACACACGTCGAAATTTCTTCGGATATCCCTGAGGCACTACCTGGTAACCAGCAAATTCCCGAAATCTGCTATTTTTCCAGTACTTAACGCTAAAAAACAGGTGAGATTAATCTACTCATCCCGCCAAAGAGGCGAGATTTTATGTCTTGTAGAAGTATCATGTCAAGGAAATTACAAGCTCGCAATCAAGTCGTTGAGGACTCTTCGGCTGATTCAGGGGCTGCCTCCAATGGAGCTATTTCTATTTCACCAGATTCTTCCTGATTTTCAGTAGCCGTCTCAGAATCAAGCTCGCTCTTTTCATGCTCTTTTCTTGATTCTGTATGATGGGCAAGACCAGAACCAGCTGGAATTAATCGCCCAACAATCACATTTTCCTTCAGCCCTCGAAGTTGATCTCGCTTGCCATTCACACTAGCTTCCGTTAGAACCCTTGTTGTTTCTTGAAATGATGCAGCAGAAATAAATGATTCAGTTAATAGTGACGCCTTCGTTATACCTAATAAAATCGGTTCCCATTCTGCCGGCTTTTTACCATCAGATTCAAGCTTTTCATTTTCCTCCAAAACTCTCGTGCGCTCCAATTGCTCTCCTTTCAATAATATGCTGTCTCCGGGGTCTGTAATCTCCGCTTTACGCAACATTTGTCTAACGATAACTTCTATATGTTTATTATTTATTTTCACTCCCTGAAGGCGATAAACATCCTGAATTTCACTACTTATGTAGTTGCATAAGGCTTTAACACCTTTCAATTTAAGAATATCGTGTGGTGTGGGCGGCCCCTCCACAATGCTTTCCCCTTTTTCAACATGCTCGCCCTCAAAAACACTAATATGTCGCCACTTAGGAATGAGCTCTTCGTGTACTTCACCTTTCTGACCTGTTATTACTATCCTTTCTTTGCCTTTTGTTTCTTTGCCATAACTGATTATGCCGCTAATTTCAGCCATCACCGCTGGCTCTTTTGGTTTACGAGCTTCAAATAAATCGGCTACTCTTGGCAGACCTCCGGTAATATCCTTAGTTACAGATGACGCCTCTGGAATACGCGCAATTACATCTCCAACATTAATTGCTTTGCCATCTTTGACAGTGATAATCGCTCTAGGCGGAAGCAAATAATGAGCATCGTGATCCGTTTCCGGAATTTTGAGCTCGCCTCCTTTATCATCAACCAATTTAACGATAGGTCGCATGTCCTTTGCAGTCGAGGGTCGTTGCTGCGGATCCATTATAACTGTATCTGTTAAACCGGTAATATCATCGGTATAAAGAGCAACTGTTGACCCTTCATCTATGTCTGAAAATTGAACCTTTCCATCAACTTCCGATATAACGGGATGTGTGTGTGGATCCCATGATGCAATTTGTTGCCTAGATTCAACATTTGTATCATCATCTACTGTTAAAATTGCACCGTATGGAATTTTATAACGCTCTATTTCACGATCTTTATCATCAAGAATTGCAACCTCACCCGAACGTGAGTTAACAATACTATTGCCGCTGCCTTTTTGTTTTAATAATTTTACATTCTGTAAACTAATTTTTCCCCCGTTTTTTACCTCAATACTACTTATCGCTGCCGCACGTGATGCCGCTCCACCGATATGAAATGTACGCATTGTTAATTGTGTTCCTGGCTCCCCAATTGATTGAGCAGCAATAACACCGACCGCTTCTCCGATATTAACTAAATGTCCACGACCTAAATCGCGGCCATAACATTTGCGACAGATTCCATAACGAGTTTTGCATGTAATTGCTGATCGAACCATAACTTGGGCAATTCCATTTTCATCCAAAACATCGACCCAAGACTCATCAAGTAAAGTACCAGCTTCAGCAATAACCTCTTCATTCCTATCAATTGCATCTGTTGCCAAAACCCTACCTAAAACACGTTCCCTTAAAGTTTCTATTACATCACCGCCTTCTATTATTGGACTCATACTAAGGCCTTCAATAGTCCCACAATCTTCTTCTGTGACAACCAAGTCTTGAGCAACATCCACTAAACGACGAGTTAAATACCCCGAATTAGCTGTCTTAAGTGCTGTATCGGCCAACCCTTTGCGAGCACCGTGAGTTGAGATGAAATACTGTAGAACATCAAGCCCTTCTCTGAAATTAGCTGTAATTGGAGTTTCAATAATAGAACCATCTGGTTTCGCCATTAGCCCGCGCATACCGGCTAGTTGCCGTATTTGTGCTGCAGAACCACGTGCTCCAGAGTCCGCCATCATAAAAATTGAATTACCTGAAGCCTCTTTCTTTTCTTTCCCTTCGGTATCTGAAAAAGTTTCTGTCTCCATCTTTGTCATCATCGATTTTGCAACCTTATCGTTCGTTTGAGACCAAATATCGACAACTTTATTATATCGCTCCCCATCGGTAATCAATCCATTCGCATATTGATCTTGAAAGTTTTTTACTTCCTCTTCAGCTTTTTTAATAATTGCTTCCTTGTCTTCCGGAATTATCATATCTTCCACTCCAATAGATACACCTGCATATGTAGAATATTTAAAACCAGCATACATCAGCCTATCCGAAAAAATTACCGTATCTTTTAAACCTAATTTCCTATAACTAGTATTAACCAATTGCGAAATAGTTTTTTTATCTAACACTCTATTAATATGTTCAAATGATAATCCTCTAGGTAAAACACGAGATAATAAAGCACGTCCGGCAGTTGTTTTATATCGTTTGTACATAATTTTCTTTTCGCCATCATCATCAGCCTTTTCCTCGCCAATACGAACTTCAATTTTTGCTTGTAAATCCAATATAGCGGGTCTAGCTTGGTATGCGCGATGCACTTCATTAATATCAGAAAATATCATACCTGCACCCTTTGCCCTTTCTGACTCACGTGTAAGATAATATAGTCCGAGAACAACATCTTGAGTTGGTGTGATTATCGGCTCACCGTTAGCAGGTGAAAGAATATTATTTGTAGACATCATCAACGTTCTTGCCTCAAGCTGAGCTTCAATAGACAATGGGACATGTACAGCCATCTGATCACCGTCAAAATCAGCATTGAAAGCTGTACATACCAAAGGGTGTAATTGAATTGCTTTTCCTTCGATTAATACAGGCTCAAATGCCTGTATACCAAGTCTGTGTAATGTAGGTGCGCGATTTAACATTATAGGATGCTCGCGAATTACCTCCTCTAGAACATCCCATACATCTGCTCCTTCACGCTCAACAAGCTTCTTAGCTGCTTTTATTGTGGTGGCCAAACCCCGTCTTTCTAATTTGCTGAAAATAAATGGTTTAAATAATTCCAAAGCCATCTTTTTAGGGATTCCGCATTGATGTAAACGTAAAGTTGGGCCTACAACAATGACTGAACGACCAGAATAATCAACGCGTTTACCTAATAAATTTTGACGGAATCTTCCTTGTTTTCCTTTAATCATATCTGCTAATGATTTTAGTGGTAGTTTGTTAGTTCCTGTTATTGCGCGTCCTCGTCTACCATTATCTAGTAATGCATCGACAGATTCTTGTAACATACGTTTTTCATTACGAACAATTATGTCCGGCGCGTTAAGATCTAGTAGACGTTTTAAACGATTATTTCTATTGATTACGCGTCGATATAAATCATTAAGATCAGATGTTGCAAAACGACCACCATCAAGTGGAACTAAAGGTCGCAATTCGGGTGGCAATACCGGCAAAACCTTCATAACCATCCATTCAGGTTTATTTCCAGAATTCATAAAGGCTTCTAATAATTTTAATCTCTTAGTTAATTTACGCAATTTCGTTTCTGAGTTTGTATTTGGAATCTCCTCTCTCAATACTTGAACTTCATGGTCAATATCAATTGAAAGAAGTAATTCACGAATAGCTTCTGCTCCCATTTTTGCTTGAAATTCATCGCCATAATTCTCAAGTGCCTCAAGATACTCTTCTTCTCTTAACATTTGACCGCTTTCAAGCTCAGTCATACCCGGATCGACAACAACATAAGCCTCAAAATAGAGAATTCTCTCAATTTCGCGCAATGTCATATCAAGCATCAACCCCATTCTCGACGGTAATGATTTTAAATACCAAATATGGGCAATAGGTGTAGCTAGATCAATATGACCCATACGTTCTCGTCGGACTTTTGAAAGGGTTACTTCTACGCCGCATTTTTCACAAACTACACCCCTATGCTTAAGTCTTTTATATTTTCCGCATAAACATTCATAATCCTTAATTGGTCCAAAGATCTTAGCGCAAAAAAGACCGTCCCTTTCGGGTTTAAACGTTCGATAATTAATTGTTTCTGGTTTTTTTACTTCCCCAAAAGACCACGATCGAATTTTTTCAGGGGAAGCCAAGCCAATTGTTATTACATCAAATTCCTCAGTTTGTCCCTGCTGTTTTAAAAGCTTAAGTAAGTCTTTCAAGGTTTACCTCCTCGATGATTT
>CAZJED010000026.1:0-16900 GCA_964544965.1 uncultured Enterobacteriaceae bacterium
TTCTTATTCTGTGGTTCGCGGGTGTGACCGTATTGTCCCGGTTGATGTTTATGTCCCCGGCTGTCCGCCAACCGCAGAGGCATTATTGTTTGGTATTTTACAATTACAGAAAAAAATACAACGCACTAACACTATTGCACGGTAAAACTAGAATACCTTAAGGATGGATAATAATAATACTGGCTATTTAATGAATGACCGATACGACGAGTCTTGCAGAAAAATTAACCGCGCGTTTTGAAGATACACTAAGCGGTTGTCTAACCAATCATAACCAGATTACACTGGTGGTGAGCCCATCTCATTTACTCACAATCTGTGAAGCATTACGCGATGAAGGTGATTTTGCTTTTTCACAATTAATTGACCTTTGTGGAGTGGATTATTCTGCTTACGGAGAGGTCAACTGGGCAACTAACGAAACAACATCCACCGGGTTTAGTCGAGGGCGTAATAAAAACTCTGTTAGTATTAATAATGAAGAACGCTTTGCAGTGGTCTATCACCTACTGTCTATAGAGCACAACCATCGTTTACGAATACGTTGCTATCTACCAGAAGAGAACCCCAAATTACCAACCATGACAAAGATTTGGAGTTCGGCTGATTGGTATGAGCGCGAGGCCTACGATATGTTTGGTATTTTATTTGAGGGTCATCCGGATTTAAGACGATTATTAACCGATTATGGTTTTATTGGCCATCCATTTCGTAAAGACTTTCCATTAGAAGGTAACGTCGAGGTACGTTATGACACGGATAAACAAAAAGTAGTCTATCAACCGGTAACAATCACCAATCGTGTGTTGGTCCCGCGCGTGATACGCGATGATAATCGTTATATTCCTGACGAGGAATCTTCTGATGACTGAGATTCGTAATATGACCATGAATTTCGGGCCGCAACATCCGGCAGCGCATGGCGTACTTCGCCTGATATTAGAGATGGATGGTGAGGTGATTGAGCGCGCTGACCCTCATATCGGTTTATTACATCGTGGTACGGAGAAATTAGCAGAGAGCAAACCATTTAATCAGAGTATCGGTTATATGGACCGACTCGATTACGTCTCGATGATGTGTAACGAACATGCCTATGTAATGGCGATTGAAAAATTGTTGGGTGTCACCCCACCGTTACGTGCACAATACATCCGCGTGATGTTTGCAGAAATCACACGTATTTTAAATCACCTGATGTGGCTCGGTGCGCACGGTTTAGATATTGGTGCGATGACCGTTTTTCTTTATTGTTTTCGTGAACGTGAAGATTTAATGGATTGCTATGAAGCTGTTTCGGGTACAAGAATGCACGCCACTTATTTTCGACCAGGTGGAGTGTATCGCGATTTACCCGAATCAATGGCGACTTATAAAACTTCAAAATGGCACAATGAAGATGAGGTTCAGAGGTTAAATAGCAATCGTCACGGTTCGTTACTAGATTTTATTGAATCATTTACCGAACGTTTTCCTGGATGTGTCGATGAGTATGAAACTTTATTAACTGATAACCGTATTTGGAAACAGCGCACAGTTGGTATTGGTGTGGTTTCAAGAGAACGTGCTTTGCAATTAGGTTTTTCCGGACCAATGTTACGTGGTTCTGGCGTGGAATGGGATTTAAGAAAAAAACAACCCTACGAGGTTTACGATAAATTAGATTTCGATATTCCGATTGGCACTAAAGGGGATTGCTATGATCGTTATCTTGTTCGTATCGAAGAGATGCGACAATCCAATCATATTATTAAACAATGTATTGATTGGTTAAAGAAAAACCCAGGCAAGGTGATTTTAGATGATCATAAATTAAATCCACCTACTCGTGAGGACATGAAAGATGATATGGAATCACTCATCCATCATTTCAAATTATTTACCGAGGGTTATTGTGTGCCTGAAGGCGAAGTTTATGTTCCAGTCGAGCATCCGAAAGGAGAATTTGGTATTTATCTTATTTCAGATGGTGCCAACAAACCTTACCGGGTAAAGATTCGCGCACCAGGTTTTGCGCATCTCGCTTCCATGCACGAGATGGTAAAGGGTCATATGTTAGCTGATGTTGTCGCAATTATCGGTACTCAGGATATTGTTTTTGGCGAGATTGATAGGTAATAAAATGACTGAGACGATACTTTCAAAAAAGGTTTGTAAAGAAATCAACATGTGGTTAAAAAAATACCCTGCCGAACAAAAACAATCTGCAGTTTTAGCGGCACTTCGTGCAGTCCAACACGAAAATAAAGGCTATCTTACAACTGAATTAATGGATGCTGTGGCTGAATACTTAGAAATGTCAAAAATTGCTGTCTACGAAGTCGCGTCATTTTACTCTATGTTTGAAACCAAACCAGTTGGCAAACATAGTATCTCAGTGTGTAACAATATCTCCTGCATGTTAATGGGCGCGGATAATATTGTTGATCATGTTGAAAAGAAACTCGGTATTAAAACCGGAGAGTCAACGAAAGATGGAAAATTTTATTTAAAATGTGAAGAGGAATGTTTAGCTGCCTGTTGTGGCGGACCTATGATGATGATTGACCATATTTATTATGAAAATTTAACCACTGAGAAGGTGGATGAAATATTAGAGAGCTTGGATTAGATATGGAAATAAATAATGTTTGTTATGCCACATTAAAACATAAAGAGCCTTGGACTTTTAAGAATTACTTGAAGGTAGGAGGTTATAAGGCGTGGAAAAAAATTATTAGTAAAAAAATAGATCCTGAAGAAATTATTAATGAATTAAAAACATCCGGTCTGCGTGGTCGTGGTGGCGCGGGATTTCCTACCGGCTTGAAATGGAGTTTCGCACCAAGAAAAACACCCGGGCAAAAATATATTGTATGTAATTCTGATGAGAGCGAACCCGGTACCTGTAAAGACAGAGATATTTTGCGTTTTAATCCGCATGCCGTTGTCGAAGGTATCGCAATTGCTTGTTATGCCACAGGGGCAAGTGTTGGTTATAACTATATGCGCGGTGAATTCTTAGATGAACCTTATAGGCATTTTGAGAATGCGCTAACGGAAGCCTACAACGAAGGTTTATTAGGTAAGAAAATTTTAGGTAGTACAGTCAATGTTGATATTTATGCCACACTAGGTGCCGGTGCTTATATCTGTGGCGAGGAGACCGCGCTTTTAGAATCACTTGAAGGTAAAAAAGGACAGCCACGATTTAAACCACCGTTTCCTGCAAATTTTGGTTTATATGGTAGACCTACAACCATCAATAACACCGAGAGTTTCGCATCAGCACCGAGCATTATCCGTGAAGGCGGGGCTTGGTTTGCAAATCAAGGTGTGCCAAATAGCGGCGGCACAAAATGTTTTTCAGTTAGTGGACATGTTAATCAACCGGGTAATTTTGAAATCCCACTTGGAATTCCATTTTCAAAATTATTAAAGATGGCTGGAGGGGTGCGAAATGGAAATCGATTAAAGGCGGTGATTCCGGGTGGATGTTCGATGCCGGTATTACCTGGTGATGTCATGTTAGAAACACGCATGGATTATGATTCAATTGCAAAAGCAGGCTCGATGCTAGGGTCAGGTGCGGTGATTGTGATGGATGAAACGACATGCATGGTTAAAGCATTAGAGCGACTCTCGCGTTTTTATCATATGGAATCTTGCGGTCAATGCACACCATGTCGCGAAGGGACAGGATGGTTGCATCGTATGTTACAACGCATTATTGCAGGTGAGGGCCTACAGGGTGATTTGGATAAACTCGATGATGTTGCCAGTAAAATTGAAGGACGAACAATTTGTGCTTTTGGTGATGCCGCAGCCTGGCCTGTTCGAAGTTTTATCAAGCATTTTCGTAATGAATTTCAATATTTTATTGATAATAAACGTAGTCTTATTGAGGCTCAGAACTAAATAAAACTCTATGTCAGAAGATAAAATTAAACTTGAAATTGATGGCCGTGAAATTAATGCGGATAAAGGACAAATGTTGATTGAAGTCACTGATAAAAACAACATTTACATCCCTCGATTTTGTTACCACAAAAAATTAACTGTCGCTGCAAACTGCAGAATGTGTTTGGTTGAAATTGAAAAAACACCGAAACCATTACCTGCATGCTCAACACCGGTGATGGATGGAATGAAAGTGAGAACACGTTCGAAATTAGCGATTGAAGCACAAAAATCTGTAATGGAATTTTTATTAATTAATCATCCGTTAGATTGTCCGATATGTGACCAAGGTGGTGAATGTGAATTACAAGATTTAGCAATGGGATATGGGAGCGATGTATCACGTTATCAGGAAAGAAAACGTGTAGTTATGGATAAAAATATCGGCCCACTTATTCAAACAGATCTGACACGTTGTATCCATTGTACTCGTTGTGTACGTTTTGGCGAAGAGATTGCTGGTATTCGTGAACTAGGAGCAACTGGTCGCGGCGAGAATATGGAGATAGGGACTTATATTGAAAAAAGTGTCACCTCAGAATTATCAGGTAATGTTATTGACCTTTGTCCTGTCGGCGCACTGACTTCAAAACCATTTCGTTATTCCGCAAGAACCTGGGAACTTACCCAACACCAGATGATTGCCCCTCATGATTCTGTGGGGTCGAATATCCACCTTCACATTAAAGGCGATGCAATAAAACGTGTAGTTCCTGCAGAGAATGAAGCAATCAATGAAACCTGGATTTCTGATCGTGATCGATTTAGTTATGAAGCAATTAACAGTAATGATCGACTTCATTTTCCAATGATAAAAGAGCAGGGCATTTGGAAAAAAGTTGATTGGCAGGAAGCTTTGAATCGTATTCAGGAAAAATTAGATGGCATTCTTAATCAGTCCGAACCAACACAATTTGGTATGTTAACTTCTTCTTCATCAACTCTTGAAGAACTATATCTTGCGCAGAAATTAGCTCGGGGACTAGGCTCGAATAATATTGATAGCCGATTAAAACAAATTGATTTTACTGACGATAATGATGCCCCATATTTTCCTTGGCTAGGCCAATCAATTATCGATTTTGAAGAAAATCAGGCAGCTTTGTTAATAGGCAGTAATCTTCGTAAAGATCAACCAATTATCAATCATCGTTTACGTAAAGGCGTACTTAACGGAGCCTTAGTAACAGCATTAAATCCTATCGATTATGAATTTAATTTTCCACTCCATCAAAAAATAATTACAGCACCTAGTAATATGGTAAACGAGCTTAGCGGAATATTAAAAGCAGTGATTAAATTAAATGGAGAGAAGGTAGATACAGTATTTAATAAAATTTTAACTAATATAACAATAGAGGAAACTCATCAAGAAATAGCCGCTTCACTTTTTAATAATGACGATAGTATTGTTTTGCTTGGAAATTTTGCAATAGCCTATCCACAATTAGCATTTTTGCGAACGCTCGCAGGAGAAATTGCTAAATTAACTCGTTCAAAATTTGGTTACTTATCCGAATCTGCAAATAGTTCAGGCGCATGGTTAGCTGGCGCTCTTCCCCATCGTCTGGCAGGCGGGAATAAACTACAGAAAAATGGTTTAAATTGTCATGAGATGCTTACTCATAAATTAAAATCCTATTTTTTATTAGGTGTTGAACCAGAATTAGAATGCTGGGACCCACGTATTGCAAAAAATGCAATGGAACATGCTGAACTTGTAGTTGCCTTAACAGCATTTCAAAGCGAAGCATTTAAAAATTATGCAGATGTTTTATTACCTGTTGGTACATTTGCAGAAACATCGGGCACATATATTAACAACGAAGGCACAGTCCAGCGTTTTAATGGTGCGGTTGTACCGCAGGCTGAATCAAGACCCGCTTGGAAGGTGCTTCGTGTTTTAGCAAATGGTTTTAATTTAGAGGGGTTTGATTATGAGAGTTCAGATGAAGTTTATAACGAGGTAATGAGTACGATTGGTACAATTAAAGCTGACAATATTGATAAGTGGAAAAAGACTGTGAGTAGCGCACCTAAAAAGATGGGTCTACAACGTATTACTGAAACACCAATGAATATGATCGATTCATTAACAAGACGAGCCGCATCTTTACAAAAAACTATTGATACTGCCGATGGAGCGATACATATTAATTCGGCTTTAGCGAAAAAGAATAAATTAACTGATACTGATAATGCTAAGGTTGAGCAAAATGAAGAAAAAGTTACGATGAAAGTAATAATTGACGAGAGAGTTCCGGATAATTGCGTCTTAATTCAATCCGCTCACCCAAATCAGATTCAATTAGGTGGCGCATTTGGCGCTATTAAAATTGGGAAACAATAGATTATGTTAGAGACCTTATATCATTTAATCAGTCAATACATATTACTACCTATAACATTATTAATTTTTCCAGTTAATTATCAGACTGAAGCTATGATATTTTTACAGACTACAATAAAAATTTTTGCAATTATTATTCCCGTTTTAATTACCGTTGCGTATTTTACATATGCTGAACGTAAAATAATTGGTTTTATACAAGGTCGCATAGGACCAAATCGTGTTGGTTTTTTTGGTTTTCGTCTATGGGGTTTAGGCCAACCTATTGCCGATGCGGTAAAATTGATTGTGAAAGAAATTGTAATTCCACTCAATGCAAATCGGTCATTATTTATTATTGCTCCGATTTTATCATTGGCACCGGCACTGGCGGCTTGGGCAGTTATTCCTTTTGATGATACGAAGGTTTTAGCGGATATCAACGCTGGTCTTTTGTATGTTTTAGCGCTTACCTCATTAGCGGTTTATGGGGTGATTATTGCGGGCTGGGCATCGAATTCTAAGTACGCTTTTCTTGGCGCAATGCGTTCTGCCGCACAAATTGTTGCTTATGAAATTGCCATGGGATTTGCATTAGTTGGAGTATTAATCGCGGCAGGGAGTTTAAATTTAGGTGATATTGTTAATGCCCAATCAGGTAGCGCCATTCATTGGTTTTGGTTACCGCTACTTCCATTATTTGTTATTTACTTTATTTCCGGTGTTGCGGAAACAAATCGAGCGCCATTTGATGTTGCCGAGGGCGAATCAGAAATTGTAGCTGGATTCCATGTCGAATACAGTGGCATGGCATTTTCAGTCTTCTTTATGGCTGAATATGCAAATATGATTTTAATTGCTGTGCTTTCTGCACTAATGTTCTTTGGTGGTTGGTTGTCACCATTTCAGGGTATATTCTTTCTTGAAGATTTTTTTAGCTGGGTACCAGGAATGTTTTGGTTATTAGCGAAGACTTCTATTTTTATGTTTTTATTTTTGTGGTTCCGAGCAACATTTCCACGTTATCGTTATGATCAAATTATGCGTCTTGGTTGGAAAGTATTTATCCCAATTACGATTGTTTGGTTAATTGTAATCTCTGTATTAGTGGTGGCAAATATTCCACCCTGGTTTAATTAACAACAGGTCAATAAAACATGAATAAGATTAAACATTATTTTAATAGCTTATTTCTTTTAGAGTTAATGAAGGGGTTATATTTAACAGGACGCCATTTATTTAAACGCAAAATTACCGTTCAATATCCAGAAGAAAAAACACCCCAGTCCCATCGTTTCCGTGGATTACATGCCCTAAGGCGTTATCCGAATGGCGAAGAACGTTGTATTGCTTGTAAATTATGCGAAGCCGTTTGTCCGGCTACAGCGATTACTATTGAGTCCGAACAACGTGAGGACGGAAGTCGTCGGACAACACGTTATGATATCGATCTGACTAAATGTATATTTTGTGGATTTTGTGAAGAGTCTTGTCCGGTTGATTCGATTGTTGAGACAAGAATATTTGAATATCACGGTGAAAAACGCGGCGATTTGTTACTCACTAAATCACAGCTTTTAGAAATAGGTGACAAATATGAGAAAGAAATTGCAGCAGATCGTCAGGAGGATGCTAAGTTCCGGTAGTTTCAACTAATTTAGTTAAATAGACATTAAATAATGACACAAATAATATTTTACATTTTTGGTGCAATGTTGCTTTTATCAGCAACCATGGTTGTGGTGATTAAAAATCCAATCCATGCTGCTTTGTTTCTTGTACTTTCATTTTTTTCATCAGCTGCTGTTTGGCTGCTATTAAGTGCAGAATTTTTAGCGATAGTACTAGTATTAGTTTATGTTGGCGCTGTTATGGTGTTGTTTCTATTTGTTGTTATGATGTTAGACATTAATCTTTCCACATTAAGAGATGGATTTGCACGTTATTTTCCACTAGGAATTATTATTGCATTTTTAATGGTTGTTACCATGGGAATGGTTGTCGGCTCAGATTATTTTTTAACTGATACCTATACAAAAATAGACACACTAATTAACTCAAGTAATACCAAGTTGCTTGGGTACACAATTTATACAAATTATCTTTATCAATTTGAGATTGCTGGTGCAATCTTATTAGTTGCTATTATTGCTGCTATTTCACTGAGTATGAGTAAATTAAAGATTACCAAATCAACACATCCAGATGAACAGGTGACCGCTAAAAAGGAAGATAGATTACGTGTCATTAAGATGAAAACTGAAAAGAAGGAAGAATAGTTAATGATTATTTTATCTGAAGTATTATTACTAGGAACCTTATTATTTTGTATTAGTGTTGCTGGAATTTTTCTTAATCGAAAAAATATATTGATTCTATTAATGTGTATCGAATTGATGTTACTTTCAGTGAATATTAATTTTATCGCATTTTCTCATTTTTTAGGCGATATTCACGGTCAGGTATTTGTCTTTTTTATTCTTACAGTAGCCGCTGCAGAATCTGCAATCGGACTTGCCATCCTAGTTGTTATGTTTCGCAATCGGGATACGATTAATGTCGATGAACTCGATAGCATGAAGGGTTAATGTATGGGCAATCATATGGAGACAATTTATCTTGTTATCGTACTGGCCCCATTGTTTAGTTCATTAATCGCTGGTTTATTCGGTAAGAAAATTGGTAGAGCAGGCGCACATTGGGTAACAATTATCGGTGTTGCTATATCAAGTATTCTTTCTATGTTGGTATATAAGCATCATATTATTGACGGTGCACCAGATTACAATCAAGCTCTCTATACCTGGCTAACAAGTGGCGGTATTAATTTTCAGATTGGTTTTTTAATCGACTCACTTTCAGTCTCAATGATGGTAGTGGTTAGTTTTGTCTCGTGGATGATTCATATCTACACCATCGGTTATATGCATAAAGATCCTGGCTACCAACGTTTTTTCAGTTATATCTCTTTATTTACTTTTGCTATGTTGATGTTAGTAATGTCAAATAATTTCTTACAATTATTCTTTGGTTGGGAAGCGGTTGGTTTAGTTTCGTATTTATTAATAGGATTTTGGTTTAAGAAAGAGAGTGCTATTTTTGCTAATCTAAAAGCATTTTTAGTTAACAGAGTCGGAGATTTTGGTTTCTTATTAGGTATTGCTGCAATATTAATGTATTTCAATACATTAGATTATATTGAAGTTTTTAATAATGTCGAACAACACAAAGATACGACGATCACACTTTTAAATGGTGAATCCTGGTCGGTAATGACTATAATTTGTCTTAGTTTATTTATCGGCGCGATGGGAAAATCAGCGCAAGTCCCACTACATGTTTGGTTACCTGATTCAATGGAGGGCCCAACCCCTATCTCTGCGCTTATTCATGCAGCAACGATGGTGACCGCAGGTATTTTTATGGTTTCCAGAATGTCACCGTTATTTGAGTTATCTGTAACTGCGTTAAATTTTATTTTGGTAATTGGCGCGATTACTGCTTTATTTATGGGATTTCTTGGTCTTGTTCAAAATGACATTAAACGTGTTGTTGCGTATTCAACTTTATCGCAGTTAGGTTATATGACAGTTGCATTAGGCGCATCTGCCTATGCAGCGGCAATGTTTCACCTGATTACCCATGCTTTTTTCAAAGCCCTTTTATTTTTAGCAGCAGGTGCTGTCATTATTGTTATGCATCATGAGCAGGATATGAGAAAGATGGGCGGGTTATTTAAATATATGCCGATTACTTGCCTGACTTGCTTAATTGGGTCACTTGCATTAATTGGTTTCCCGGGTACCTCCGGCTTTTTTTCAAAAGATATTATTATTGAAGCGGTCCATCATTCATCATTACCCGCGTCAAATTTTGCTTATTACGCTGTATTGACAGGTGTTTTTGTGACTGCTTTATATAGTTTCCGTCTATTTTTTATGACTTTTTTTGGAAAAGAAAATATGAGTCGGGAGGTCTGGAAAAATTTACACGAGGCACCAACTGTTGTTACTTTCCCGTTAATAATCTTAGCCATACCTTCATTGTTACTTGGACTTTTTTTAATCGAACCATTATTGATAGGGGATTACTTTGGCAGTGCTATTTATGTTTCTTCTGAGCACAATGTGTTGTCAAAAATTGCAACAGAATATCATGGTACATTTTCTTTTATTACCCATGCATTTTTATACCCGCCCGTTTACTTAGCCTTATCAGGATTGTTTGTCGCTTGGTTATGTTATATCAAGTATCCCAGTCTTCCTGAAAAAATAGTGAAACATATTGGAATTATTTATCAGATACTTGTTAATAAATACGGATTTGATGAGTTTAATCAAATTGTTTTTGCCGGAGGCGCAAGAAAGATTGGTAACTTTCTATCTCAGGTTGGCGATATTAGGTTAATTGACGACGCATTAGTGAACGGTTCAGCTAGAACTATTCGTTTATTTTCAAATACGATTCGCAATATTCAGTCAGGATATCTTTATCATTATGCATTTGCGATTATTATCGGATTACTCATGTTGTTAGTTATTTTTGTACACAAGGTGATTGGTTAAGATGGATTTAAATAACCTTCCAATTTTAAGTATCTTGATTTGGTTACCAATTCTGGGAGGCACCTGGACTTTATTTATCGGCGATCAACAAGAGAGAATGGTTAGGCAGTTTTCTTTTCTTATTAGCATCGCCACTTTTTTCTTATCGGCTTTACTCTACCATAAATTTGATAATAGTTTTTCAGGGATGCAGTTTGTCGAAGAGTTTTATTGGATTGAGTCCTTTTCTATTAAATATCATCTTGGTGTCGATGGTATTGCATTACCGCTTATTATGTTAACAACTTTTACCACGGTTCTTGTAGTAATGGCCGCATGGGAAGTGATTGATACGAATATTTCCTATTATATGTCCGCTTTTCTCATACTTACCGGATTAATGAATGGTGTTTTTGTTGCGCTTGATAGCATTTTATTTTATGTGTTCTGGGAGACTATGCTTATCCCTATGTTTTTAATTATTGGTATCTGGGGTGGACCTAATCGTGTCTATGCGACAATTAAATTCTTTCTTTATACATTTCTTGGATCCGTATTTATGTTGGTTGCGCTTCTTTATTTATATTCTATTACCGGCAGTTTTAATATTCAGGTTTTGCAGGAGGCTTCAATAGGACTGACAGCACAAAAACTGATCTTCATAGCTTTTTTCTTAGCATTCGCAGTTAAAATTCCAATGTGGCCAGTGCATACGTGGCTGCCTGATGCTCATGTTGAAGCACCAACCGGCGGTTCAGTTGTTCTGGCTGCAATTATGTTGAAAATGGGCGGTTATGGTTTTCTTCGGTTCAGTTTGCCGATAGCTCCTGACGCAAGTCTTTTCTTTGCTAATGCAATGATCGCGCTTTCACTGATAGCTATTGTCTATATTGGTTTTGTCGCACTTGTTCAGGAAGATATGAAAAAAATAATCGCTTATTCATCGATTTCACACATGGGTTTTGTCACCTTAGGTTTTTTTATTCCTTTTGGTATTTTTGCAGCAACAAATTCAAACGCTGGCGCTGTAATGGGATTAGAAGGCGCGATGATGCAAATGATATCTCATGGTTTTATTTCAGCCGCTATGTTTTTGTGTGTTGGTGTTATGTATGACCGATTACATAGCCGAATGATTAAAGATTATGGAGGTGTTGTAAATAGTATGCCGTATTTTGCTGCGTTTATGATGTTATTTGCAATGGCAAATTCCGGACTACCAGGAACATCTGGATTTGTTGGTGAATTTCTAGTGATACTGAGCAGTTTTAAATTAAATTTCTGGATTGCATTTACTGCTGCATTAACATTAATACTAGGAGCTGCTTACACTTTATGGATGTATAAGCGTGTTATTTTTGGTGAAGCAATAAGAGATGAAGTAATAGAATTAAAAGATATTGATTCAAGAGAGGCATTCATTCTTTTTTTACTTGCTGGCGCTGTGCTGTTTTTTGGTATTTGGCCGGCACCATTATTTGATGTTATGCATGTTTCTATAGAGCAACTTACTCAACATATTTCGCAAACGAAAATATTATAAAAGATAAATTATGAGAACAGATTTAATTTTCTTAATACCCGAGATAACCTTGCTTGCAATGGCTTGCTTGGTGTTAGTTGTTGATGCTTTTAGTAAAGATCCATTGCATAAAATGACTTATTGGCTGACCCAATTGAGTTTATTGATTACTTTTTTTGCAGTGATTTATTACAGTCCTGATTATTCATATGTCGCATTTAATGGTAGTTTTATAACCGATGCGATGAGTGTTTTACTGAAAAGTTTTATCTGTGGAATTACTATTGTTGTCTTTTTCTACTCTTATGAGTATTTAAAAGAAAATGAATTACTAAAAGGCGAGTATTTTGTTCTTGGACTATTTGCCGTACTCGGTATGATGGTTATGTCTTCAGCCTATCATTTACTCTCAATCTATCTAGGACTTGAATTACTTTCACTTTCATTATATGCGATGGTTGCAATGCAGCGTGAATCAACATTTGCGACTGAGGCTGCAATAAAATATTTTGTATTAGGTGCATTAGCATCTGGTATGTTGCTGTATGGTATTTCAATGATTTATGGCGTCACAGGATCACTTCAATTTACTGATATTGTTGAGACTATTAATAGCGGAACTATCGATAATATGTATCTTGTTTATGGCATGATTTTCTTAATTGTTGGCATGGCTTTTAAATTAGGAGCAGCGCCTTTTCATATGTGGGTACCTGATGTTTATCAAGGTGCACCCACCTCTGTTACATTATTTATTAGTAGTGCGCCAAAGCTCGCTGCTTTTGCTATGGCAGTACGTATATTATCTGATGGACTCTCACCACTTATTGAAGATTGGCAATCTATATTGAGTGTATTAGCAATTTTATCAATGGCTGTTGGCAATATTATTGCAATTGCACAAACAAATATAAAACGCATGTTAGCTTACTCAACTATTGCACATGTGGGCTATTTATTTCTCGGACTTATTGCGGGAACAGCTTCAGGTTTTGCTGGCTCTATGTTTTATATTATAAGTTATGCATTTATGAGTATGGGTACATTCGGGATGATAATATTATTAGGTCGCTATGATCATGAAGCTGACGACCTAAATGACTTTAAAGGTTTATCTGTACGTAATAGCTGGTTTGCTTTTATTATGCTTTGTCTTATGTTTTCTATGGCAGGCGTCCCCCCATTTCTCGGTTTTTGGTCAAAATGGTTTGTTTTAAAAGAGCTTATTGCATCAGGATTTATTGAACTGGCAGTAATTTCAGTGTTTTTCTCAATTATCGGCGTTTATTATTATCTCCGAGTCATTAAACTTATGTATTTTGATGAGCCGGAAACGATGAGTGCGATAAAGGCAACACAACTGATGCGAACAGTATTAACGATTAATGGGATACTGATATTACTTATTGGTCTGGCGCCTAATTCATTAATGCGAATTTGTCTATCGGCATTTTCTGTTTAGGTTTAGTAATTTTAAAATAATTCTAGAAACTATATTGTGTTAGCTAATAATTGACCCACTTCTATCGGATGATCTTTTTTAATATCTGGCAACCATGATAATTTTTCTTTTTGAAATAAAAGAATTACTGTCGAACCCATATTAAATCGACCGAATTCCTCTCCTTGATTTAATTTTATAGGATTTTCAGTATATTCGGTAACTGTAAGCTCACGTTTTTTACTCGGAGTAATCTCACCTAACCAAACCGTTTCCATACTACCAACAAGAACCGCACCAATCATGATTTGCGCCATTAATCCAAGCCGAGTTTCGAAAATACTAATGAACCTTTCATTTCTTGAAAATAATTGCTCAACATTTTCAACACCTATTTGATTTACTGGAAATAAATTTCCCGGCACATAAATTGATTTTATTAATCTACCAGTCACAGGCATATGAATACGGTGATAATCACGTGGCGATAAATAGAGTGTTGCAAAGCTTCCATTTAAAAAATCATCAGCAAGATCACTATCTCCTCCTAAAAGTTGTTCTAAGGTATAATTTTTATTTTTAGCCTGCAGTAATTGATATTTATTAATATATCCTATTTGGCTGATCGCTCCATCAATTGGCGAGAGAATAAAATTATCATCAGTTATTTTCTTTCTCACACCTTTTTTAATTTTTCTTGTAAAAAAAGCATTAAATGATTTGTAATCATCAGGATTTTCTTGTTCAGCTATACTCATATCGACATGAAAGGCATGGATAAATAGTCTAATTAAGAGATTTTTAAATGGTTTGAATTCTATTCGGGTAAGAAGATACACAAGTCTTGATAGTGCGTGTTGGGGCAGACAATGGAGTAATGTAATCTTTAGTTGTTTCAGCATTTTATCATTTTTTGAGAATTTTATGATTTATATTTGTATAGTTATTAATGCTCGGTATTATTTCGTTTTCTGATAGACGCATTAGCAGTTATTTTAGTTCCATTTGAAAAACTAAACATTAATGTTGGTGTGTCACCCATCTTCAATGGTGTTTTAGGGTTAAATAGCATTAAATGATAATCACCGGGTGCTAGTTTAATGATTGATTCTGGTGGTATTTCTAATGTGGCGTGCCTTTCCATACTTGCAATATCATCTTTAACGATACTACGATGAATTTCTATTGAAGAAAACAAAGAGGAAGAAACAGAAATTAGGGATAGCGAAATATCGGAATTATTTTTTAATGTTACATAGGCAACTAAAACAGATACAGCTGGCGGCGCTTCACTTATCCACAAATCAGTTACTGTAATTTTTAGATCATTTTCTGCTAGAACTGTATTAATATTTAAAAATAGGATCAGACTAAATATTAGATGACTAATTATTTTCATCAATAAACCTTTTTATTTCTTTAAATTGATTGATTATTTTCTTTGATTGATGAGGAGGCGATAGTTTTGCGAGTAGACGTATTTCTGGATCTATTAAAAATATTGAAGCTGGATGATCTACTAAATAGTTTTCATCTTGTTTATTATGGTAATAAGCAATACCAATTTGTCTTATTAAACTACTCTCATTTTCGAGGTTAGCTTTTAATCCAATAAAATTTTTGTCAAAATAAGATACATAAGATGATAAATTATTTGTTGTGTCACGTTCCGGGTCTACAGTAACAAATATTGTTTGGATACTTTCATACTCAGTAGTAAGTTCTTTATAAGCATCGGCCATTACAGACATTGTAATAGGGCAGATATCAGGACAGTTTGTGTAACCAAAAAATAAAAATGACCATTTACCCTTCATTTTATCTAATCCAAATACTTCACCATTGTGATCTTCAGTGCTGAAATCATTCATCTGTTTCGGGTTTGGCCAAAACACACCTTGAGCAACTGCACTTTGTTTTTTTCGTTCCTGTGATTGCTTTATGGAAAGATAAAACCCTGTCCCCGTTGCTAAAATCACAATAAAGGCCATTGCTGGAATCAAAAATTTACTATTACTAAGTTTTGTGAGCATCTTGTTATTATACTAGAGAAATTCAACTATTGCCGACGAACTCATTTTTTTTCTATATAATAGCTATAAAAATTCATTAAATTTCTAATTATTCAAATAATATTAAATCAATAATTTATATCAACAGAAGCGGGGTTATTTATACTTAAAAAAATGGATATTCTAAGCTCTTTTAATTATTGGGTAGTTATTATTTTGATGATGATTGGTTTTTATATCATTATTGCAAATAATAATCTCGTAAAAAAGATTATTGGTATCAATATATTTCAGACATCGATCTTTATTATGTTTATTTCTATGGGTAAGGTTATAGATGGAACAGCCCCAATATTAAATGACTCAAATATATTATATTCGAGTCCATTACCACATGTACTAATTTTAACAGCAATTGTCGTAGGTATTTCCACAACAGCATTAGGACTCGCGATTATTATTCGTATCCACACAGCGTTTGGTACGATTGAGGATGACAAAATACAGCAGGAGATCAAGTGATTATTTCACAGTTACCCGCATTGCAAGTTATCCTGCCATTAACTGCTGCTCCTCTTTGTGTCATTTTCCATCATCGTGTTTTAGCGTGGGCATTAACTTTACTTGTAAGTTTAATTTCATTTTGTTTTTCAAGCATGTTGTTAAATCAAGTATTAGCCGGAGACGCAATTACTTATGCAATGGGAGGATGGGTTGCACCTTGGGGTATTGAGTATTACATAGATAAGCTGACGGCTTATATGTTATTAATTGTTAACGGTATTGCTATTCTTGTACTACTTGCCGCACGCAAGATTGTTGAAAGTGAAATATCATCAGATCGTATTTATTTATTTTACACTGCATTTTTATTAAATCTTACCGGTTTACTAGGCGTTATTACAACTGGCGATGCATTCAACCTTTTTGTTTTTATTGAGATTGCATCATTGTCATCATACGCAATGATTAGTCTTGGAAAAGATAAACGCAGTTTATATGCTGCTTTTAAATATCTGATTTTCGGTACTGTTGGTGCTAGTTTTATATTAATTTCTGTTGGATTACTTTATGTTGTTACCGGCACACTAAATATAGCTGATTTATCTCAAC
>CAZJED010000026.1:16910-21128 GCA_964544965.1 uncultured Enterobacteriaceae bacterium
GTGATGCTGAGAATACATCAACAATAACTACTGCATTTGTATTTTTTATTATTGGAATAGGTATAAAAGCAGCAATTTTCCCTCTACACTTATGGTTACCGGATGCTTACACCTATTCACCATCAATTGTCTCAACTTTTCTGGCCGGCACAACAACTAAAGTCTTTATTTATGTATTAATAAGATTTATTTATTCGCTATATGGTTATGAATTTAGTTTTTTTTCTGAATCATTTCATTATCTATTAATACTTAGTGCGTCAGGAGCAATACTTTATGGGTCATATCTGGCAATTAAACAGGATAGTTTGAAACGTGTATTGGCATATTCTAGTATTGCGCAAATTGGTTATATGGTATTAGGTGTTGCGTTAATAACGGAACTTGGACTTACGGCAAGTTTGGTTCATATTTTTAACCATGCCTTTATAAAAGTCGGTCTATTTTTAGCAGTGACTGCTATTATTTATTCTTATAATACTGATTCACTGGAAAAGTTAAGAGGAATTGCCAAAACATCACCATTTATATTTGTGTTATTTATAATTTCAGGACTAAGTTTAATCGGAGTGCCATTAACTTCAGGTTTTATTAGTAAGTGGTACTTAATTAAAGCTTCTCTCGAGGCTGGTTACTGGATTTCTGTTTCTATCATTGTTATTTCATCTGTGATGGCAATAATCTATATTGGACGAATTATTGAGACTACGTATTTTAAGTCCACAGCTAAGCAAACCGCTACTCTTGATCTCGATAAAAAAAGGCCGTATTTATTATTTTTATCATTAGTGGTTATTAGTTTTATTAATATCTATTTTGGAATAGAAACCTCACTTAATGTTGATATGGCTTCCCAAATTGCTAATGAATTAATAAATAAATAGAAATGAATAACCAGTTACTTATTTCAGCCGCGTTGTTATTACCATTTATTGGCGCATTGTTTGTCTTACTAACAAAAAAGAATATTAATCTAAGAGAAACCTCTACGTTAATTATATCGATGGCATTGATATATGTGGTTTATGCACTTCTACCAGATGTTTTAAATGGTATATATCCTGAATTATATTTATTCGATGTAACTTCTAGTTTGTCAATACATTTTCAGATTGAGCCGCTCGGAATGTTATTTGCTTGCATTGCTTCATTTTTATGGTTTATAAATTCTATTTATTCAATTGGTTATATGCGCAGCAATCAGTATAAGAACCAAACACGGTTTTATATTTATTTTGCTTTGGCAATTGCGAGTACTATCGGTATTGCTTTTTCAGCAAACCTATTTACTTTATTTATTTTTTATGAGTTTTTAACACTAACAACTTATCCATTAGTTACGCACAAGCAAACTGATGAGGCAAAACGTGCGGGACGTATTTACCTTGGTGTTTTACTTACTACATCAATATGTTTATTTTTACCGGCTATTATTTGGACTCATCAGTTAGCTGGCACCATACACTTTACCCTTGGTGGTGTATTCAATGGCCATCAAGAATCTACAGTGATAGTTATTTTACTAGTTATTTTCGTCTATGGTATTGGTAAAGCAGCGCTCATGCCTGTTCATCGTTGGCTACCCTCTGCAATGGTTGCACCGACTCCGGTAAGTGCGCTACTGCATGCAGTTGCTGTTGTTAAAGCAGGTGTTTTTAGTGTGGTTAAAATTATTCTATATATATTTAGCCCAGCATTATTATCTGACACTATTGATTTAAACATATTGCTCTATCTTGCCGGAGTAACAATTTTGATAGCTTCAATTATTGCCTTACGTTCTGATAATCTCAAGCGAAGACTGGCATATTCAACGATTAGTCAGTTGTCTTATGTAATATTGGCAACAGCACTATTAGTTCCTATTTCTATTGCGGGAGCTGCGCTACATATTCTAGCTCATGCCTTCGGTAAAATTACATTATTTTTTGCCGCAGGCTCCATTTATACAGCAACAAAGAAAACAGAAGTCAGTCAATTAAATGGTATTGGAAGAACAATGCCATGGACTATGCTGGCATTTGCAATCGGAAGTTTATCAATGATTGGAGTGCCGCCAACAGTGGGATTTTTGAGTAAGTGGTTTATTCTACAGGGAGCGCTTGATGTACAATCATGGTTTGCAGTCTCGATAATTGTAATCAGTACATTATTGAATGCTGCCTATTTTTTACCTATTGTCTACATTGCTTTTTTTCGAGATTCTGAAATAAAAAATGATCAGGGATATTGTGAAGCACCATTTCCGATTGTTTTTACAGTTTTTAGCACTGCATGCATAACAATTATTTTATTTTTCTTCCCGGAAACCCCTTTGCAACTTATTAGATTGTTAATAGGAACTGCCGCATGAAGCAGAACTGGTTTTACAAAAAAAATACCATTAAAAAGCTCCGTATTCTGTCAATAGCTGTACTCGGGTTAATTGTACTAACCGAATTTTTTGTTGTACTACACCCTCATTTTGATATTGAAGGGATATTTGGATTTTATGTGATTTTTGGATTTTTATCCTGTGTCGGGCTAATTATTTTTGCGAAGCTTCTAGGCTTTTTAATTAAACGTAAGGATGATTACTATGATGTGTAGTATTTTTCATCCCGGCCTATTATTAATTATCTCCGGATTGCTGATTCCTTTTTTCCAAGGTTCTAAGAGAACTTTATTTATATTAATTGTTCCTTGTATCTCATTATTCAACGCATGGAATATGCCATTTGCTAACGATTGTTCTTTTCAATATTTAGGCTATGAATTAATTTTAATTAATTTAGATTCTTTAAGCCGACTTTTTATTACGGTATTCATGGTTACAGTTTTTACTACTGGATTTTTTTGTTGTAAACAAGCAAGTTCAACTGAACTTTCTGCTGCATATGTTTATGCCGGCAGTGCAACATCAGTAGTATTAGCCGGTGATTTAATAAGTCTTTTTGTGTTTTGGGAACTTATGGCGCTTGCGTCAACATTACTGATATGGTCATCAGAAAATAAAAAGTCATATAGGGCTGGAATGCGTTATATTTCTATTCATCTTCTGGGCGGTGTTATCTTAATGTGCGGAATTGCTGGCTATGCTTACGAGACTCATTCAATTGCATTTACACATATTCAGCTTAACAGTTTATCAACTTGGTTAATTTTGTGTGGTTTCTTACTAAATGCAGGTGCGCCGCCACTTACTGCTTGGTTAGCAGACGCTTATCCAGAAGCATCCTTTAGTGGCATGGTATTTTTAAGCGCCTTTACAACAAAAACTGCAGTATATGTTCTTTTGAGAGGATTTCCCGGGACAGATCTACTGGTTTATATTGGTTTATTTATGATTTTTTATGGGATTATTTACGCATTACTTGAGAATGATATGCGCCGTATTCTTGCTTATAGCATTATCAATCAGGTTGGTTTTATGGTTTGTGGTATTGGAATTGGGACAGAGATGGCACTAAATGGTACCGCTGCCCATGCATTTACACATATTATTTATAAGGCATTATTATTAATGTCAGCTGGTTCTGTTTTATATATGACAGGAAAACGAAAGTGTACTGATCTCGGTGGGCTCATTCAATCTATGCCGATAACAGCGATTTGCGGCATTATTGGAGCACTTGCGATATCCTCTTTTCCGCTTACATCTGGCTTCATTAGTAAATCAATGATTACACAGGCATCTTCTGATGAGTACTTACTATGGATTTGGCTGTTACTACAAGCAGCATCTGCAGGTGTTTTTTTACATGCAGGCATAAAATTTCCCTGGTTTGTTTTTTTTCAAAAAGATAGTGGGCTAAGGCCAACTGATCCACCAGTAAATATGCAAATTAGCATGGTCTTTTTTGCTGTAATTTGTATTGTGTTAGGTGTATTTCCAAGCATACTTTATGCTATGTTGCCTTACAGTGTAGATTACGAACCATATACTGCTCCTCATGTAATCACACAATTGCAATTACTTTTATTCTCAGGTTTAGCATTTTTTGTAATGTTGCCTTTAATGAAACGAACATTAACGATTAGCCTTGATTTTGATTGGTTTTATCGATATTTGACACCATTATTAACAACATTGGTATTTAATAATTTTTGTAAAGGGCAAGAAATTATAAATAAAATTTTGCATATATTGAAATCTAAATTATCTTTAGGAAATAAATTAAATATTCGATTATCTGTGGGTAATAGTGTTGGATTTATTATGTTTTTCTTTTCTATTTT
>CAZJED010000027.1:0-15367 GCA_964544965.1 uncultured Enterobacteriaceae bacterium
TCCACCTTATAGGCGATCCTGAAATGTCCAGTCTTAATATTAGTGGAGCCATAATTTTATTTTTTTATTTAGTTTAGTTTCCTATTAATTACGTACTATAATTTAAACCTAGGATACGTTTTATGCGAAAGCGTAGTCAAGGCTAAACCTAAATATTTAGTAAAAAAATGATTGGAATGAAAAAAAAGATATTAGATGATATTCAAAACACCTTGTCTATTGTTGGCAAGGCCGAAGAATTACAAAAAAAAGCAGCAAGCGTCGGTTTCGACTGGGAAAACAGTGACCAGATAATTAAGAAAATTGAAGAAGAATTAAATGAGGTTCGTGAAGTAATAACCAATGACAAAGTTAAAGTTCAAGAGGATTTATCAGATGAGATAGGCGATCTTATTTTTAGTTGTATAAATTTAGCCCGTTATTATCAAATTAATCCAGAAATTGCTTTAAAAAATACCAATAATAAATTTATTGAACGGTTTAATTACATAGAAGATGAATTAAGAAAGAAAAATATTTCAATATTAGATGCCAGTTTAGAAGAAATGGACAGGCTTTGGGATGAATCAAAAACTAATGCTACTTAACGCGGTATCGATCTCGTTTTATTAATCTGCCATTCGAGTCAAATTTAATTTCTGTTATCCATTTATCAGTACTAGATCGAAGAGGTATATAAAACCATGTTTTACTTAATATAAAGTCTAAACGATCGCTTCTTATTGTCTCATGATCAGAAGGCCCAAATTTGTAGAGCACTTCTGCTTCCGTCATACCTGACCTTAAAGTTATGTAATCACGCATATCAATTCCATCAGCGCTTATCGAGAAACTATAGAAAGAAATTAGTGCAAGAAGAATATATTTTTTCATAATCATTCAATATTATTTATCTATGTACTAAAGAGTTAAATTCAAATACTAAGTTCAGAATATTTTTCAAAGATTTTGCTTAATTTTTAATTAGTCTTGCTAGGATAAGCATTAACGGTTTAAAAACGATATGTATAATTTATTTAGTTTTTTTATCTTTATCAAACTTAAGTTTTGCATAGGCTGAGTGATTGTGAATTGATTCAAAATTTTCAGATTCGACAGTGTATGCAGCAATACGATCGTCATTATTAAACTCAACAGCAATATCACGCACTAAATCCTCAACAAATTTTGGATTGTCATATGCTTTCTCAGTGACATATTTTTCATCTGGTCTTTTTAGCAATCCATAGAGTTCGCATGAGGCAACCTTTTCAATAACCTCAATTAATTCTTCAATCCAGATAAAATCACGCATTTTAACGCATGCTGTAATGCAAGAGCGTTGATTATGTGCACCGTAATCCGAGATATTTTTGGAGCACGGGCATAATGATGTTACAGGAACTTCAACTTTTACAAGAACTTTCGGTTTTCCATTTTTGATTTTTCCAATAAATGATACAACATAATCCATTAAGCTAGTTACACCTGAAACCGGTGCAGCTTTATTTATAAAATAAGGAAATGTCATTTTAATATTACCAGATTCAGCATTGAGTAATTCTGTCATCTCTTCGATCATTCGTTTGAATGATTTAACGGTAATTTCATATTCGTGATTATTGAGTATTTCTACGAATCTGGACATATGCGTTCCTTTATACTTATCAGGCAAATTAACGTACATATTGAAGTTTGCAACTGTATGTTGTTCGCGGCCAGATCGATCTTTGACAACAACGGGGTGTTTAATGTCTTTAATACCGACTTTGTCAATCGGAATATGCCTAGTATCTTTGCTGCTTTGTATATCAGGTATTGTTGAAATAAATGGCGCTGTCCGATTCATTTTATCTAGTTCCCTGTATTTTATATTACTTGCTTCGTTTTATAATATAATCAGCTATCTCTCTTAACATCTTAGCTTTTTCATCAAATACATCAAGGCATTTTATTGCTTTATAGTGTAGCTTATTAGCCATTTCCTTTGCACCGTCAAGTCCGAGTAAATTTGGGTAGGTTGGCTTATTTAGAGCAAGATCCGATCCCTGTGGTTTGCCTAATGTTGAGGTGTCACTTTCTATGTCAAGAATGTCATCTTTTATTTGAAATGCTATACCAATATATTTAGCATAATTTGAAATACATGAAAATAATTCAGGGGTTACATTATTAGCAGAAAGAGCTCCAATTTCGGCACTTGCTTTAATTAAAGCACCGGTTTTATGACTGTGCATGTTTTCAAGTTGTTCTATATTCAATTTAGTTCCAACAGATGCTAAATCTATTGCTTGCCCACCCGCCATTCCATTTGAACCACTTGCAATACTTAACGTTTCAATCATTTTTAAACGTTGAGTGTCATTAGTTTTGATCTTTGGATCAGTTGCTAATATTTGAAAAGCAAGAGTTTGTAGAGCATCTCCAGCTAAAATTGCTGTCGCTTCATCAAAGGCTTTATGACAAGTTGCTCTTCCTCGTCTTAGGTCGTCATCATCCATTGATGGTAAGTCATCATGAATTAATGAGTAAGCATGTATAATTTCAACAGCGCAAGCTTGACCATCCATGTTATTTAATTCAACACCAAATGCATGGCCTGTTGCGTATAGCAATATTGGTCTTATTCTTTTTCCCTCCGCCAAAACTGAATAATGCATCGCTTTATGTAAATTTTTTGGTTCTGAATCAACACTAGGAAGCCAATATGTAAGGGCAGTTTCTACAGATTTTTGATAAATCTGCACCTGTTCTAAAAAATCTGTCATTTAATCGTTATTATCCGATTCAAAAATCTCGAGACTATTTTTTTTATTTTTTTCCAATAAAATTTTCACTTTTTGTTCAGCTTCACTTAATGCTTCCTGACAATCTTTTGTTAATTTCATGCCACGCTCAAAACATTTAAGAGACTCTTCCAAGGATAAATCTCCTTTCTCCATTTGATTTACAAGCTCTTCTAACTCTGTAAATGTTTTTTCGAAATTAATCTTATTTTTTTTTGTCACACTAATTCCTTTTCAAGTTTATTTTTTATACTAACTTATAACCTTTATATTTTTTAATCAATTTAACTTGATCAGCATCAATAAAATCTTTATTGAAATTTGACACTTTTAACTAAATTTACTATCATTTTTCATAATTTAGACAATGTCTAAATACAATTATATAATATATACAGCAAATATTACCACTTAGGAGAATTAGAATGGATTTGAAGGGCTCAAAAACTGAGGAAAACCTTAAAGCCGCGTTTGCAGGAGAATCTCAAGCTAATCGTCGTTATCTTTACTTTGCTCAAAAAGCTGATGTTGAGGGATTCAATGATGTTTCAGCTGTATTTCGTTCGACTGCTGAAGGCGAAACAGGACATGCTCATGGTCATTTAGAGTATCTTGAATCTGTGGGAGATCCGGCAACTGGGGAACCCATTGGTTCAACAGATTTAAACCTTAAAGCTGCAATTGCTGGGGAAACACATGAATACACTGACATGTATCCTGGCATGGCAAAGTCAGCACGCGAAGAAGGTTTCGATGAAATCGCCGATTGGTTTGAGACACTGGCAAAAGCCGAAAGATCTCATGCTAATCGTTTTCAGAAAGCATTAGATAACTTATCATAATTATCTTTCATGACTTAGTTGAGTCGGTTTTTGCCGATTCAACTATTTTTTTGTAAAAGATAAAATATATGAACAGTAAAATGCGTGAAGGCGGTATTGAAGCACCGACTCGTCATCCGATAAATTGGAAAAATGGCGATTTCAATGATAAAACTTCTTTATTCGATGAATTAGAACGAGTATATGATGTTTGTCATAGTTGTCGTCGTTGTGTGAGTCTTTGTAATGCATTCCCAACATTATTTGATCTAATTGACGAATCAGAAACTTTCGAAGTTGACTGTGTTAAAAAAGAAGATTATTGGAATGTAGTTGAACATTGCTATCTATGCGATCTTTGTTACATGACAAAATGCCCGTATGTTCCTCCCCACGAATGGAATATAGATTTTCCTCATTTGATGCTACGAGCAAAAGCATATAATTTTCAAAGAGGCAATGTTGGAGTGCGAGATAAATTATTAACTTCAACAGATAAAGTTGGATCATTTGCAGGAATTCCTATTGTTGCTGAAACAGTAAATATCTCAAATCAAATAAAACCAATACGAAAAATAATGGAAAAAACTATCGGAATTCATTCTGATGCAGTATTACCAAAGTTCTATAGTAATTCCTTAAGAAAAAGATTTAAAAAAATACAAACAGCTGATGATGATGCTAATTATAAGAGCAAAGTTGCGATATTTGTAACTTGTTATGGCAATCGGAATGAGCCAGATGTTGTTGAAGATTTAATTGCTATACTCAAACATAATCAAATTGAGGTCAGGTTAGTAGAACAAGAAAAATGCTGTGGTATGCCAAAAATGGAATTAGGGGATCTTCAATCGGTAGAACGTCTAAAAGATTTTAATATCCCTCAGTTATTAGATTTAGTGGAAGATAATTGGAATATTGTAGCTCCAATTCCATCATGTGTTTTAATGTTTAAAAAAGAACTTCCATTATTATTTTCTGATGACGTCAATGTTCAGAAAGTTAAAGGTGCTTTTTTTGATCCATTTGAATTCTTAATGGCATTAAGAAAAAAAGGGAAATTAAATACTAAATTTAAGAATTCACTTGGAAAAGTTGCTTATCACGCTCCATGTCATCAGCGTGTACAGAATATTGGAGCAAAAACAAAAGATGTATTGGAACTAATTCCAGATACAAATATCACACTTATTGAAAGATGTTCGGGCCACGATGGAACCTATGCTGTTAAGAAAGAGTATCATGAAATTTCAATGAACATATGTAAGCCTATAATTAATAAAATTAGTGGAAGTGATCTCGATCACTATATTAGTGATTGTCCCATGGCTGGCCATCAAATTGATAATGGCATTCAAAATATTGAAATTAGATCTGAAAGTCCTTTTACATTATTAAGAAAAGCATATGGCATCTAATCAATGAAGAAATTAAAACGAAAAGACTTATTTTCTCTGGAAAAATATTCCGAAATTCGTGACGGTTTTCGTTTAAAAGTTATAAATCATAAAAAGAATCGCCGTTTACAAATTGGACCAAATACTGCTTTGTATTTCGAGGATTATTTAATTATGCATTATCAGATTCAAGAAATGTTGCGTGCTGAGAAAATTTTTGAATCGGGTGCTATTAGCGAGGAATTGAGTGTATATAACGAACTAATACCAGATGGAAGCAATTGGAAAGCAACATTTATGATTGAATTTTGTGATGAGGATGAACGCCGGATAGCTTTATCAAAAATGCTGGGTATCGAGGATAAAGTGTGGTTAAAAATAGATGGTTTTAAAGAGGTTTATCCGATTTCTGACGAAGATCTTGATCGTGAAAACGAAAATAAAACTTCTGCTGTACATTTCCTAAGATTTCAATTGAGCAATGAGATGATAGGCGCCCTGAAACTAGGCAGTCAATTATCTGCAGGCATTGACCACCCTGCTTATTCTCATACCATCAACCCAATTCCTGAAAATATTCGTAAATCACTTATTTCAGATTTAGATTAGACTTATATATTAATTAGATATTTTATCTGTCTTGTCATATTCTATACGACTTGAATATTCTTCAGTGAGATAAATTACTTGCCAACAAAATATGATGCTTCTGATATCGAGGTATTAACAGGCCTTGAACCTGTTCGTAAGCGTCCTGGAATGTATACTGATACTTCTAGGCCAAATCATCTGGTTCAGGAAGTATTAGACAATAGTGTTGATGAAGCAATCTCTGGTCACGCATCAAAAATTGAAATTATTTTACATAAAGATAATTCGGTGACTGTCACAGACAATGGTCGCGGCATGCCAATTGATAAACACCCCGGAGAAAAATTATCTGGTGTAGAGGTTATACTTACGCGACTTCATGCAGGGAGTAAATTTTCAAATAAAAATTATAAATTTTCTGGTGGATTACATGGAGTAGGTGTCTCTATTGTAAATGCACTATCAAAAAAATTAGAAGTTTCTGTTAGGCGTGACGGAAAAGAATTTCAGATGTCATTTAGGAATGGCGAGAAGAAATCTGCATTAAAAAATATTGGTAAAGTAGGAATTAAGAATACCGGAACAACAATTCGTTTTTGGCCGGAAGAAAAATATTTTGATTCAGTAAAATATTCCCTAAGTAAACTAAAACATTTAATGAGGGCTAAGTCAGTTTTATGTTCAGGCTTACTAATACGTTTTAATAATGAGCAAAAAAAAGAAAAAGAGGAGTGGTGTTACGAAAACGGCGTTAAAACTTATCTCGCTGATCAATTGAGTGGTTTTGAATTGTTACCTAAAGAACCATTTTTAGGTTCAATGCAGGGAGAGCAAGAAGTAGTTGATTGGGCTATTCATTGGTTACTAGAACCGGGAGAATTAATTACTGAAAGTTACGTTAATTTAGTTCCGACATCACAAGGCGGAACACATGTTGTTGGCATGAGACAGGGCTTGCTTGAAGCAATACGAGATTTTTGTGAATCAAGAAATTTATTGCCGCGAGGTATAAAATTATCTTCTGAAGATATTTTAGAAAATTGTTGTTATCTATTGTCAGTAAAAATGGCTAATCCTCAATTTTCAGGGCAAACTAAAGAGAGATTATCTTCACGTGAGTGCACAGTTTTTATATCTGGTGTTGTTAAAGATGTAATGATCCAATGGCTTCATCAACATGTTGAAATGGGCGAGCGTCTTGCAGAGTTGGTTATTTCGGCTGCACAGAAACGTCTAAAATCAAGTAAGAAAATTATCAGAAAGAAACTAAGCGGTGGCCCTGCTTTGCCTGGCAAATTAGCAGATTGCAGGACACAAGATATCAGTGTTTCAGAGTTATTTTTAGTTGAGGGTGATTCAGCAGGTGGTTCAGCAAAACAAGCACGAGACCGGGATTTTCAAGCAGTCATGCCGCTTAGGGGAAAAATTCTAAATACTTGGGAGATTGAGTCAGGTGAAGTCTTATCTTCCAAGGAAGTCCATGACATTGCTGTAGCAATTGGAGTAGATCCTGGCGCAACAGATTTATCTAGTTTGAGATACGGTAAAATATGCATTCTAGCCGATGCAGATTCAGATGGAGCACATATCGCAACTTTGCTCTGCGCATTGTTCTTAAAACATTTTGCTACACTAGTTGAAAATGGTCATATTTTTATAGCTATGCCACCATTATTTAGAATTGATGTAGCTAAGGAAATTTTTTATGCGCTTGATGAATCTGAGAAACAAGGAATTCTTGACCAAATTAAAGCTGAAAAAAAAGCTGGGAACATAGTAGTTCAACGCTTTAAAGGCTTGGGCGAAATGAATCCTATACAATTACGTGAAACAACAATGGACCCATCGACTAGACGTTTGATCCAACTGACACTGAGCAATGAAAAGAATGCGATTAAGATTATGGATATGTTACTTGCAAAGAAACGTTCAATGGATCGAAAGAAGTGGCTAGAATCAAACGGTGATAGAGCAATAGTTGTATAAATAATATTAAAATACAATAACTTATATATGATATTTAATCTATTTTATAGGAAATTTTTATGTCTGACTCAATGAGTTTTGACTTCGAGCAAAACGAAAAACAGCCTTTAGAAGAATATACGGAAAAAGCATATTTAGACTATTCCATGTATGTCATTCTGGATCGCGCGTTACCCCATATAAGCGACGGATTAAAGCCCGTGCAGCGCCGCATTATCTATGCAATGTCTGAGTTAGGGCTAAAGGCATCCTCAAAATACAAAAAATCAGCACGGACGGTGGGCGATGTGATCGGAAAATTTCATCCGCATGGGGATTCAGCATGTTATGAATCAATGGTTCTAATGGCGCAAGATTTTTCTTATCGATATCCATTAATTGATGGTCAAGGGAATTGGGGCTCAATGGACGATCCTAAATCTTTCGCGGCAATGCGTTATACAGAATCAAAATTAACTGCTTACGCTGATATTTTGCTTAGTGAAGTGGAGCAGGGTACGGTTGATTGGTCACCTAATTTTGATGGAACTCTTAACGAGCCAAAATTATTGCCAGCTAGATTACCGAATATTTTATTAAATGGAACAACAGGAATTGCAGTTGGAATGTCAACTGATATTCCTCCGCATAATTTAAAAGAAGTAGCTAGCGCATGTCTCAGGCTGCTTGATGCACCAAAAAGCTCAGTAATTGAATTATGCAAACATATAAAAGGGCCTGACTTTCCGACAAAAGCAGAGATTATCAGTTCAAAATCATCAATACGTGAAATTTATAAGACTGGGAACGGTTCGATAAAGGCTCGAGCAGTTTGGCATAAAGAAGAAGATAATATTGTTATAACATCGATACCATATCAAAGTTCCGGGAATAAAATCCTCGAACAAGTAGCCTCACAAATGCAGTCAAAAAAATTGCCCATGATTGAAGATTTGCGAGATGAATCTGATCACGAAAATCCAACAAGGTTAATATTGGTTCCGCGTTCAAATCGAGTTAATTTAGAAGAATTAATGTTGCACCTTTTTGTAACAACAGATCTTGAACGAAGTTATCGAGTTAATTTAAATATCATTGGACTTGACGGACGTCCCCAAGTTAAAGATTTAAAAACTATTTTGAAAGAGTGGCTTCAGTTTAGAACTGAGATTGTTAGAAAAAGATTACAGTTTAGATTAGATAATGTTATTTCATCAATACATATATTTTCTGGATTAATGATCGCATATCTTAATATAGATAAAATAATTAAGATAATAAGAAAAGAAGAAAAGCCAAAAACTCTCCTTATGAAAAACTTTAAACTAAGCGATATTCAAGCTGATGCTATTTTAAATTTAAGACTAAGAAAGTTAGCAAAACTAGAAGAGAAAAAAATTAAGACAGAATTAACTAATTTAAAAAAAGAAAAGAAAGAATTAGAAGCTACATTAGGATCAAAACAACGTTTAAAAACGTTTATAAAAAAAGAAATACAAAACGATGCAAATTTATTTAATGATGAGCGTAAATCACCAATAAAAGAAATAAAGGATGTAAAAGAAGCAAAAGTAATTGATGAAAAAAGTCTTATTACTTCAGAGCCAGTTACGATTATACTTTCTAAAAAAGGATGGGTGCGTGCTGCTAAGGGACATGATATCGATCCAACTTCATTGAATTACAAAAGTGGCGATGATTTCAAACAGTTATCTAAAGGAAAAACAAATCAGCTCGCTGTATTTCTTGACTCAAGCGGTAAATGTTACTCTTTACCTTCACATTCACTACCATCTGCACGTAGTTTTGGAGAACCAATATCAGCACGATTAACTCCACCAGACGGCGTTAGTTTTGAAGGTGTAATGACTGGAAATCCTGATACAGTTTACTTATTAAGTACAGATAGTGGCTATGGTTTTATGGTTAAATTAGATGATATATATACCAAAAATAGAAATGGAAAGGCGATTCTAAGAGTTCCAGCATATTCAAATGTTTTATTACCATCAAAAGTTAATAATATAGAAAAGGATTGGGTTGCAGCAGTTAGCTCAATCGGAAGATTGCTGATGTTTCCAGTATCCGAGTTAACTTTAATACCAAAAGGAAAAGGTTTAAAAATTATACAGATCCCTGCAGCAAAACTAAAAACAAGAGAAGAGCATGTAGTTGCAATAACAACTATGGGTGAAACTGATAATCTTATTGTTCACACCAATAAAAGACATACAGTATTAAAAATTGATGAACAGGAAAAATATATTGGTGAGAGGGGAAGAAGAGGCGCAATGTTAAGTCGTAATTTTCGTAACGTTATAAAGATTTCATCTGAAACGTTAAATTAGGGAGTAATATTTAGTGGCTTATAGTACAAGTGAGTTTAAATCTGGCCTTAAAGTTTTAATCGATAGCGATCCTTGTGCAATCATGGAGAATGAATTTGTTAAACCTGGTAAAGGTCAAGCATTTAATAGAATCAAATTTCGTAATTTAAAAACTGGGAGAGTTTTAGAAAAAACTTATAAATCTGGTGACTCAGTGGAAGCGGCAGATGTTGTGGATTTAGAAATGCAATATTTATATAACGATGGTGAAAATTGGTACTTTATGGATCAAAATAATTTCGAACAATATTCAGCTAACCAAACTGTTGTTGCCGATACAAAGCAGTGGATAACAGGCGAAGAGATGTGTTTCGTTACCCTATGGGACAATACGCCATTAACAGTTACCCCGCCAAATTTTGTTGTTTTAAAAATTAAGGAGACTGAGCCTGGTGTACGCGGCGATACTGCACAAGGAGGGTCAAAAACCGCAATGCTTGAAACAGGCGCTATGGTTAAGGTACCGTTATTTGTAAATGAAGGCGAGTTATTAAAAATAGATACACGGACGGGTGAATATGTGAGCCGTGCAAAAGATTAATCTAGTTAACGATTTTATCTCTTAGATAAATAGGAACTGCTCGGTTCGCAGGTATAAATTTACCGTTTATATAAGATGGTTTTGCTAATTGAATAACTTCTTTTGCATGAGGGTAGACATCAACTTTAATACTTATAATCTTAGATTTGAATTTCGATTCAATTTCTTCAGAATGGGTTTTCCATCCAGTTCCGGCTCCCAACCATTGACCATTAGTTGGAGAAGAAATATTTTTTGGAAGGCATACTTTTTCTTTTTTAATAGTTTCTACTAAATTGTATTTATTTACTTTGTACAGCCCCCAATAAATTTCTTTCATTCGCGCATCAATTGCTGCTGCTATATGGTCATATTCTTTCGAAAATTGTTGTGCTAGTGTAGCTAAAGTTGATACGGGAATAACTGGTATATCATATGGATAGGCTAGCCCTTGCGTTATTCCAACAGCTATTCGAACACCAGTGAATGCCCCAGGCCCACATCCAAATGCTACAGCATCTAGTGCATTAATTTTTATATCAGCCTCTTGAAGAAGCGAATCTATCATAGGAAGTATTAATTCGGTATGTTTTCTAGGTGCTATTTTATGTCTAGAAATGCATGAATCGTCTATATCAAGAGCAGCAGAACATGCTTCAGTTGATGTTTCAATAGCAAGAATTTTCATAGTTAATTGTTACTTTCAAGTTCATAATAATTTAAATGTAATCTATATAGGGTAAATTACAATTAACTTATTATTTTATTTTAGTTTCAACGTTTATATAACCCCCTTATAATAGGTGTCTATGTTTAATACATTTGAAGCTATGATTGGATTACGTTACGTTCGCGCTAGAAGACGTAATCATTTTATTTCTTTTATTTCAATGTCTTCGATGATTGGTGTCGCGTTAGGCGTAATGGCCTTAATTACGGTAATTTCAGTTATGAATGGATTTGAAAAGGAACTGAAAGATCGAATATTAGGCATGGCATCTCATGCTGTCATAGAAGAGTTAAATGGTTTGAATAATTGGGAGGCTGTTATTCAGGATGTAAAGAATCATCCTGAAATTGTTGGAGCAGCGCCGTATTTTCATGCCGAAGGCATGATAACTAAAGATAAAATTGTTAACGGAACAATAATACGCGGTATTCTACCGGGTGAGGAAGAAAATGTTGCAGTAGTAGCTGAAAAAATGATTGAAGGCGATTTAAGTAATTTGAAAGCCAGTGAATTTAATATTATTTTAGGAAGTGAGCTTGCAAGAAAACTAAATTTACAAATTGGAGATAAAGTAACATTAGTTGCTCCACAAGCGAATGTTACGCCTGCTGGAATTGTACCTAGGCTTAAACGTTTTACTTTAACAGGAATATTTGAAGTTGGAATGTATGAGTTTGATAGCGGGCTTGTGTTAATTCATATGGATGATGCCCTACGCTTATTTCGTAAATCAAACCCAACAGGCATAAGAATAAAAACAAGCAATATACTTAAAGCTCCAGGTATCAGCAGAGAAGTTGCAAGTCAATTATCTAATAATTACTGGGTAATTGATTGGACTCAAAGACATTCGAACTTTTTTCGCGCATTAAAAACTGAAAAGACAGTAATGTTTGTAATATTATCATTAATCGTTGCTGTTGCTGCATTCAATATTATATCAACACTTGTCATGGCAGTATCAGATAAACAATCTGATATTGCTGTTCTTAGAACGCTAGGTGCAAGCCCGCAAAGTATTTTAAAAATTTTTATGATTCAGGGAACAATTATTGGCGTAATTGGCATTTTTTTGGGAATTCTTGGGGGCGTATGGCTGGCATCAAATATTGAAACAATAGTGCCTGTCTTAGAGAGCATGTTCGGTTACAAATTTTTATCACCTGATGTTTATTATATTAGCGATCTACCTTCTGATATGCATTGGAATGATGTTCTATATATAGGTGTAATTTCTTTTATTTTATGCTTGCTTGCGACAATTTACCCTGCAATAAGAGCAGCAAAGATCTTACCAGCAGAAGCATTACGTTATGAATAATCAACTCATTACTGGCAAAAATATAAAAAAATCATTCAATGATGGAAATTTATCCGTCAATGTATTGAAGGGCGTTGAAATCAATGTAGAAAAAAATAAAAGTATTTCTATTATTGGTGCATCTGGGTCAGGTAAAAGTACGTTATTACATTTATTAGGTGGGTTAGATGTACCCGATACCGGTGATATTTTTATCAATGGTAAAAGTATAAATAAACTGAATGATGATGAACGTGGTTTACTTCGCAATAAACATCTGGGTTTTATTTTTCAATTTCACCACTTATTACCTGAATTTACTGCTAAAGAGAATGTTGCGATGCCTCTATTAGTTAGGCGCTGTACAAAAAAAAGCGCATTAAAAAAAGCTGAAGAATTTTTATCAGAAGTCGGATTATCGTCACGCATGTTACATAAGCCTGGAGAACTTTCCGGGGGAGAACGTCAACGCACAGCTATCGCAAGAGCGCTTGTAACAAATCCTTCGTGCATTCTTGCGGATGAACCAACAGGAAATTTAGATGAAAAATCAGCTAATGAAGTTTTCGAATTAATACTAAATCTAAATCAGAAACATGGAAATAGTTTAGTAATGGTCACACATAATACTGAGCTTTCAAGAAAGACAGATCAAGTTTATGAATTAAAAGACGGAGCTCTTAGGATTTTATAAAAAATATTATTTTTGTTTGTGCCGCATATCCCATTTTTTTATAGCACTAAATCGCCATATTAGTCTAATTAAGAAATAGATTATGCAAGATGAAGTTACACCTAAAATAAAGCAGCCAACTAATAGTGGTTCCCAAATGCTCATAAATATTGTATTAAACCATTCTACAATTGTTGTATTATCAGGCATAACGTAAGCAATCTGACGTTCCTCGAGCCCTAAAAGTATAGTGCCCAATTTATAACTATAGAAAAAAATAAATGGTATTGTTAATGGATTAGTAAAAAAAGAAAAAAGTATTGAAATAGGTAAATTCATTTTAAAGATTATTGATAAAGCTGCCGCACTCAATGTTTGAATTGGTAAAGGTATAAATGCACAAAATACGCCAATAGCTGCACCACCCGCAGATGAGCGTCTATGAATATGCCAAATATTAGGGTCATGCAGATATTCGGAAAATAATCGTACTACAGTATGAGATTCAACGCTTTTTTTACGAGGTATATAGCGTTTGAAAAGATTGAGAAATGACATTTTAAAATTTTTAACCTGTAAAAAAGCGCGCTATTATAGGCCTAATATTTATTAATAGCAGCTAATTAAAGCATTTTTTTTCATATATGTACGCCTACGTTTTCTTGGTAGAATGAATTAATATTTTAGGAGTAAATTGATGTGTTTGAATTAATACGCGCCGGTGGATTTTTAATGTGGCCAATATTGGCCTGTTCTATTGTTTCTATGGCAATTATCGCTGAACGTTTTTGGTCTTTAAGAGAATCTAAAATTGCACCAACAAATTTAGTCGCTAATGTTTGGCAATGGCATAAATCAGAACAGCTTGATGCAAAACGTATTCAAGCCTTACGTATAAATTCTCCACTAGGAATGATCTTAGCTGCGGGCCTATTAAATCGAAAACATTCGCGAGAAATAATGAAAGAAAGTATTGAAGAAGTTGGCAGGCTTGTAGCGCATAATTTAGAGAGATTTCTTAATACATTAGGAACAATATCTTCAATAACACCTTTGCTTGGTTTGTTAGGTACTGTTATTGGAATGATTAAGGTTTTCACAGTAATAACATCTCAGGGAATTGGCGACCCAAGCGTTCTTTCAGAGGGTATATCCGAAGCATTACTTACAACAGCTGCGGGTCTTTCAGTAGCAATACCAAGCCTAATGTTTTATCGCTATTTCCGAGGTAAAGTCGATGATTTGGTAGTAACAATGGAGCAAGAAGCTTTAAAAATGGTTGAAGTTATGCATGGAATACGTGAAAAAGATAATCTAGACTAGAGAATAATCAGTGAATTTTAAACCAAAAAATAGAGATGAATTTAATCTTGATATTACACCACTAATCGACGTTGTGTTTTTGTTACTAATTTTTTTTATGGTCTCAACAACATTTAAACATGAATCTGAAATTAATATAACTTTACCAAGTGCTTCGAATAAAACAGTTACTCAAAAACCAGATGCTATTAATATCGGTTTAGATCTCAAAGGGAATATTTATATTGATGGGAAAAGATTAATCAATTCTGAATTTAAAACAATTAAATCAGCTTTATTTGACAGAATTAAGAAATCGGAAAAACCGCCTGTAATCATTAGCGCAGATAGCAATGTTAAGTATCAGTCAGTTATATATTTATTAGATACACTTCGTCAGTTAGAATTAGTTAAAATAACATACGCCACTCAAATTCTAAAAGACAAAGAGAAATAAATATCTAATATATATTCATGACAATTGCATTTATTTCAAAAATATTTATTAAAAAAGTCTGGCACTCTAAGAATATTTTCAGTGTATTGCTGCTTCCATTAAGCTGGCTGTATATATTTTTTATTCGAATTAGATCTTTGCTCTATAGCATCGGTTTTTTCTCAATAACCAAAATCAATGTTCCAGTAATTATCGTTGGAAATATTGTTATTGGAGGTAGCGGAAAAACACCTCTTGTTATTTGGCTATCCAAATATTTTAAGAAAAAAGGCCACATTCCAGGGATTATTAGTAGAGGATATGGCGGCACGTATAGCTCAGACACTCAATTTGTTAAACCTACTAGTGACCCTTTATTGGTTGGCGATGAACCAGTTTTAATTGCAAAAAATACGCATTGTCCTGTTATTGTTGGTAAAAAACGCGCTAAGGCGGCAAAAGAATTAGTCGAAAAACACA
>CAZJED010000027.1:15377-20701 GCA_964544965.1 uncultured Enterobacteriaceae bacterium
GTGATGATGGAATACAGCATTACTCACTGGCTAGAGATATTGAGATAGTCGTTATTGATGGCGAAGATCCTTTTGGAAATTGCTATTGTCTTCCCGCAGGTCCTTGCAGAGAACCTAAATTAAAGCCATTTTTTAGCGCTGATTTCATCGTCAATACATATAGGGGGTATAGTGATATACCTCATTCTGCTCTCATAGATCATTTAGAAGTAACTTATAATAAACTGGGGCTTACAGTTCAACCAAAGACTATAATGCGTTATATTTATAAGGAATTGAAATCAGTAATGACACCATCAAAAACACTTCCAATATCAGATTTACATGGCAAAACTTTACATGCTGTTGCTGGTATACATGATCCCTCTCATTTTTTCTCTTATTTACGTAACCACAAATTTAATTTAATTATTCATCAATTTTCTGATCATCATATCTTCACTAAAGAAGATATAAAATTTGATGATAATTTTTCAGTAGTTATGACTGAGAAAGATGCTGTAAAATGTTCAAAATTTTCAGATAGTAGGCATTGGTACGTACCAGTTGACGCTGAATTAACCGAATCATTTGCTGATGCTTTAGATAATTATATGGAGAAGATATTAAATGGATAAAAAGATACTTGATATTTTAGTTTGCCCTGTTACCAAGGGGTCATTGATTTATGATAAGAAAAAACAAGAATTAGTTTCTAAATCAGCACGTCTCGCATACCCTATTCGCGATGATATACCAATAATGCTAGAGGATGAAGCAAGAACAATTAGCGAAGAAGAACTGGAAAACTTAAATAGTGACAACTAATTTTTCTATAATTATTCCAGCTAGATATAATTCCACCAGGCTTCCAGGAAAACCATTACTACTTATAAACAATAAACCATTAATTCAGCATGTATTTGAAACAGCTTCTGCTACAGAGGCTAAAAAAATTATTATCGCAACAGATAATGATAAGATCTGTAATAAAGTAGAATTATTTGGTGGTAAAGCAATATTAACTTCAGCTAGTCATGAATCAGGAACTGATAGAATTGCTGAAGTGGTAGAAAAATTAAATTTTAATGATGAAGAAATAATCATCAACCTTCAAGGGGATGAATTTGGCTTGTCACCGTCATTAATAAATAAATTAGCATCGAACTTATCAGAAAACAAAGATTTTGATGCAGCGACATTGTGTAAACGCATTGATAATATAAACGAATACACAGATCCTAATATAGTTAAAGTTGTTTTTAATTCTAAAAATAAAGCTCTTTATTTTAGCCGTTCTCCAATACCTATTGATAGAAATGGTAATTTACCAAATGAAGTTTATAAACATATAGGAATTTATGCATATAGAGTTGAGTATTTAAAAAAAATTACTAATTTTGAGAAATGCGAGATAGAAATCTCCGAACAGTTAGAACAACTACGTATTATATATAATGATGGTAAAATTCATTTAGATATTGTTGAAGAAGCTAGTAATATTGGCATTGATACTGAAGAAGATCTAGAGATTGCTCGTTCCTATAGAGGGAATTAAAAATATAATCTTAATTATTTAGCTCTGTATGTAATTCGACCTTTGGAAAGATCATAAGGAGTCATTTCAACAGTCACTTGATCTCCCGTAAGAATTCGTATGTAGTGTTTACGCATTTTTCCTGAAATATGAGCAGTAATTAGATGTCCGTTTTCTAATTCCACCCGAAACATTGTGTTTGGCAATGTTTCTACAACTGTTCCTTCCATTTCAATTTGATCTTCTTTAGCCATATATTTTCTCTAACCTAAAAAAAGGTGTGATTTTGCACTAATTTTATGAAACTGCATAGTTATTTTGATTATTCTTTTATTCAAAGACTGCTTTACTATAATTACAGTAATTATCTAAAACTTTACTGAATTTATTTCGCTCAATAAGTCTTGCCCCAAGTGTCAGAAGATGATTAGAGCTTACCTGACAGTCAATAAACTGGAATTTCATTTTTTCAAGTCGGCGCGAAAGATAAACTAGTGCAATTTTTGATGCATTCGATTCTTTGCTGAACATTGATTCACCAAAAAATATTTTACCCATAGCAATTCCATATAAACCGCCAACAAGTTTTGTATTGTTCCAGCATTCAATAGAATGTGCATAACCAGAGTTATGTAGATGAGTGAATGCAAATTTCATATCATTAGTCATCCATGTGTCATTATTAGTTCTATTTACAGAACATTCGTTAATAACATTTTTAAAATCATGATTGAATGTGATTTTAAAATGCCTTTTTTTTAGACATTTTTTAAGACTATGTGAAATATGAAGCTCATTTGGCTTAATTACACACCTTGGATTTGGCGACCACCATAAAATGGGTTGGCCTTCATTATACCAAGGAAAGATTCCTTTTTTATATGCACAAAGTAATTTTTTCTCAGAGAGAGTTCCGCCTATCGCAAGCAAACCATTCGGATTTTCCAATGAATCGCAAATATCAGGAAAATCTTCCGCCATTTTCTTTTTTTTAACAAGGTATAAAAGTTTTTTATTATTATTTTTAACGTTATACATTAAGTTATTTCTTTAAATAAGAATTATGGATTTATATTAATTTCTTTTCCAATAACACTTAGAGCTGCTCTTTTTGATCCTGTCAAGGAGAAACTTGTTTCCTTATAATTTCCATTATCTAGAACAAAACGAAAAGTTATTACATTCCCGTTAAGTAGGGCGTCAAGCGAAAGTGAAGTAATGTTTTTATTAGTTATATACCCTAAAATAAATTCACTCCAATTTGATTTAGATATACATGGAGCATCATTAAAAGAAGTATTTTTTATTAATGTTAAATCAACTTGATATGTAGGACAGATATTTTTAGAGAAAAGATTTAGCTTCGAGTTGAGCGTAAAACGCACTCTAATTGCGCCTACAGCATCCTTATAAATTTCTAAACTATACCCTTTTTTATTTTCTGTAAATGCAACTCTTGTTTTTTCATCGCTACTTAGGTTTTCATGAGACACAATATGCCATTGACCCATTGATGCTAAAGGCGCACACAATAGTATTAATAAGACTCCTACTCTTAAATAAGAATACTTTCTTTTGAAATATATATAGTTATATTTTAATTTTATATTCATCACTCGACAAAAAGCCTATACAATAAACATGCATACCACATTTTATATTAAATTAACAAATTTTATAACAAAATGAACCGTAGAAATTTTATTGGCAGCATAATTTCTGCCTTATTATATGTATATCAGACTCGACTTGCTGCTGTTGAAGAATCAAGCGAATCTATAGACTCTTATTTCAAAAAACCAGATTTAATGAAGAATAATACGGCTATTATTACAGACCCAATATTTCTGGAGCATCATATTGCTCCTAATCATCCAGAAACACCTGAAAGAATTGAGTATATTCAAAAAGCAATATCTGAATGCAATTTATCGAGAATAACAGCAGAAATTAATTCTACAGTTGATGTTTTTGAGTGGATCAGAACAGTGCATACTTTGGAGCATATTGAGTCAATCAAGAAATCATTACCAATTGCTCACAAAGTGGCGTCAGCAGGAGTACGCGCATCACTTTTGGGTGTTGATAAGGTCGCAACAAAAGAATTAACTAATGTGTTTTGTGCAACAAGACCCCCAGGCCATCATGCATTGAATACCGGCAGGGAGGAGGGGTTTTGCTATTATAATAATATAGCAATTGCAGCAAAATATGCGCAAGAAAAATATAATCTCAAAAAAATATTAATTATTGATTGGGATTACCATCATGGTAATTCCACTGAGGCTATATTTTATGAAGACCCAAATGTATTATTTTTTTCCACACATGATGAATTTGCATATCCAGGTACTGGCGATCCTGCAAAGAAAGGCCATGGAAATGGGAAGGGGCTAAATATTAATGTTCACTTACCATGTGGAGCCACTGATAAGATGATAATTGATAAGTTTAATACTATCTTATTACCAGCTGCCAGAAAATTTAAACCTGACTTAGTATTAATTTCAGCTGGATTTGATAGTAGACAGGATGATTTGTTAGGGTGTTTTTCAATTACAGATGATGGTTTTGTAAGATTAACTAAGATTGCTATGAATATAGCAAATGAGTTTTGTGATGATCGTTTAGTTTCAATATTAGAGGGTGGTTATAATCTTCAGGGTAATGCAAAAGCTGTTGTTATACATGCATCAACATTAGAAAGAAATATCTTTGCCGATTCTGCATTTAGTGTATCAGGTTGTAGATAAGTAGTTGTCTAGTTTCAAGTGTTACTGAGAGTCTGCATCAGTATTTGGTTTTGTATAAACTGGGAAAGGCATAATATTTTCACTTTTCTCATTTCCATCAGAAATTTTTGCAGTACCCTGTTTTTTAACTTCATCAATTCTAATAATTGAATGCATTGGTATGTACGTTCGTTCCACACCGCTGAATTCATTTTTTAAATTTTCTTCTGTAGGATCAACAACAACAGATGTTTTTTCTCCAAAAAGTAGTTTTTCTATCTCAATAAAACCAAACATTGCACTATGGTGAACATTTTTTGCATAAATCTCATAAACTTTTCCTTGATTATGAAATAAGATTTTGTAGATTTTATTTTCAGACATTTTTAATTTTTTTTGACTATAAGGATTATTTATTTATATTCAGAAAATATATCATAGCATAATTTATCAAAATCAAGGTAATTGATACAGTAAGTTCCCGCCGGGACCTAATGGCCAACCCATTTCTATCCAAAATAGTAGTAAAAATAACCATGATATAAGAAAAGAAATAGCGTAGGGCAGCATCATGGAAATTACAGTACCAAGCCCTGACCCATGTACATATTTTTTAACTTCCATTAATATAATAATCATATAAGGGTTCATCGGCGTAATAACATTACTTACCGAGTCACCTATTCTATAACTTACTTGAGTTAACTCTGGACTGATTCCGATTTGCATAAGCATAGGGACAAAGACTGGTGCAAAAAATGCGTATTTTGCAGAAGAGGAACCAATAAACAGGTTGACAAAAACAGCCATCAAAACAAAACAACTGAGTAATATTGAATTTTCAATACCTAGATTTTTTAGAAATTCTCCACCAGATATAGCTAAAATATGTCCTAGCCCAGAATAATTAAAAGCAGCGATAAATTGAGATGCAAAAAATGCAAGCACAATATAGGGGCCTAATTTACTTAAAACTTCACCAAGCATTACAGCAATATCTTGAGTATTTTTGATATTCTTATTTATTACTCCATAAGTTAATCCTGGAATAAAAAAAATAATAAAAAGCAGCGGTA
>CAZJED010000028.1:0-19332 GCA_964544965.1 uncultured Enterobacteriaceae bacterium
AGCTAAATTTATGAAGACACGTTTAATTTGATTTTTCATATCACCCTCAACAAGCTCCATTGTTTTTGGTATTATTGGTATCTGGCCAGAAAGATAAACGGTGTTACCTATTTTAACTGCTTGTGAGTATGTTCCTATTGCTTGTGGAGCATCTTCAGTAAATATTATTTCCCGATGCATTATTAACTCCTCATTTTACTTTTTATAGGCTATAGTTTTTATTTTCGATCAATATGTGAAACACTTTTAATAAGTCTAATTTTTCTGATTACTTTGGCTAGATGACCCCTATTTTTGACTGCGATAATAAATCGTAAGGTAGTATGGCGATCATCACGTTCTTTCATTTCAACACTGTTAATATTCGCATCAGCATCAGCAATTGCAGCAGCTACAGTAGCAAGTACTCCACGCTGATTGTTCACATTTAGATGAATTTTTGCTTGATATTCATTTTCATTATCTTTTTCCCACTCTACATCAATCCATTTTTCTTGTTGTTTTTGGTATTCAACTAAATTTTTACAGGTTTGTCGATGTATAACTATGCCTCGTCCAGAAGTAACAAATCCATGTATGGGGTCACCTGGTATCGGATAGCAACATTTTGGAAAATTCACCACCATCCCCTCAGTTCCTTTTATTGTAAGTGGGATAGTATTTTCAGGCTCACTTTTTTTATTCTTTGTTAGCGCTATTTTTTTTAACACAACAAATTGTCGTGCAATTAGAGGAGCCATCTTATTGCCCAGCCCAATATCTTTAAATAATTTATTTTCACCTGCAGCTTTGTTTTCATTAATTAGGTATTCCATATCAGTTTTACTAATATCTTGATAAGTTAGTGAAAATGACTCAAGTTCCCGATTTAATAAACGCTTACCTAATGCAATAGCTTCATTTTCTTGAAGGTTTTTTAGAAAATGTCTTATTTGTGATCTAGCTTTTGCCGTAGCTACAAAACTTAGCCAAGCCGGATTTGGTCTTCCACTACTTGCAGAAATAATCTCAACAGTTTGGCCATTTGTTAATTGAGTACCCAAAGGAACAAGTTTTCTGTTAATTCTTGCGCCAACACATGTATTACCAATATCGGTATGTATTGCGTATGCAAAATCAACTGCTGTTGAACCATTTGGTAATTCCATAATCTTTCCTTTAGGCGTAAAGGTATATACGTCATCTGGGAATAAATCTATTTTGACATTTTCAAAAAATTCCTCTGGATTACCCGCTGTTTTATTCATTTCTACTATATTTCTTAACCATTCTTTTGCGCGACGCTGCGTATCACTTCGTCCTTTATTAACACGATTGATACTTTTGGATATGTTTTCAGTTTTATATAACCAATGAGCTGCAATTCCAACCTCAGCGACATCATTCATTTCTTTTGTGCGAATTTGTATTTCTATCGGGACGCCGTATGGTCCGAATAATCCAGTATGTAATGATTGGTAGCCATTTGTTTTTGGCATTGCTATGTAATCTTTAAATTTGCCTGGTACCGGTTTGTATAAATTGTGTACAGTTCCAACTGTTCGATAACAAGTATTAACATCATCAACGATAATTCGAAATGCATAAACATCATATACATCTGAAAATGACAAGTTCTGATCTCGCATTTTTTTATATATTCCATGCAGGTGTTTTTCCCTGCCAAAAATTTGCCCAGGAATTTTTTCTTGTCGCATACGACGTTTCAAAGCCGTACGAATTTTTGTTATGATTTCCTTACGATGCCCTCGCGCTTTATTTATTTGTTCATTTAATATTCTGTAACGAAGCGGATATAATGTTGCAAAACCAAGTTCTTCTAATTCTAAACGGATAGAATTTATTCCAAGTCTTAATGCAATAGGGGCATATATTTCAAGTGTTTCTTTCGCGATGCGCACACGTTTTTCTGATTTTAACGCTTCTAGTGTTCTCATGTTATGTAAACGATCAGCTAACTTTACGAGAATAACTCGAATATCAGTGCTCATTGCCATCAACATTTTTTGAAAATTGTTTGCCTGTGCTTCTTCAAAGCTTTCAAATTTAACTTTATCTAATTTGCTGACGCCATCTACGAGATCTGCTATTCCTTTGCCAAATTTCTTTCTAATTTCAGTTTTTACTGTTGATGTATCTTCAATAACATCATGCAATATTGCAGCAACTAGTGTTTGATAATCCATGCGCATGTCACCAAGGATATAAGCAACTTCTAGGGGGTGATATATATAGGGTTCACCACTTTTCCGTTTTTGCCCATCATGTGCCTCAGCGCTGAATTGATATGCGAGCTGAACTTTGTCAACATGCTCTGGCTGAAGATAGGTTCCTATTGTTTTACTTAATTCATTAATTGTTAGCATGGTTATTTGCTAGACTAATTTCATAATAAAGTCATATGATACAACAGCGAAATGACACTTGCCGCGTCTTTCTTTGGGCTGAACAAGCTATTATTTATTCAGGGAGGGCAGGGATTCAAAAACGTCTTCAGTTAATTCTTCATCATCATCTGGACGATTTATTTTATCTATATTTTCATTATTGACCAAATTTTCTGCGATTTCGCGTAATGCAATGACAGTTGGTTTATCATCATCGGTTGGTACCAAAGGCTCAGATCCCAACACAATCTGGCGTGCACGTTTACTCGCAAGTAATACCAACTCATAACGATTTGTTACGTTATCTAAACAGTCCTCTACAGTTACTCTGGCCATTAAAATTCCTTTGTCTTAGATTAGGGTAATTCTACCTAAATCAAGCTTTTTCTGCCATCATTTGTCTAACAAAATTTTCAAAGAAACCAGATTGACGGTGTAAATTTGTGTTTGGATCAGCAATAATATCGTTTAACTTGGTTAGAGTTTGTTCAAAATTATCATTTATTATGACAAATTCAAATTCTTCATAGTGCGAAATTTCTTTAAGTGCAGATGACATTCTTTGTTCAATTATTTTTGGGGTGTCTTTTTTACGGTTTAATAATCTTTTTCTTAATGTTTTAATATCAGGTGGCAGTATAAAAATACTAATTATATCTAATCCGGATGTTCTAACTTCTTTTGCACCTTGCCAGTCAATTTCCAGAATAACATTTTTTCCTGCTCCCAATTCAGATTGCACTAAGGAACGAGAAGTCCCATAGTAATTATCGAAGACTTTTGCATATTCAATAAAGTAATTTTTTTCAATCAAATCTCTAAAATCTGCTTCTTTAATAAAATAATAATCTTCTCCATTAATTTCATTTTCTCTGGGTTGACGCGTTGTATGTGACGTTGAAATTATTAGGCTATTATTTTTCTTTGATAGTTCTTTTACTAGTGATGTTTTACCAGCACCAGATGGTGCAGAAATGACGAACAGATTTCCCTTACTATAATTACTCATAATTATTCAATGTTTTGGATTTGCTCTCGCATTTGTTCGACTAGTACTTTTAATTCAACAGAAGCATTACTTGTTTTAATGTGGTATGACTTTGAGCCAAGCGTATTAGATTCTCGATTCATTTCTTGCATAAGGAAGTCTAGTCGTCTACCAATGGGTCCTTTCTGATCTACTACCCTTATAACTTCATCTATATGAGCATTAAGACGATCGATTTCTTCCTCAATATCCATCTTCTGAGATATATAAAGTAGTTCTTGTTCAAAACGTTCATTATCTAATTCACTTGATATTTCTTGTACACGATCTGTTAATTTTTTACGAAAACTTTTAAGTATAGTCGGCATTTTTTTGCGAACATCATTTATAATTTTTTTTATTTTAGAGCAACGATCAGTAATCATTTTTTTTATCTTTTTTCCTTCACGTTGGCGTGTATCAATTACGATATCAATGGCTTCATCTACTAGTTTAAAGAGTAATTTATCTATTTTTTTAACATCAAGAGTCTTTTTTCTCAAAACTCCTGGCCAACGTAATAAGTCGAGAGAATTTAATGATGTAGAAGTTGATAGATTAGAATTTATTTTTTCAGCAACTTCAATTATATTTTTTAGTAGATCTTTATTAATTGAGAGTGCTTCATTATAGGCATCCTGTTGTTCAATGCGTATATTACATTCAATCTTCCCCCGCTTTATCTTGTCAGAGATATGATTACGAATTTTTTGTTCGAGTGGCCTTAATTCATCTGGTAAGCGGATTGATATTTCTGAATAACGATGATTGATACTTCTAATTTCACACGAAATTGAATTCTGATTATCCGAATTTTCGACTCTACCGTAGGCTGTCATACTGCAAATCATTAAAATACCCTTCCTTTTATATATAGTTGTTATTTATCAATAGTAACGTTTCATTGCAAATAGAGGAAATACGCAAACACATTTTATCGTTATAATACAATACTTTTTAATAGGAGGCTTTTATGCGATCAGATGGACGCACACTCGATGAACTCAGGGCTGTTAGTATTACAAGGGGTTTCACCTGTCATGCCGAGGGTTCGGTATTGATCGAGTTCGGTAAAACAAAGGTGATATGTAATGCTAGCATCGAAGCTGGCGTTCCTAGTTTTTTACGCGGTAAAGATACGGGCTGGATAACAGCTGAATACGGAATGTTGCCTCGTTCAACAGGTTCGCGTATGCAGCGTGAAGCGGCACAACGTAAGCAAGGGGGGCGAACCATGGAAATTCAACGGCTAATTGGTCGTTCCCTCCGTTCTATTATAGACATGGATTTGTTGGGCGAAAATACCGTTGTTGTCGACTGCGATGTTATTCAGGCAGATGGAGGTACACGGACAGCTTCAATCACGGGGGGTTGTCTCGCATTGAATGACGCCATTAATAAGGCTTTAACTGATGGGCTAATTACAAAAAATCCAATAAAAGAAATGATAGCATCCGTTTCCGTTGGTATTCATGATGGTAAGGCATTGTTAGATTTGAATTATTTGGAAGACTCGGCTGCTGAAACAGATATGAACGTAGTAATGGACGGTAAAAATAATTTTATTGAAATTCAGGGAACGTCAGAAAAACGTCCATTCACATATCAGGAATTAGAAAGTATGTTAGCGTTGGCAAAAAAGGGAATAACTGAATTATTCAAATATCAAAAAGAAGTTTTAGGAAAATAAGATTGATAAAAGAAAAGATTGTTTTAGCAAGCGGTAATTTGGATAAGGTTAGAGAAATAAACGCGTTGCTGAGTAATACCTCATACGAAATTGTTCCACAATCGAAGTTTAATGTTGTCGAAGCGGATGAAACAGGAACAACCTTTTTGGAAAATGCATTGATAAAAGCGCGTAATGCTGCTCAGCATACAAAATATCCTGTCATTGCCGATGATTCTGGAATTGAAGTCGATGCACTTAATGGAAAACCAGGTATTTTTTCATCACGTTACGCAGGTTCAAATGCTAGTGACAGGGATAATTTAAATAAACTTATCAAAAATATAAAGGGATTAGACCCAAAAGATTGTCATGCAAGATTTATTTGTTCAATGGTTTTTTTAGAAAACATGAATGAAAAAGATCCAATAGTTGTAGAGGGAGTTTGGGAAGGGTATGTAGTCGCAAACCCCCGCGGTAAAAATGGATTTGGTTATGACCCGATATTTTATATTCCTTCACTTAGTTGTACTTCTGCCGAGTTATCAGATGATAAAAAGAATGAATTGAGTCATCGTGGACAAGCATTAAGATTATTAATCAAGAAAATAACTGGCAAATGAAAAAATCTTTTGATGCAAATATTTCATCAAGATCCACCACTTTCACTTTATATTCATCTTCCTTGGTGCTTGAAGAAATGCCCTTATTGTGATTTTAATTCACATGAGATACCTGCATCGGGATTTGAAGAAAAGTTATATATAAGCACCTTAATCAGCGATCTTAAATTTGAACTCAATCGAATTGAGGGCAGAAAGATTGTTAGTATATTTTTTGGAGGAGGAACTCCAAGTCTATTTTTGCCGGAGTCGATCGATCAGATACTTAATGTAATCCAAGCCCAATTAAGTATTGATTTGGATGTTGAAATAACATTAGAAGCTAATCCGGGTGCGGTAGAAGCAACAAAATTTGGTGAATATCGGGCAATTGGCGTTAACCGATTATCCCTAGGTATACAAAGTTTTAACGACCAATCGCTAACTTTATTAGGGAGAATACATGATGCTAATGAGGCAAAAAAAGCAATTGAACTTAGCAAAGAGGCAGGTTTTGAGAATTTTAATTTGGATTTAATGTTTGGATTACCAAATCAAGAAGTCGATGAGGCGTTAGCAGATCTTGAAATAGCCGCAGATTATTTACCTACACACATTTCTTGGTATCAATTAACAATAGAGCCAAATACTATATTTGGTTCGAAACCACCAGAATTACCTAGCGATGATGTTATTAGTTCTATACAGAAAAAGGGACAAGCATTTCTTAAAAAAAATAATTTCGAACAATACGAAATTTCAGCTTATGCTAAAAATAATTACACATCAATACACAATATAAATTATTGGCAATTTGGTGATTATCTTGGTATCGGAGCTGGCTCACACGGTAAAATTACAAACGTTACTAGTAATCAGATAGAAAGATATGTTCGTCATAAAATACCAGCACGTTACATTGAATTAATTAATCTTAAAAGTAGCGCTATTACTGAAAAAAAAGTTTTAGATGTTGAGGAGGTTCCCCTTGAATTTATGATGAACGCATTACGTCTAACTAGCGGTATTACAGAAAATCTTTTTTTCGAAAGAACTGGATTACCAATAGAAATAATAGAGAAAGAATTAATGATTGCTAAAAAAATGGGTTTAGTGGACTATCGCAATGAAAAAATAAAACCCTCTCTTCGGGGACATCGTTACCTCAACGATTTGCTTCAGATATTTATGAAATAACTAAGTATTATTCGCCAATTATTTGCGTAACAATTTCACGTGTTCTAGCACGAGTATCAAAATCAATAATAACTACTTGTTGCCAAGCCCCCAGGGTAAGTTCATTTTCTAAAAAAGGTATTGTTAACGATTGCCCTTGAATTTGTCCACGTAAATGACTGTGGCCATTATCTTCCCCAGAGTTCAATATGTTATGTTGCCATTCCTTATTCGCAGGTATTATATTTTCCCAAGTCGATTTTGTATCCTTACGTAAGCCGGGTTCGTCTTCAAAAATCATCAAAGAGGCGGTAGTATGTTTAACAAATATTGTAACAGTACCATTTTTCATTTTTACGGTACTAAGTATATCGGATATTTTTTTTGTAATGTTTTTTATCTCGCCATCGCCTTTCATATTAAGTGAGAATTTTTCTGTTATCACTGACATTTATTTTCCTCAGCATTTATTGTTCTAAGAAACTTTAATTCTTCTTCTGATATATACCCATCACGTGCTTCCCTAAGGATATCGTCAAATAAGCCTTTAGCGACTAGTCTTTGAATCTCAAATAATACTTTCTTACTAATGCAGTTCTCATTCTTTAAATTATCTAAGTACTTGAATGCATCAAAAAAACTTTCATTTTCACGATTGTAGTAGTCATTTCCACGCATTCGATTGCAGTTTGCTTCTAATTTTTCACAGCCAACTAAGATTTCGGCAAGTTTTTTTATCCAATTCGGTACATTATCCAATTTTTCAGGATAATAATAATATAGTACTACTTTTTCCATCCAATCCGTCCACTCTATACCTTGTTTTCTAAGTTTTGGTTTAATATTTTTAATTTGTTTGTTAAAACGCCTTGCATAACCTAACCGCATTTCTATTTGCTCTTTTGCCCAATCAGTATTTTCAACTCCAATCTCCTGAAGTTGTGAACAGTACATATCCCAGAATGCTTCAGTTTCGTTTCCATATTTAGTTTCTGGGTATTTTTCACGCCATTCTAAAGGACGTGTTGGGATTTTATGGGTTCTAGCCCATGACCATATTTTGCCAAATAATTTTTGGTCAAGTCCAGCTCGTCCTAGGTCATGGAGAAGACAGGCAATTTGATATTTACGAACAATTTCTTTGTCATATCCAAAATAAGTAGCAACAGCAGCACACATTTTTGCACTTCTAAGCGCATGAGTCTTATCGTATCCCTCGATAATCCCGCCCGTTTTTTCTGGATGAGGATAGTCATAGAATTTTAATAAGGCTTCAACAGTAGACTCTGAAATCCATAACAATGACTTTGGTAATTTTATGGTCATATCCAAGAGTTTAAAAGAAAGATAAAGCAAAAGTAAATAAAATATAGTGATGAATTGATATATTTGTTATTTTTGTATTCATTATGTTAAGTGTTAACAAAAATAAATGCTTTTTTTTCTTAAGTGTTTTTATTTTAATAATTGGTGGGTGCGGAGAGAAGACTTCTTCTTTATCTTCATTATCAAATGATTCTGTAATACTTGCTTTCGGAGATAGCCTAACCTATGGGTACAATGCAAGCAGAAGAGAAAGCTACCCAGCAAAATTAGAAGATTTAACAGGGCTACGTGTTATTAATGCTGGTGTTTCGGGTGAAATATCAGGACAAGGCTTGAAGAGATTACCAAAAGTCTTAGATGAGTCTCATCCTCAATTAATGATTCTTTGCCATGGCGGCAATGACCTGTTACGTAAAATGGATTTAAAGGAGATGGAATTAAATATACGCAGCATGATTCAGTTATCATTAGATAGAGGCATTCCAGTTATTTTGCTCGGCGTTCCAAAGCCAGGTATTTTTTTGTCTTCATTTGATATGTATGAAAAAATTGCTAATTCAATGGACGTTATTTTTATTGAAGATTTAATTTCTGACATATTACGAAGTAAGTCGCTTAAATCTGATTCTATTCATCCAAATAAGAAAGGCTATAATGTGATGGCAGAAGGGATATATTCATTATTGTTAGATAAAGGCGCAATTTAATTAAAATTTAATAAATTTATCTAGGACTACTTAAAGTTATAAGGAGAGTTTAAGATGTACAATGAAATTAATGAATTTCTTTATCCGTTCTTTCAGATTGGTTTTTTATTATGTGTAACCTTTTTGGTTATTTGGAATAGAGTTTTAATAGTAAGAGTGGTTAAGCTAAGACGTGAAAAGAAAATTCTTTTAGAATCAGGCGGAGATGAAGAACTAACCCGTGCAATTAGATGCCATGGTAATTTTGTAGAGAGCGTGTCTTTAGCAGTCATTATTCCGATTATTCTCTTTTTTCAAAAAGAATTTGTTATATTTAGCTTTCTTGCATTAGTTTTGCTTTGTATAGGGAGATATACTCATTCAGAGGGACTTAAAAATATTGATGAGGATATCCAATATAGACGAAGAGGAATGTATTTTAGTCGCTATTCAAATTATGTATCACTTGTTGGCCTCGCTTTTTATATTACGCATATTGTTATGTCGTTTTGATACTTTCTTTGCAGGTAGTGTAAACCAGTCGCCTTTTGTAATTTCGTGAAAGTGATCAGCTTCTTCAATTATTAATTTAGAAGTAGTGCTTTCAACTGCAGCGATTTCCACGCGAACACCTTCCGATTTTAAATGACGTACAAGTTCAATATAGTCAGAATCACCTGACATAATAATAATAGTATCAACTTTATCGGCAACTTGAATTGCATTAATTGATAGAGGAATATCCGCGCTTTTGTGACAAGGTCTTACAGAGCCATGATAAAAATTATGCAGACGTTCTTGAAGTTTATTTGAAATATGCTTTCCTTCTCGGAAATAGACAAGACGGCTCAATCCACGATTTAGTAATAATTTTGGTATCAGTATGTCAAAATTAAGCATTGTATTAGTATCATTGGCCTCAGCGTGGATACTACGTTCTATATTATTGCCATCAACTAAGATAGCAACAGACTGTGAAATTAGAATATTTTCACCATTATTTTGTGTTTCATTTATTTCATTCATAGATCTTTTACTCAAATTTATATTTTTAGGGAATTTTAGTTATATACCTTCTAGGTAATTTCTCGGTTGTCATCCTCAGTCTTAGTTTTTTTATTATAATCACTATTTTGCCGTTTGATGTTAACTGCATGTTTTTGCTGATAGATATCAAATACTTTATCCGCAGTTAATCCAGCACACATCATAGCTGAAATTAAAAAATGTAAGATGTCGATTAGCTCAACACGTATATTTTGCATATCAATTTTATCTTTGCTCCACCACTTCCATAATAATTCATCATCCAGCTCGTATAATTCTTCCTTCATTGCTTTTGAATAGTTCACCAACCATTTATTAGGCAAATCATTTACCATCATTTCTTTGTCTTTTACAGCAGACATGATTGCTTGCATACTTAGATTATTATCCAAGTTATTTTTAATATTATTTTTTTCAAAAACATAATCATTAAGTTCTAATTGCATTTTAAAAATTTCTTCTAGCATATTTGGCTCCATTCCAGATTATATCTGTTCTAATGCGAAATAAATTTAATCGCTATATTTAATACTATATAATTATATTTTTTATAGCTAGTTAAGTTTTTCTACAAAACAGATAATCAATAAAGCAAATGCATATAGATAAACGTTATATAGTTCACGGGTTTTTACCTGCTTTTTTTTCAGCTTGTTTCTTTGCTGTTATGGCTACTTGTATTAAGGCTGCATCTTCAGAATTGCCAGTAATTCAGTTGGTTTTTTTAAGAAGTTGTGTAGGTTTAATTATCATTATTCCATTTATTTTGCCTTATGGAATTTCATTTATGAAAACATCAATTTTTCATATGCATGTTTTTCGTGGTCTTATTAGTATATCGGCAATGACATGTTTATATTTTGCTATTTCGAATATTGGTTTGTCTGAAGCAACATTATTAAATGCAGCATCTCCTCTTTTTATTGCCTTATTAGCAGTTCCAATTCTTAATGAAAGGATAAACACGAGAATTTTTTTCATATTAATCATAGGGTTTGTTGGTGTAATATTTATTCTTAAACCAGGCACTTCTATGTTTACATTCGCAGCTATTATTGGATTATGTTCAGGTTTCTTTATTGCGTGCGCAAAAATACTCATACGTTACATGGCTAGGACTGAGCCTGTTATACGCACAGTATTTTATTTTAGTATTTTCTCTACATTTTATTCTGGTGTAGCGATGTTTTGGTTTTGGCAAACACCCACTATATTTGATTTATCAATTATGATTCTAGCGGGTGTTTGTGCAACATTCGGGCAAACATTATTGACCTATGCTTTTACTAATAATGAAGCATCAACAGTTTCTCCATTTACTTATGTAACGGTGTTAATAGCAACATTATTTGGTTGGGTTGGCTGGAATGAAATCCCAGATATTGGTTCTGGCATTGGTATGATTTTTATTATTGGCTCTTGTTTATTTCTTACACTTCAGGGCAAATTACCGAGCGCATGGAAAATGAAAAAAGATTTAGGACAAAGCAATTATTAGTCCTTCGACTTTTTTATTACTTTTAGGATATTTTCGATTATTTTTTCAGGTGCTTCCTTATGTATATTATGACCACTATTAGCAATTATTGATTGCCAACTATTTTTGCTGAGTTTGAGAAGATCTTTTTGCATATCCTGCCACTCATTCTCAAGTGGCATCCCATTTAACACGGGCAATTGGCCAATTCCTCTTGATAAAACAGCTATTGGAATATCTTTTAATGGTCCCGAATGTTTCACTTGGTATGCGCTTTGTTTAAAATATTTTAGTTCAGCCATTTGGGCAAAAGTAGCTTTTCGACTTGAATTTAAAAAATACCATTTTTTTTCAAATTCTGAAAAATCTTTAGGAGCGACAGCTCTACGTCCAGTAATAAGCGGTTTTTTATTACCATCATCTAGTGCAGAAAGTCTATAAATTTGTTCAGGGTGGGAGGAATCAACTAACACTAATCCTATGACATTTTCTGGAAATTTGGCAGCAAAATAACGGATTGTAAATCCTCCAAAAGAGTGACCAACCAATACATAGGGGCCGGAAATTTTTGCACGTTTAAGAAGCAGTCTAAGTTCATGAACAATAGTTGCCGTAGTTCTTTCACCTCTACCCGGGTCGCTCCATCCATATCCTGCCCGATCATAAAGGCAAATACGTACATTTTTAGACAGCTCTTTGGCTATTTTATACCAACTAGCTGATGATTCTGCGATACCAACATCAACTAAAACCGTCGGGGCATTATTTCCAAGGCAGTCGACATACATTGTTTGGAAACCGATACTTATAAAGCGACCTGGCGGTTTGAAGGGCATATCATCATAAGCACTTACAATACTGAAAGTTGAAAATGACAGAAGTACAGTATAAAAAATATTGTGTATTTTTTTTGCTTTCATTTGATTAAAAAATTTTTCCGAATAGAATTGGTGATTATATGACAAATCAGCACACATATCTTGAAGATTTAATTATATCAAGGCGCACGGTCCATGATTTTATTCCCAATAAAATTCCAGACAAAAATTTAATAAAAGATGCAATAAATGTTGCGTGTTGGGCTCCCAATCATCATCTCACAGAGCCATGGCATTTTTATTTGTTAGGGCAAGAGACAATTACTAGTATTTGTGAATTAAATAGGAAAATTATGACAGATATAAATGGAGCAGAAAGTGCTGAAGAAAAGTTTAGACGTTGGAAAAATATCCCTGGCTGGATAATTGTAACGTGCCAAAAGTCAAAAAAAGATATTACCTATCAGGAAGACTATGCCGCATGTTGTTGTGCTATACAAAATTTAATGCTTTCTCTTTGGAGTAATAACATTGGCACGAAATGGTCAACTGGCGCGGTTATTCGAGATGATCGATGTTATGAAATCACCTGGATCGATAAAAAATTAGAGAATATTGTAGGATTAATTTGGTATGGTTATCCAGTTGAGAGTACTAGTACGACGAGAAAAAATCTAGAGCAAGTGTTAATAGAATTGCCGTAGTTAAATGTTATATACAATTTCTAATTTTAATCCATTTGCCGTCATTAATTCCTAGTCGAGATGCTTCTTTGAAATATTCATCACAGAGTTTTGCATCAGGATTTTCTGACCTAGACAATAACCAGGCATAGTTCAAATTAGGGCCTATGACAAGAGCTATTGTGTATGCTTTATCTAATTTCGCTATATGATATGCTCCATAGAATGGCCAGAAGAAAGAAACCTTTAAACTCCCAACATCTTTTTTATTTATAAAATATGCTGTTCCAACAGCCTCTTTCCATTTATTGTTAGCACTATTTTTCCCTCGATTTACAACCTTAATACCACCATTATCAAGAAGTGAATAATTTGCATATACGTCAATCAAGCCCTTCTCAAAACTATGGTCAAGTCGCGCTATTTCATACCATATTCCGAGATATTTATTGATATCGAAATCTGAGACAGGCTTAACTCCGGCCGGAGTAGATGTACACCCATACAGACTAACCAGATAAAGAAAAATTAATAAACATTTTCTAAAATTTATTGTCATACTTTTATATTTCTTTATTCTTTTGAAGACTAACCATATAATATTTAACAGATGAAAACATAAAATACTACTTTTATAAACTTATTTTATTTTTTCATAAAGAGGTTTATTTAGATGCGACATTCAATTTTATTTTTATTTTCTATATTATTTTTTATTTATAGCTGCTCTAGTGATGATAATACAGAAGAAATAATATCTTCAGATGAGTCAATTCAGGGAGTTATTAATGCAGACCATACAACAGATGAGATTGAATTTCGACTCAGACGCTCTATTTGGGCTACTGAAGATTTGATATATTGGTATGCGGAGAATGATTGGAATACTGAAGAACTCGAACGTCAGATTTTGGAGAAAATAGATCAATTAATTGCTCTTTATTTAGACAAAGGATGGGATATGTCAGAGCTCGAAAAAAATCTTGTTAATCTAGAAAGACGACTTGAATCTTTATAACATAAATGGAAGAAAAATATTATGACGCTATTTAGAATATGCATTACTTCAATTATTATTTTTTTTACGACGCTAACTTTTGCGAACAAAGAATATGATGCAGTTGAATTTCGAGAGCTTAATTTATCCTTGATAGCTGCTGCAAAGAATGGTGATATTGATAAAGTAAGGCAGCGACTAGAAGAGGGAGCTTCGATAAAAGCAAGAAATCGATTCGGTAATACAGCGCTAATATCAGCAACAAGAGCTGGTAGTTTAGACATTGTAAAATTATTAATTGAGAAAGGCGCTAGTGTCGATATGGTTAACACTAATGCCGAGACTGCCTTAATGAATGCTGCTTCAGGAGGCCATGTAGATATTCTGCAATATCTCATTGATAAAGGTGCAGGTATTAATAAACTTAGCGTGAAAAATATTTCAGCATTAATGGAGGCTGTATTTGCTCGCCATGAATCCATCGTCAAAATTCTTCTTAAACTTTATGCTGACGTTAGCATAAAAGATTATTCAGGAAAGACTGCACTAAATTATGCATCAGCAAATGGCGATGTTGAGATTATTAAATTATTGGTTAAGCATGGCGCTGGTGTTAATCGTAAAACTAAAAATGATTTAACATCATTAATGTGGGCTGTTGGCTATGGGAAAACTGATGCTGTTAAAACCCTCCTTGAACTAGGAGCAGACCCAACCATAAGAGATAATCGTGGATTAACAGCGCTAATGATTGCGGAAGAAAATAATTTTGGTGAGATTATTAAACTACTAAAACCTTAATTGCTTATTCTTTTAAAGAAGTTTTTTTAATTAAGGTTTAAAACCCGCTAGATAATCAGCTAACGCATCAATTTGTTCATCTTCAAATGTGGCAAATAATGAACTTTTTGCTGCTGAATTTGTGCGAACCTTATTTTTAAAATCAAGCATTGTTTTCTTCAAGTATTCATAGTTTTGTCCAGACAATCTAGGATTTCGACTTTCGCCCTCAAACCCACCACGATGACATTGCACACATTGACCGGCATCAATAGCCATTTTTGCAATGCTTGATTTTTTCGCATCGGATTTATGTTTAGTTTCTGGCCAGGTCTGTTCAGAAAAGTGACTAGCTAATAATTTCATTTCATCCTTTTCCAAATCTTGAACCATCGCCGCCATAATTTCATTTTTACGATAACCTGATTTTAAGTCTTTTAGCTGAACGTAAGTATAGTAAAAATTTTGTCCGGCAAGAATTGGATACACTGGCATTATTGTCTCACCTTGTTTACCGTGACAGGAGACACATATTTGAATTTTATCTTTCATTTTTTTGTTCATTGCTTCAGATTCAGCTTCTTCCGCAGCGAATACTGTGGAGAAAAACAAAGCAAATAATATGGTGATGATATTTTTCTGGAACATAATAAATTCCTTATTTTTATATTTAGACTATTTTCTGACTAATATTGTTCAATTACGAATAAATATTAAAAAAACGGCCACCCTAGGGTGGCCGTTTATTAATGCACGCTACACTAATTATTTAACTTTGTAGGCAATAATTTCATTACCACGTTTTGAGTTAATTTGTGCATTACCACCAGAACCAACAACGATGTACTGAGTACCACCAACATTATAAGATGAAGGAGGCGCATTAACACCTGCATTGGTTTGGTCTTGCCACATTAATTCACCGGTAGTTGAGTTATAAGCTTTGAAAAGCCCATTAGCTTCACCAGTGAAAACTAAGCCGCCGCCGGTAGCTAAAATACCACCAATCATTGGTTGCTGAGTTTTAACCTTCCATGCAATTGCCCCAGTGTTGTAGTTAACTGCTGTGACATTACCCCATTGTTCTTCAGATGGGATGACTTTGAAAGCACCACCTAACCATAGTTTACCACCAGGGTATGGAGTTGCTTCAACGTGATAAGTCATTGGCTGATGAAGGTTGATGGCATATGTCAAGCTTTGACTTGCATCAACCGCCATTGGCGACCATTCAACACCACCATTTGCGCCAGGCAACATACGTTCGCCAGCTTTGGTTGGAAGAACCCAACGATTTTCTTGTGAAACCATAGGTTCAGAATGACGAATCAAGCTGCAGTCAGATGCACGATGCACATAAACATAACCAGTTTTTCCACCATGAAGTACACCTTTAACGGTTTGACCGTCATTGTCTACAACAGGAGTTAAAATTGGAGGACTTACCGCATCCAAATCCCAAACATCATGCGCGATGTATTGGAAGTGACAGCGTTTTTCACCTGAATCAAGATCAATTGCAACAAGTGAGTTTGTGTAAAGGTTATCTCCAGGACGGATAGCACCATAAAGGTCAGGTGAAGGGTTACCAACTACAAAGTAAACCATTCCGTTATCACGGTCGATAGCCATGTTTTGCCATACGCCACCACCAAGAGTTTTGTATGGATCACCTAATTTCTTAAGTGCAGCTTTTTCTGCAGCTATATCACGATGCATGTGTAAACCGGTTGCATCTCTTTCTTCCCATGTACCAACAGAATTTTCTGGGATACTGTGGAAAGTCCAGATTAATTTACCAGTCTTTGCGTCGTATGCTTTTACGAAACCGCGAATACCATATTCACCACCATTGGTACCGATAAGAACTTTTCCATCGGCAACAGTTGGAGCCATGGTTTCACTGTAACCAAGCTCTGGGTCAGCAATTTGGGTTTCCCAAACTTTTTTACCAGTAGCTGCATTAAGAGCGACTAACTTCGCGTCCAAAGTTCCCAAGTAAAGCATACCCTCATAAGGGAAAACTCCACGGTTGTTTGGTCCGCAGCAATAAGTGGTAATTGGACCCATCTTATGCTTGTAGTGCCATTTTTGTTTACCAGATGCTGCATCTAGCGCATAAACATGGTTAAAAGAAGAAGTTACATACATTGTACCATTGACAACGATTGGACTCGTTTCCAATGAATCTACAACTTCCATTTTAAATGACCATGCACGTGCCAAATCACCCACGTTTTCGCGGTTGATTGATTGCGCTGGATAGAAGCGGGTTTGATCATAGTTACCATTGGTATGGAGAAAGTTATTAGCATCACCTGCGGCATTATCAAGCATGTCTTGTGTGACAGTATTCATATTGCCGTAGAGTGTATCAGCCGCAAACGCCTGACCCATTCCTAAAGTAAGTACAACTGCACCCAGCACTGATGTGAGTTTTTTTATATTATTCATATAGATTAACCTCATCCAGTTAGGATTTATTTATAATTAATTATAATTAACGAGGATTTATCGTTCTCTCCTCCTCTTTGTATCAAAGGGTTGCCCTCCGATACAGGATTCAGGATATCAAGAAATATGAAAATTTCCCATTTCTTTAATTACGATATTTGGGTTAAATATAAAAATCTTATATATAATTGATTTTTATAGTTTTTTTGAAAAACGAAAGGCTGTCATTTAGGCCTTATAAGAGGCAATGGCAGCGACTGTTAACGCCCAAATTTTATTTTCTGCGTCTTCAGTGAGGTCAAAGATTTCGAAAATATGATGAAGAGTTTGCCTTCGAGTAGCTATATTTGGCAGGTCATTTTGTGCATCAAGTAAAATTGTAAGCGCTGTTAATTGCTCTGCCGGATTGTCAATTTTTCTTGTTAGTTGCTTAGCTTCGGCAATTGCTAAATTTGATTTTTCATCATCACCAACAAGTCCTGAGGCAGCACCGAAATAGGAATAGGTTGCGACTTTAGGAAGATTAGTCATCATTGTATCGAGTCCGGATTCGATGCTATTTAGCACACTATTGGCCGCTCTTTCGTTTTTGAGTTTTGCATGAAGCCATGCTGTTGATGCAACTAATAGTAATTGTGCTTCAGGTTGCGCAATAAATCTAACCATTGATGTTAACGAATCAGTGATTAGTCTTGCCTGTTTTATATTCCCTGACTCTATTTGGTTATAAGCAATACCAAACAGAACAACCGCACGCTCGAAATGGTCGTGTATGTTAATTGTTTCGCTACTTGCTTTTTTCCCAAATGATTCTGATTTTTTTTGGTCTCCAGTTTTTGCATAGACAAGTGACATATCTCCTAAAATACTAGCACGAGCAAAAGCAGAATCTATCATAGAGACATCACCGATACCTTCAATAAGTTTTATCGCTTTTTCATTTGATCCAATTGTGGACCAGGTTGTTGCAATAATTGCCTGATTAATTTTTCTTTTTTCATTATCGTTAATTTCATTAGCCAATCTTTCTGCTTCAATCATTAGGCATTCAGATATAGGTTCAACATCACACACATCTGAAATTTGTTGACCTTGTGTATGCACAGAAAATATTAGCGCAGAAAATATTGTTAAAAATTTTATGATAAGTTGTTTTTTCATGTATTTTTGACCTTTATTTTTTTCCCAATATGGATTTAATTTCATTAAGAATGAGTTCGGGTTGTTCAAGATGTATGTGATGGCCACTACTATCTGCAATCAATAATTTACCTTTTGATGTTGATTGAGAAAGTTGAGTTTGTAACTCTAACCATATTTCTTCCATATTTTTAAACATAGGGTTATCCCAAACTTTTTTTCCGTGTGTAATTACACTTATGGGTATATCTGGCATTTTAGCCGCAGTAGATATTTCTTGAGTGCTGACATGTATATTACGTAGCTCATTAAACATGCTTGATACAGCTTCGTCAGATCTTACTAGTTCATAAGCGATGTCTTTATACTCTTCCGGCATTCCTTCTGTGACCTGATCTTTACTGCCAAGTAGAAATCGCGTGGTATTCATTGTTGGTATCTCAATACCAGCATTTTCAAATCTTTTGTACTGTTCTGTATGTATTGAATCGATGAGCACTAATCCAGTTACATCTTTGGGGTTTGTGCGAGCGAACAGTTGCATATTTAAACCGCCAAATGAATGCCCAACGAGAATATAAGGAGGCTCTTTTTTTGCAATTTTTAATATTTTTGTTAGCTCACTAACTATTCGTTTACTTGTTCTGGGTTTAATTCCCATTTCACTCCAACCATAACCAGAACGGTCATAACTACATGCTTGTGTAAATTCACCGGCACGTGATTGAACATTAACCCAGTCCAAATGTGAGCCACCCACACCACTATCAAATACAATAATTGGTGAGCCTTCACCGATACAGTGCAGATGAATTTTATTAGTTTCAAGACTAAAGAATGCGCCAGGCGGATGCCCGAGCCCAATATCTGTCTCAGCCCTAGTAGTTAGTGAAAATACTAAGATAATTAAAAACGTAGCTTGGCGTATCACCAACTAGGCTCGTTACAATTTTGCCCTTTATCAGGGTTACACTCACTTTTCTTTTGTTTATTTTGATCTTGTTCTGTATCTTGTTCTGTATCTTGTTCTGTATCTTGTTCTGTATCTTGTTCTGTATCTTGT
>CAZJED010000029.1:0-18117 GCA_964544965.1 uncultured Enterobacteriaceae bacterium
AATATACAAATGCGTCATGCATCATTGACATATTAGAAACACAATATACACATGCATTAATGCTTGAGACATTTACTGAATTAACGCAATTTTCACAATGTTCTAGTAATTCTCTGCCTGTAAAAAAATTTACAGTATTTGCAGCATAAGGATATGAATAAAAAAATGCTAATACCAAAAACATTATCATGTGTTGTTTTTTGCTCAAAATAACTTACCTTTCTAAAATTAAACCACAAATTGGGCAATACCATCGCGGAATGACCAATCAATATCATGATTTTCGACAATAGTTATTAAAATATTTTCTGGCGAAATACCAGGATTATTAGAAAGATTTTCTACAACTTTCTTATAAAATGCTTGTTTTGCCTTGTTTGAACGACCAGCTCTCATAATAAGGAACATCATTACTCGATCTGAGTCCCTTTCTTGATACTGGAGACACTCGGGTTCAATTTCGTTAATTATTTGATAACGATCATCATCAGGAAATCCCATAGTTTCAATCACTGCTGAATTAATGCTATGAGCAATTGCTTTTTTATACTCGACTGATTTGCCTTTCAAAATAGAAATATTTACTAATGGCATGCTATATTATCCTTTATTTGATTCAAAAAATTCGTCTGATATATCACTAAAATATCATTATTGATGCACTCTTAAAGCTTACCCAAACGTTCATATTAAGTGATAATTTTAACTCATTAAAAGCCTGATGAGTGATAATTGCCTGTATATTTTCGCCAATATCAATATTTAGTTTAATATTAAAATCATCCTCTGAAATTCCAAGTATTCTTCCGTGGAAACTATTTTGCATACTAGAATCAAGTTTTTCTACCGACAAGACTATTTGCTTTGGATCAATGGCAACATACTCAGCATTTTTCGTACTTTTATAAATTGATATTAATTGTTTTCCTGTATCAAATTTACCTATAGATTCATTAAATTTACCTTTAAATAAATTAACAAAATCATTAGAAAATAATCTTCCTTTAATTAGGCTAAAAATTGAACTTGCTAGTTTTTGTGCTTGAATTTGATCGTGGGTAGTAAATATTACTGTTTTATTGAATTCTTTATTTAAAAAAATAATTAATTCTTCTAGCTCAATAACAGAATTCTTATCCAAATTAGAAAAAGGTTCATCCATGATAAGAACATCGGGATCAAGAACCGTTGTCTGCGCTAAGGCTACTTTTCTTGCCTCTCCAGTCGATAATGAATTAGCTAACCTGTTTATTAGATGCTCTATCTTTAAAAGTGAAAGTACTTTTTCAATTTTGCATACTCTTTTTTCAAAATTAACATTATTTAACTTTAAACCAATTTCAATATTTTTATAAACTGTTCCTCTAAAAAGATAAGGATTTTGTTGAACGTAGCCTACTTTATTTCTAAAAATTTTTATATTATTTTTTTTTAATTCAATATTATTAAAAAAAATACTTCCAGAGTGTGGAAAATTAAGAAATGAAAGAATATTAAGCAGCGTCGTCTTCCCTGAACCATTTGGACCAACAAAACTTGTTATCTCTGACCTAAATATTTCTAAATTTAGATCATTTATAAAATAATTATTATCATAATTAAATACAATATTCTTTAACTTATATAGATTTTTCATATTTATTTTTGTTGAAAATAATGTAATAGAATATTAATAAGTAAAGCAATAAATAAAAGCATTACACCGAGTGACAGTGCAAATTCGAAAGAGCCTTTGCTTGTTTCTAATGCAATCGCAGTTGTCATAGTTCTTGTGTATCCTTCAATATTTCCACCTACCATCATAGCAATTCCTACTTCACCAATTGCACGACCATAACCAGTAACAATTCCAGTCATTAATGCAAAACGTACCTCGTTTATGTAAATAAGAATTTTCTGAATTTGTGTTGCACCTAATAATGTACATCTTTCAGCTAATCTTGGATCTGAGCTATAAACAGCACTAATAGTTAAATTTAATATAACGGGAATTATTAAAATACACAGACCGATAACAATCGCGGTTTGGGTATATAATAAATCAATATTTCCAAGTAAACCTTGACGATTCAATACACCATACATTATTAAACCAATTACAACTGTTGGTAATGCCATTAACGTATTTAGACAAATCATTAATATATTTTTTCCAATAAATTTATTTAAAGCAACAATAATGCCTAGAGGAACTGCTATAAAAGAACTAATAAAAACAGCAGAAAATGAAACTTTCAAAGAAGTAATAACAACATTAAAAAGTGCAGCATCAAAATTAAAGATTAAGTTAAAAGATGAAATTAAGGCGCCAAAAAAAAATCCATCGCTGGTAGATTCAAAAACTGTTGCCACAGGAAAAATTATTTCTTCTTCTGCATTAGAATTGAATGATAAAAGTAAAAAAACTATTATTTTTAATATTTTATTAATTTCCATTTTATTTATATTTTTATAAATAATTATTCCAAAATATTTACTAAAATTTAATAGACTATATCCTTTAATTTAAATAGATTCCAATCACTGCTATGGTTGGTAAAATCCAAATTATTAATAAGCTATGCACACAAAAAGATTTAAAAATAGTGCATCAAATCATAAAAATAATAGAATTGCTGAAAAATTAGGGTTTCAACAGAAATTTATTACTTTTTAGCTGGAAATACGAGTATAGAAAGTGTAATTTAGCCTTCCGGTTTTATTTGTTTTATTTCATTAATTTATGGATCGAAAATTTTACATCAAAACATTAGGATGCCAAATGAATGAATATGATTCAGCCAGAATGGCTGATTCACTTTCTACTACACATGGTATGACCCCTACAAATGACCCCTCCAAGGCAAACATTATCATATTAAATACTTGTTCAATTCGTGAAAAAGCACAAGAAAAAGTTTTCTCGCAACTTGGAAGATGGAAATCTTTTAAAAAGTCTAATTCTAAACTAATAATCGGTGTTGGAGGGTGTGTTGCAAGTCAAGAAGGGGAGGCTATTCTTGAACGAGCTCCTTTTGTTGATATCGTATTTGGACCACAAACTCTACATCGTCTTCCAGCAATGTATTCTGATGTAATATTAAATAAGGAACCAATAGTTGATATCTCTTTCCCTGAAATAGAAAAATTTGACTGCTTACCAGTATCAAAAGCAAATGGCCCTACTGCATTTGTTTCAATAATGGAAGGGTGTAGCAAGTATTGTAGTTTTTGTGTAGTCCCATATACGCGTGGAGAAGAGGTAAATAGACCTGTAAATGATATTATTGATGAAATAGAAATACTTGCGGACCAAAATGTAAAAGAAATTAATCTTTTAGGGCAAAACGTGAATGCCTATAGAGGTCTAATGAAAAATGGGAAGATTTGTGATTTAGCATTACTTATCGAGTTTGTTGCAAAAATAAAGGGCATAGAACGTATTCGTTACACAACTTCCCACCCTGTTGAACTTACAAACAACCTAATAAATGTTTATGGCCGTATACCAGAACTTGTTGACCACCTACATTTACCTGTACAAAGCGGCTCAGATCGTATTTTGGCCTTGATGAAAAGAGGGCATACTAATCTCGAATATAAAAATAAAATTAAGAAGCTACTTGAAATAAGACCAAACATAAGTATATCCTCTGACTTTATTATAGGTTTTCCAGGAGAAACAAAAAAAGACTTTGAGGATACAATGCATTTAGTTAATGATATTGGATTCGATCATTCATTCAGTTTTATATACAGTGCAAGACCAGGTACTCCTGCAGCCTCACTACCCGATAACACATCATCTGAAACTAAAAAAGAACGTCTATCAATACTGCAAAATAGAATAAATCAAAAAACCCGTGAAATTAGTATGGAAATGGTTGATACTTTACAAAGAATATTAGTTGAAGGAACATCAAAGAAATGCAACGATGTACTTTTTGGAAGAACTGAAAATAATCGCATCGTTAATTTTAAGGGCTCTAAGAATTTAATTGGAAGATTTATTGATATAAAAATTACTGAAGCATTGCCAAATTCGCTACGTGGTATACTGCCTGAAACAAAAAAACTTAATCAAGTTGTTAATCTCTAAATTTATTTCTTCTTCTTGACTAATATTACGAATAATACTACTTCTAACGGACTCCTGCTGGAGCCGATTGATAATAAACGTTTATCAAATCTATGTGGCCCATTCGACAAACATCTACGTCAAATCGAACATTTCTTAGGTGTTGAAATAAATAGCCGGGGTAACAATTTTTATGTAAGTGGTAAACCAAAATTGATCGGCATTGCAGAAGAACTTTTAAAAGAAATGTACGCTGTAACAGAAACTGAGTTCCTGTCAGCAGAAGCAATTCATCTTCATCTAAATAGCCTTAATCTCACAAATGAAATTGATAATGAATATTTAGACGAAATTTCAATTAAAACAAAAAGAGGGTTAATCCGTGGGAGAACAAATAATCAAAAGAAATACCTCTCAAATATAAAAAATCATGACGTTAATTTTGGGATCGGACCGGCTGGAACTGGAAAAACATTTCTAGCTGTCGCCTGTGCTGTTGCAGCAATGGAACAAGATATCGCTCGAAGACTAGTCTTAGTGAGACCTGCGGTTGAAGCAGGTGAAAAATTAGGTTTTTTACCGGGTGATCTTGTTCAAAAAGTTGATCCTTATTTACGACCATTGTATGACGCTCTATATGAAATGCTTGGGTTTGAAAAAGTTTCTAAACTAATTGAAAAAAATGTAATTGAGGTTGCGCCTTTGGCTTTTATGAGAGGTAGAACACTTAATGAAGCATTTATAATTCTTGATGAAGCACAAAATACAACAATTGAACAAATGAAAATGTTTCTAACTCGTATTGGTTTTAACTCAACAGCCATTATAACTGGAGATATAACACAAATAGATTTACCATCAGGGAAAATTTCAGGCCTTAAACATGTCATTGATATTCTAAAAAATGAAAAAGGAATAAGTTTTACATTTTTTGAATCTAAAGATGTCGTTCGACATGCTTTAGTTGCTAGAATACTAAATGCTTATGAAAAATATGAATCTAATTCTAAATAATTCCTACTCTAATTATTAATAATCACTCTAAACTAATGATTGAGATTCAAAAAATTTCAAATCTCGGCTCTCTTCCTGATAATAAATTAATTATTAAATGGGCAGAAAAAGCTCTACAAAAAAACAACGCGGAAGCAGAGATAGTTATTAGAATTGTTGATACTAATGAAAGTAAAGAACTAAATAAAAAATGGTGTGAAAAAAATTACGCCACAAACGTATTATCATTTCCTGTTTCTAAGCCCATTGAACAAGCCCCAAATCTTCTGGGTGATATTGTTATATGTGCCAATCTTGTTATTAGCGAAGCTAGAGAACAGAAAAAAGATATCAAGGAACATTGTGCGCATTTAGTAATTCATGGAATTTTACATCTACAAGGTTATGATCATAATTCTAAATCGGAAGCCAATATTATGGAAAGTATGGAAGTAAATATTCTTAATGACTTAGGGTACAATAATCCTTATAAAACTAGGAAAAATAATAATGAGTAATAAGAAATTTAATATTTTTCATAAACTTTTAAACTTTTTTAAAAAAACGCCATCAACTCGTGAAGCTCTAATTGAGATCTTAAGAAATGCTGAAAATAATAGTTTACTTGATGCTGATGCACTATTAATGATTGAGGGGGCATTACATGTTTCTGAAACTCATGTACGAGATATCATGATCCCTCGAGTTCAAATGATAATTATTGATGATAAAGCAAAACCAGAAGAGATACTTTCAAACGTAGTTGAATCTGGCCACTCGAGATTCCCTGTAATCGGAGATACGAATGATGAAATTGTTGGAATTTTATTAGCTAAAGATTTATTAAATTATTACGCTGATCCTAAAAAAGATTTTGATATAAAAGATATGATGAGACCAACTGTATTTGTTCCAGAGAGTAAACGTTTGAATGTATTACTAAGAGAATTCCGTATGAATCGTAATCACATGGCGATTATTATTGACGAATATAATGGTGTAGCTGGCTTAGTTACAATTGAAGATGTCATAGAAGAGATTATCGGAGAGATAGAAGATGAGCATGACCATGAAGATAATGAAATTAATATAAACACTCATGATAATAATCGTTACACTGTTAAAGCCTTAACTCCAATTAGTGAATTCAATAAATTTTTTAATTCAAAAGTTCAGGATAATGAATATGACACCGTTGGTGGTTTTGTTATAAATACATTTGGCTATTTGCCAAAACGTGGTGAAACTACTAATTTCGATAAATTTAATATAAAGGTTCTAAGAGCTGATAAAAGAAGAGTCAATCTTTTGCTATTTACAATAAATGAATCTGAAAATCTTTTGGAAAGTGAAACAACTAAAGAATAATTTTAATATTTTATTATATATTTATAAAACTTGAAAAATAATTCATCTAAAAAATTATTTTTAAAAAGATTATTAGCTCTTTTATCTGGTGGTTTAATTACTTTCTCATTCTCTCCTTTTGATCTTTATTTTCTTAGTATTTTTTCACTAATTATTATTTTTTACCTATGGTCTAAAACAGAAACAGCTCGAGAATCTTTTTTATTAGGATACTTATTTGGCTTTGCGATGTTTGGAATAGGTGTAAATTGGCTACATATAAGTATAGATTTGTTTGGTGGCGTTAATTTATTCTTTGCACTTTTTTTTACATATACTTTTATTGCTTTTATTTCATTGTACCCAGCATTAACGGGATATATAGCTGTCAAATATTTTAAATCAAACTTTTTTATATTTACGCCAATTTTATGGGTATTGTTTGAATGGACTAGAGGCTGGATTCTAACAGGTTTTCCTTGGCTGAATATTGGGACAAGCCAAACTAATAGTATATTAGTTAATTTTGCGCCGATAATTGGTGATTATGGTGTTTCATTTATTACTTGTATTTTTGCAGCAGCGACAATAAAAGTATTTTCATATCATAAAAAAGAAAAATTTTTAAGTGCATTACTACTTATTATAATACCTCTAACTTCTTTGTTTTTAAATAAAGTTGATTGGACTGAACATACGGGGGAAACCTTAAACGTAGCATTAGTTCAGGGCTCCATACCTCAAGAAATTAAATGGCGGCCGGAACAAGAAGAAATATCCTTTAATATTTATACTGAATTAAGTAAATCTTTTTGGTTATCTGATCTTATAATTTGGCCAGAAACTGCAATAGCTTCAAAATATCATCGAACAAATAATTTTATTCGTAAAATTAATAAAAAAAGACAAGGGTCCAGTGCTTTTTTTATGACCGGTATTGTAAAAGAGAATACTAATTCTGGAACATATTTTAATAGTATTTTACTAATTGATAATAAACATCGTTTCTATAATAAACACCACCTTGTTCCCTTTGGTGAATATTTACCACTTAGAAAGATTCTATACCACCCTCTACGTATCTTTAATATACCAATATCTAATTTCTCATCTGGTAAATATGATGAAAAAAATTTACAAACGAGTAAAGGTAACTTTGGTATGAGTATTTGTTACGAGGATGCATATGGAAATGAAGTAAGGCGATCTATGCCAGGCGCTAATATATTAATTAACGTTAGCAATGACGCATGGTTTGGTAATTCAATAGCTCCTCATCAACATCTTCAAATAGCTAGGATGCGTGCAATTGAGAATGGTCGTTATTTTTTACGTGCAACGAATAATGGAATTTCAGCCATCATTGATAATAGAGGAAAAATTATTTCTCGTTCCCCTCAATTTGAAAAACATGTTCTAAATTCGAACGTGGCGTTATTTACTGGCGCTACTCCTTATAGTGAACATGGGAATATGCCATTGCTGATATTTTTTGCATTATTTATTTTGATATATATTATAAAAAGAAAATTATTTTAAAAATAACTTGGGTTATTTTCTATCTTCCACCGCTTTCTCTAATCGATTTTTTAATTCTGGCTCATTCTCAGCCATCAACAAGACATCCTTTCTGCGTAACCGTAATAACGAAGAGGGTTTATTCGCTTTAACATTCGCTGTTCTAATCTGCTCTCCTAGTAGCGCCATCTCTCCAAAGAAATCACCAGACCTCAATTCTGCAATAGGTTGATCTTCTCGTCCTGTCTTATAAATAATAACTTCTCCATGATTTATAATGTAAAGAGAATCACCCTTTTCGTCTTGACCTATAACTAAATCTCCTTGTAAAAATGTAAGTAATTTCGCCCGCTCGGATAACTGATCTAGTAGTTTCTCCGACAAACCTTCCAATAATGGTACCATTGCAATGATATCACGTGGTTTTAAGACAGGTATAGAATCTGTTATTTGTGGTAATTCATCAATTGCGCTTGCTATTCGTTCTTTAATATTCCCAAAAACTTTAGCTCCTAATTCACGATTATTAAATGCTTCTCTGATAAAAAAATCTGCTGAATTTAATGAAACCTTTTCAAATAATCGTGTTTCAAATCTCGAATAAAAATCAGGGAAATTTTCAGCTATATTTTCTAACCGTGTTTTACGACGATCGCGTCTTTGCTTATATTCGTCAACTACAATTTCTTTAGTCTCATTATCAATACCGCCTAAATCATTAATCTTCTTTATTACTTTTCGACAGATCAATAAACCAGCAATATTACGTTGTAGTGTATGGGAAAACCTTATGTACTGATACTTTGATAAAATACCCGATGCAAAATCATTTTCACGTAATCTTTTTATAACTGCGCTCTCAAATTCGATGAATGGATTCTGTTTTATTTTTTTATTAATGCTTCTTCTGCCGCGAGAACGCGATCTTAAAACATCTCTTTCCCGTTGTAACAATATTTTCATATTCATATATGCGTAATATTGAAGAAAACCAATATCATAGAGATATTTAAGTTCTTCCATCTCCATACGCAATGCAGTGACCCGTACATAACGAGTTTTTATATGCTTATCAGCCTCGGGATTACTAGATTCAAATATTTTTTTTGTTTTTTCTTGTATTAATTTTGTTGTGCTCCTTGGGATTATGTTCTCTTTCTTAAATCTTTCTAATACACCTTCTGCATGTAAAAGTGATTGTTTTAACCCATGTTGTAATTCTATTTCCTCATCATCTGTAAATTGGTTAAATCCTAATTTATGCATCAATGGTCTAACAGTTGATGCGTTAATTAATAATGAAAAAATTACAACGGCAAGTGTTACATAAATTAAAGTTTCGCGTCCGGGCATATCAGAAGGTATTGATAAAACGATTGCAATTGCTAGACCGCCTTTTAAGCCCCCCCACCACATTATATGTCTTTCGTTCATTGAAACCTTAGGAAGATTAAACATTTTTACTGTTGCCGGAACTAGGGTATATACGCCTGCAGCACGAGCAATTAAAACAAGTGTTATTGCAACAAAAATAGTTCCTGCATGTGAAAAAAGAAGTGAAACATCAACGGATAACCCAACTAGTAAAAATAAAAGTGAATTACAAACTAGAGCTAAAACATCCCATGTTTCATCTACTGTCTCTTTTTCTCTTTGTGGGATACGACTCACAGCTAGAAGTCCTAATGTTATTCCTGAGGAAACAACTGCCATAACTCCGGAAACATGCATCACATGTTCCGCTATTGCAAAACTACTATAAGCAACAACGATTGACATGATCAAATAAGCGCTAATATTTGCACGTATTCGACGAAGTATCTCACTTGTCAGGACACCAATAATTATGCCGATGACTAATCCGCCAAAAAATACTTTAAAAAACTCTGCAATAGCAACATAAAAATCAAATACGCCAAATTGGCCCCAAAAAGATATGCCAAGTAGAATATTAAATAAAACAATTGCGGTTGCATCATTTAATAACGACTCACCCTCAACAAGAATTGTTAACCTATGCGGAGCACCTAATTCTTTAAATAGTGAAATTACAGCGACCGGGTCTGTTGCAGATATAAGCGCTCCAAAAATTAAAGCATATATTATATTAAAATCTTCTATAAACCATAAACCTAAAGCAATAATAGCAGTAGAAATAATTAAGGCAGGGATAGCAAGAATCAATATTGGAATAATATCCTTCATTAAGGATCTGGCATCAAGATTTATTGCCGATTCGAAAACTAAAACTGGAAGAAATAAATATAAAACTAAATCAGGGCTTAATTGGAAATCTAATAGAAAATTTAATTCGGGATTCTGTCGCGCTAAAGAACCAAGAAACATGCCTAAAATAACAAGAAAAACTGTATACGGTATTGGGATATAACTGCATATAGCGGCAGCCAGCATAGAGACTGTCAATAACCCCATTACAACAAGTATAATTTCCGACAGCGGCATAATATTTGCCTATATTTATTTTAGTTCCGAATTATATTGTAACTGATTCTTTAGAGAATCTACTAAGAATTATCACCATCAATACCCCAAAAACCATCATAACTATTGAATAAAGTACCTCTTGATTAACCAATTCTGGTATATATGGCGATGATGAAATCAAGATTTCTTTTTCGCGAATAATGTTGTAGTAACGATTTTGAAAGGGCCATATCACATATAATGAAGCTACTAACAACCCAACCATAAAAAGAATAGTCTGTTCATAAAATTTTTTCAAAATATATGAAATTAAACGACTAAAAAAGACAAGCCCGACGATAATCCCAAAAATAAAAGGTGCTATAACAGAAAGTTGAAAATGGCCTATTGCATTTAAAATATAAGAATACTTCTTAAATATTAGAAGAATAAATGAACCAGAAATACCAGGTAATAGCATAGCTGATATTGAAACAACACCACAAATAAAAATAAACCAGCCATCGTCTGGGGTTGATGATGGAATTAAACTAATAAAACAAGCACCAAAAATAACCCCAAAAAACAAAAAAAATAATTTATTTATGATTAAAGTTTTTCCCAGCCGGTATAAAAACAAAAAGATAGAGCCTAGTACTAGCCCAAAAAATAAACCATAAATTATTTCAGGATGTGTCCGAATTAATATTGGTAGAGGAATAATATTAGTAAAAAATAATACCGCTAAAAAAATACCGATTCCTAACGGAACCAAAAAACCGAAGTGAGGCTTTTGAAATATACCCTTTAAATTAAACAGAAAAATCATGCTTAGCCATTTGCTGTCAAATGATTTTATTGCGTCAATTAATTTTGAATAGATGCCGAGTATGAAGGCTATCGTGCTCCCACTAACTCCGGGAATAATATCGGCTGACCCAATACAAAATCCCTTTATTACTAAATTGAATCTGTTCAGTAACATATAAATATAATCATTTTAATTTTTATGATATTTCTTACTAAAATCATGTACTGCTCTAATAAAAATTTCAACATTATCTGGATTGATATCTGGAGTTATTCCATGACCAAGATTAAATACGTGTCCAGAGTTTGGTCCGAAACTATGTAAAATAGATTGTACTTCTTTTACGATTACCTCTTCTCTTTCTTTTAATATAATTGGGTTCATATTACCTTGTATAGCAACACGATCGCCCACTTTTTTACGTACTTTTCCTATATTACTATTCCAATCAATACTAACCGCATCGCATCCAGTGTTTACAATATCTTCAATCCATAGATGCGATCCTTTTGTGAATATTATAACTGGTATTTTTACACCGCCAAATTTACCTTCTAAATGATCACAAATTTTCTTCATATAGGAAAGTGAAAATTCCATGTAATCGGGCGTTTCTAATATTCCACCCCAAGTATCGAAAATCATTATTGTTTGTGCACCTGCTTTTATTTGTGCATTTAAATAAAGTATTACCGACTTCGAAAGATGATCAAGTAAAACATGTAAAGTATCGGGTTCATCTTGTAACATTTTTTTTGCTTTACTAAATTCACGACTTGAACCACCCTCAATCATATAGGTTGCTAATGTCCATGGGCTGCCTGAAAATCCAATCAATGGGACACTGCCATCTAACTCTTTTCTAACAAGTCGAATTGCATCCATAACATATCCTAATTCTTCTTCTGGATCTGGAAGAGGAAGATTCTTTACATCCCTTAAGTTACTAATTGAATTTTCAAATTTAGGGCCAACTGACTCGACTAATTTTAAACCTAATCCCATTGCGTCGGGAATTGTTAAAATATCAGAAAATATAATTGCTGCGTCTAATGGGTAACGAGAAATTGGCTGCAGAGTAACCTCACATGCCAATTCAGGTGTTTGGCAAAGCTTAAGAAAATCCCCAGCTTTTTTTCGCGTAGCTCGGTATTCGGGTAAATATCTTCCGGCCTGACGCATTATCCATACAGGAGTCACATCTACTGGCTCTCGAAGTAGCGCTCTAATTAATCTATCATTTTTTAATTCAATGGCCATATATAATGTTATAATCAAATTATCAGAATCTTTTTTCACTGAATAATACTGTATTCAGCAATCGATTACACCGACAATAAAAATTAATTTAAAAGCAGAATTTTTGTTATTTTTTTTATGGAGTTACTATGATTATTCCGGCTAATGAGCTGATTGCTGCTGCAAAATTAAGTTGTGATTGCCTTGATAATGTTCAGGCAAAATTATTTTTTGATAGAAATGATGATGCAATTATCATTGATGTAAGAGAACCAAAAGAAACAGAAGATTCTAAGCTTAAAGATTCTATAAATATACCTCGTGGATTATTGGAAATGAAAATTACAGATGTTTGTGATAAACATGATACTCCCGTTTTAATCCATTGTAGAACAGGTGGGCGTGCCTCTCTTTCAGCTAATACTTTACAAATAATGGGTTACTCAAATGTACATGTTATCGTTGCTGATTATGATGATGTGAAAATGACGTTTGGCTAAAAAAACTACACGAGTGCAGGCAAATCTGTATTGCCCATAAGATATTTATCAATACCAGCGGCAGCTGATCTTCCTTCTGCTATTGCCCAAACGATTAAACTTTGTCCACGTCTCATATCGCCTGCAGAAAATACTCCTTCAATATTTGTCATCCAGGTATTTTTATCAGCAACAACGTTGCCGCGATTATCTAACTGGACTCCGATTTGTTCTAACATACCCACTTTCTCTGGCCCAACAAATCCCATCGCTAGTAAAACTAAATCGCAAGTTATTTCTTGGGTACTGTCCTTCACTTTCTCAAAAATAATCTGGCCATTAAGGTTTTTCATTTCTACTTTGAAAACCTGTAACGCCTTAACATTACCTTTTCCGTCATCAATAAACTTTTCTGTTGATACAGAATAAACACGTTCTACGCCCTCTTCATGTGCGGATGCTGTTCTAAAAATACGCGGCCATTCTGGCCATGGATTATCTTCTGCTCTTACACTTGGTGGTTTTGGTAAAATTTCTAATTGATACACTGACTTTGCACCTTGACGATTTGCAGTACCTAAACAATCAGCTCCCGTATCACCGCCTCCGATAATTACAACATTCTTTCCTTTTGCATTAATAAAGTTTTTTGGTCCGATATCGCCTTCACAAATTCTATTCTGCATTGGAAGATACTCCATCGCCTGATATATGCCTTTTAAATCCCGGCCCTCAACAATTAAATCACGTGATTCACATGCGCCACCTGTTAATAATAAAGCATCGAATTTTTTTTGTAGATCACTAACTTTTATACTTTTTCCTACGTGGCTATTAGTTTTAAAAATAACCCCTTCCTCAATTAATTGTTTTAATCTCCTGTCTAGACGTTTCTTTTCCATTTTAAATTCTGGTATTCCATAACGAAGTAAACCGCCAATACGATCGTCACGCTCAAAAACGGTTACACCATGGCCAGTACGTGCCAATTGCTGGGCTGCTGCTAAACCAGCAGGTCCAGAACCAATAATTGCAACCTTTTTTCCCGTTTTCTTTTTTGCTTTTTGAGATTTTATCCAGCCATTCTCCCAAGCTCTATCTATAATCGAAAGTTCAACTGCTTTTATTGTCACAGACTCATCATTAATTCCTAAAACGCATGATCCTTCACAGGGAGCTGGACATAAAGTACCGGTAAATTCTGGAAAGTTGTTAGTCTCATGCAATCGATTTATTGCATCAAGCCACTGGTCACGATAAACCAGATCATTCCAATCAGGAATAAGATTCCCTAAAGGGCATCCCTCATGACAAAAAGGAATACCGCAATCCATACAACGAGCAGCTTGCTTCTTTAAAGGCTCAACGGGCCACGCTTCCATCACTTGATTCCAGTCATGCAAACGTTTCTTTACTGAACGATAAGGCTGTTTTTCCCTTCTAAATTCAATAAATCCAGTTATTTTACCCATGCGCCGCCTCCATCACCGCCTCATCTTCCGATGCACCGATCTCACGTGCTTTTTTAATGGCCTCCAAAACACGTTTATAATCTTTGGGCATTATTTTAATAAATTTTGACTGATAATTATTCCAATTATCTAAGATATTTTTCGCAACAGTGCTTTTTGTAAAATTAACATGCTTTTTAAGTAGCATTCTTACAGTTTGGCAATCTTCATCATCTACTAATTCATCTAAATCAACCATTCCTTTATTACAATTGATTTCAAAATTACCTTGATCATCTAAAACATAAGCTATTCCGCCAGACATTCCCGCAGCAAAATTTCTACCAGTTTTTCCAATAACAACAACTCGCCCTCCAGTCATATATTCGCAACCATGATCTCCGATTCCTTCAACAACCGTATTAACACCACTATTGCGAACACAAAAGCGCTCACCAGCAATTCCGCGAAAAAAGGCTTCGCCTTGAGTCGCACCATAAAGAACAACATTGCCAACGAGAATATTTTTTTCTGGTACGAAAGTAGATTTTAATGGAGGATAAACAATTATTTTACCTCCTGATAATCCCTTGCCGATATAGTCATTCGCATCACCCTCAAGCGTAAGAGTAACGCCCTTAGGAACAAATGCACCAAAACTCATGCCTGCGGAACCATCAAAATGAATGTTGATCGTATCATCTGGGAGCCCTTTAGCTCCAAAACGCTTTGTAATCTCATAGCCAAGGATTGTGCCAGTTGTTCTATTGGTATTTTTTATTTGCGTTGTTATATTAACTTTTTGACACTTATTTAATGCTGCCTTACACAATGGAATTAATTTTGTAACATCAAGTGATTTTTCAAGGCCGTGGTCTTGTTTATTGACGCAATAAATTTGATCGCCTTCTCGTGGTTCAGGCTTATATAGTATTTTTGAAAAATCAAGACCTTTTGCCTTCCAATGATCAATCGCTTTTCTAACATCTAATTTATCCACCTGACCAACCATTTCATCAATTGTTCTAAACCCTAATTCCGCCATATACTCACGTACTTCCTGAGCAATATATTTAAAAAAGTTTTCGACGAATTCAGGTTGCCCTGAAAACTTCTTTGTTAGCTCTGGATTTTGTGTTGCGACGCCAACTGGACAGGTATTCAAATGACAAACGCGCATCATAATACAACCCATCACTACTAGTGGCGCAGTTGAAAAACCAAATTCTTCTGCACCCAACAATGTTGCAATAACAACATCTCGTCCAGTTTTAAGTTGCCCATCTGTTTGTACAACGATACGATCTCTTAACCCATTTTGAATAAGTACCTGCTGTGTTTCAGCAACACCAAGTTCCCAAGGTAATCCGGCATGTTTAAGGGAGCTTATTGGTGATGCTCCTGTTCCACCGTCATAACCTGAAATTAAGACAACATCAGAATGAGCTTTTGCAACACCCGCAGCCACTGTACCAACACCCACTTCAGCGACTAACTTGACATGGATTCGTGCATTTGGATTTGAATTTTTTAAGTCGTGAATAAGCTGGGCTAAATCCTCAATTGAATAAATATCATGATGAGGTGGTGGTGAAATTAAACCGACACCAGCTGTTGAATGCCTTACCTTTGCAATCCATGGATAAACTTTAGTTCCTGGTAACTGTCCTCCTTCACCCGGCTTTGCGCCTTGGGCCATTTTAATTTGAATGTCATCAGAATTAGCTAGGTATTCACTAGTAACGCCGAAACGTCCTGAAGCGACCTGTTTAATTGCGCTCCTTCTTAAATCTCCATTTTTGTCTCTAGTAAATCTATCTGGATCTTCACCACCTTCTCCTGTATTTGATTTACCACCGATACGATTCATTGCGATAGCTAATGTCTCATGAGCTTGTTTGCTAATTGAACCGTAAGACATAGCGCCCGTTGAAAAACGTTTCATAATATTTTCAATTGGTTCAACTTCATCAATTGAAATAGAGTTTTTGCCAAATTTAAATTCGAATAGACCTCTAAGCGTAGCCAAATTTTCATTTTGCTCATCAACTAATGAGGTGTATTCCCTAAAAATCTGATATTGCCCTGAACGAGTAGCGTGCTGTAACTTAAAAACAGTATCGGGATTAAAAAGATGATATTCGCCATCGCGACGCCATTGGTATTCACCTCCCCATTCCAGTTCTCGTTGTTTAATTTCGCGGTTTGGATAGGCATTGTTATGTCTATGGTTTATTTCTTCAGCAATAATACCTAGCCCAATCCCTCCAATACGGGATGCTGTCCAAGTAAAATATTTATCAACAAATTCCTTTTCAAGCCCAATGGCTTCGAAAACCTGTGCGCCACAATATGATTGGACTGTTGAAATGCCCATCTTTGCCATTATCTTTACTAAACCTTTATTAACTGCCTTAATAAAATTTTTTATTGCCTTATTTTGTTCCATTTTTGGTAAATATCCTTTTTGGATTAAATCCCCTAAGGATTCAAATGCAAGGTATGGGTTAATTGCGCCAATACCGTAACCTAAAAGTACGGCATAATGATGAGTTTCTCTTGGTTCCCCTGATTCAAGAATTAATCCAAGCTGCGTTCTTTTACCATTCCGGATTAAATGATGATGTACGCCAGCAGTTGCTAAAAGCGCGGGAATGGCTGTTTCATTTTCATTAATACCACGATCCGAAAGTATAACAAGAGTATATCCATCCTCAATTGCTACATCGACCTCTTTACAAACTTCCTTTAATGCTTCATCTAAACCCTCTTCGGCTTCTTTAACCGGATATAAAATCGGAATTGTTTTTGTTTTCAGTCCTGGCAAATCTACATTTTTTATTTTAGCTAATTCTTCGTTGGTTAATATTGGAGAATCTACCTTAATCCTTCTACAACTTTCTGCAGTTGGTTTTAATAAATTACTCTCTGGACCAATTGTTGTCGCAACTTGTGTAACTAATTCTTCTCTAATGCCGTCTAATGGCGGATTAGTTACCTGCGCAAATAACTGTTTAAAATAATCATAAAGCAATCGTGATCGATTAGATAAAACTGCTAAAGCTGCATCTGTTCCCATTGACCCGGTTGGCTCCATACCATTTTCTGCCATTGGAGCCATGAGAATTTTTAAATCTTCATAGGTATAACCAAATATTTGTTGACGTTGGAGTAAAGTCCCCGAATCAGAATCAGAAATTTCTTTGGGAAGCGGTAATTTTTCAATTGGTACCAGATTTTTTTCAAGCCATTCTCTATATGGCTCTGCGGTGACAAACTCTTTTTTTAGTTCCGAATCATCAATAATACGGCCTTGCTTGGTATCCACCATAAAAATACGTCCGGGATGTAATCGTTCCTTTACTACTATGTTTTCTGGAGCTATATCTAAAACACCCACTTCAGATGCCATAACAACCATATCATCTTTTGTTACATAATAACGTGATGGCCTAAGGCCATTTCTGTCTAGTACAGCACCTATAACTTCACCATCGGTAAAGGCAATCGATGCCGGACCATCCCATGGCTCCATTAAACAGGCATGGTATTCATAAAAATCTTTCCTTTCTTGGCCCATTGTTTCATGCCCTGACCAAGCTTCGGGAATCATCATTAATACCGCATGAGGTAATGGGCGACCTGACATATATAAGAATTCCATTACATTATCAAAAATTGCAGAATCACTACCGCCTTCAATAATAATTGGAAATAGTTTATCTAGATCATCGCCAAATAGTTCTGACTCACATAGTGATTCGCGTGCACGCATCCAGTTACTATTTCCACGTACAG
>CAZJED010000030.1:0-6273 GCA_964544965.1 uncultured Enterobacteriaceae bacterium
TCATATTTGGTTCTGAAACAATTTCTAATAGCGGATTCCCAGCACGATTTAGGTCAATTCCTGTTTGCCCTTTGAATTCATCATGATTTGATTTTCCAGCATCTTCCTCGAGATGCGCTCTAGTAATTCTAATTATTTTATCTTCATCATCGTTTATTTTTATTTCAATACATCCATTATTAACAATTGGTAATTCAAATTGACTAATTTGATAACCTTTTGGTAGATCAGGATAAAAATAATTCTTTCTCGCAAATACAGATTTTTGTGGAATTTCAGCGTTAATAGCCAAGCCAAATTTAATAGCCATTAATATAGCTTGTTCATTGATGACCGGCAAAACACCGGGTAAACCTAGATCGATTGCACAGGCTTGTGTATTTGGTTTTGCTCCATAGTTTGTTGATGCCCCAGAGAAAATTTTACTTTTTGTCATAAGTTGAGCATGAATTTCGAGTCCTATTACGGTTTCCCACTCCACTGATTTATTCATATGATTTAGGTATTTTTTGGTGCCAGTCTGTTATTTTTTGAAATTGATGGGCAACATTTATTAGCAGAGATTCTTGAAAATAATTACCAATTAATTGTATCCCAGCAGGTAATTTTTCAATAAAGCCGGATGGAATAGAGATAGCTGGCAACCCAGCAAGGTTTGCAGACACAGTGTAAATGTCTGAAAGGTACATGCTGATTGGATCATTTAATTTTTCGTCTAATTTAAAAGCTGTCCCCGTAGTTGTGGGACCTGCTATGATATCTACGTTTTTAAATGCATTTTGGAAATCATTACGTATTATTTGCCTTATTTTTTGTGCTTTTAAATAATAGGCATCGTAGTAACCTGCTGAAAGAACATAAGTTCCTGTCATTATGCGTCTTTTTACTTCTTTTCCAAATCCTTCTTGGCGACTTCGACAGTACAAATCTGAAAGATCTTTCGGTTCATTACAGCGGTGACCAAAACGGACACCATCATAACGAGATAAATTAGATGAGCATTCCGCTGGAGCAACCACATAATACGCTGGGATAGATAATTCAGTATGGGGCAGTTCAATATCAACGCACTTAGCTCCAAGTTTTTCTAATTCCTTTACACCGTCTTCAATTAGATCAGCAACATTTTTGTCTAAATTTTTATCGAAGTATTGTTTTGGCAGTCCAATTTTTAGCCCTTTAATCGAATTATTTAGTTTGGCAGTGTAGTCATCTATCGGTTCTTCAGTTGATGTTGAATCATATTCATCGAAGCCGGCAATTACATTCATAATTAGTGCAGCATCCTCAGCTGTTTGCGTCATAGGCCCTCCCTGATCAAGGCTAGACGCAAAGGCGATCATTCCATAACGAGAAACTCTTCCATAAGTTGGTTTTAGTCCTGTTATACCGCAGAATGAAGAAGGTTGTCGTATTGAACCTCCGGTATCAGTACCCGAAGCTGCCGGGCACAATCGAGCAGCAACAGCACTTGCCGAACCTCCTGAAGAACCACCTGGGACACGAGAAGTATCCCACGGATTTTTAACTGGCCCATAAAAACTAGTTTCACTTGACGATCCCATAGCAAATTCATCCATATTGGTTTTGCCTATCATAATAAACCCAGCTGCGTTCATTCTTTTTACCAATGTTGCATCGTATGGAGCAACGAAATTATCTAACATTTTGGAACCACAGCTAGTTTTTATTCCATCTGTACAAAAAATATCTTTTTGAGCAATAGGGATTCCTGTAAATTGACCACCTGTTCCAGAGGCACGTTTTTTATCTGCTTCTTTTGCTTTTTTTAATGCTTCTTCTTCTGTTATTGTTATAAAACAATTTAGTGAATCATTATGTTTTTTACAACGTTCAATATACATTCGAGTTAATTCTTCACTGCTTATTTTTTTTGATTCTAGAGCTACTGACAGTTGTGCTAGTGTTGATTTATACATGAAATATTATTTCGACAGATTCATTAAAATTTTTAATCTAAAAAGCTTGTTTGACACTACTCAATTACCTTCGGAACAACATAATAGCCTTCTTTTGTTTTTGATTGATCTTTTTGGAAATTTTCACGTTGGTTAGTTTCTGTAATATTGTCTACCCTGAGCCGTGAAAAAACTTCCAGAGGGTGTGCGAGTGGGACAATATTAGTTGTATCTACCGAGTTCATTTGTTCCATTAGATCTAAGATATCGGTTAATTCATCGCAATAGCTAGGGATATCATCTTTATCGATTGCTAATCTTGCTAACCAAGCGATTTTCTGTACTTCAGATTTATCGAGAGACATATAAATAGTTGTTCTTATTTGTTGAAAAAATTGGAATTTATTATGTTCCTTTGCTTGCTCAAATCTCCGCCCATTGATAGAGTTACGCCTGCATGAGTAGCGAATTCTGTGGTGCGTCTGTAACGAAGCATTTGTTCGATTTTAGATGAATACGAGGGTTGTTGCTATAACCTTACTAATATTAAGTCTTTTTTCGGGGTTTATGCGATAAAGGGCTGAAACTAAAACTTATAGGTCATATTTATGTTTAAACAAATAAGAGGTCTTTTCTCAAATGATTTATCCATAGATTTGGGTACCGCGAATACCCTAATTTATGTGCGTAGCAAAGGCATTGTTCTTAACGAACCTTCGGTTGTGGCGATACGTAAGGATGGAAACAAAATAAGCCCAAAATCAATTGTAGCTGTCGGTGCCGCAGCAAAAAGTATGTTAGGACGCACACCAGGACATATAATGGCTATCCGTCCTTTAAAAGACGGTGTTATAGCTGATTTCACTGTTACAGAAAAAATGTTGCAGTATTTTATTCATAGCGCACACGGTTCAACGTTTTTTAAGCCAAGTCCTAGAGTGCTTGTTTGTGTTCCTTGTGGGTCAACTCAGGTAGAACGACGCGCTATTAGAGAATCGGCAAGTGGTGCTGGTGCACGAACGGTGCATTTAATTGAAGAACCAATGGCAGCAGCAATAGGTGCGGGTATGCCTGTAAGCGATCCACGAGGCTCCATGGTTGTGGATATTGGCGGCGGCACCACCGAGGTTGCAATTATTTCATTAAATGGAATCGTTTATTCAAAATCCACACGTATTGGTGGCGATCGATTTGATGATGCGATAGTTAACTATGTTCGAAGAAATTATGGAAGTCTAATTGGGGATTCAACAGCAGAACGAATAAAAAAAGAAATAGGATGTGCATTTCCAGGCGATGAAGTAGATGAGATGGTTGTAAGAGGGCGTAATCTTGCAGAAGGAATTCCAAGAAGCTTTACGCTTAATAGCAATGAAATTCTTGAAGCGTTACAAGAGCCACTTATAGGTATTGTTGATGCAGTTAAGAATGCGTTAGAAAAAACTCCCCCAGAATTGGGTTCAGATGTTGCAGAGCAAGGTTTGGTGCTAACTGGTGGAGGCGCAATGTTAAAAGACATAGATAGATTATTAATGGAAGAATGTGGTGTACCAGTAATAATTGCTGAAGAGCCATTAACTTGCGTAGCAAGAGGAGGCGGTAAGTTTCTTGAAATGGTTGATGAATATGGAAAAGACATTCTTACTATGGATTAATCGGAGGAGCGCCAAATTAACAATCTGTTCAGACAAGGAGCTTCATTAAAAATCACTTTTTTCTTTTTTGTAACGTTGTCGATCGCTCTTATTATAATTGATAATAGAGAAGGCGCACTTAGAAATTTTCGCTCTGTTCTAGGAACTGTAGTATATCCCATAGAGATTTTAGCTAGTTTACCGTTTGAGATTACTGATTGGTTTTCTAACTTAATTATTCCAAAACAAACTTTATCGAACGAAAATCAAGAATTAAAAAAAGATCTTTTATTATTAAAAGCAAGATTACAGCAATATGAAATCATCGAGGCAGAAAATGATCGTTTACGTAATTTACTTGAATCATCCTTTCGTCTAAAAAACAAAGTTCTTGTAGCCGAACCAGTTGCTATACAATTAGATACATTTCATAAGAAAATTGTTATAAATAAAGGCGAAAGCGATGGAGGCTATCAAGGCCAGCCGATACTCGACTCTAGTGGTATTATGGGGCAAATTATTCAGATTAATCCTTTTTCAAGTACTGTTTTATTAATAACCGATCCTAATCACGCTTTACCTGTTCAAATTAATAGAAATGGATTACGTGCAATGGCTATTGGTTCTGGGGAAGATGATACTCTCACACTAGATCATCTTCCTAAGCCTCTAATAACAGATTCTAATCTTCCAAATAAAGCTCATGTATTAGTTGGCGATTTAATAGTAACTTCAGGTCTTGCCCGACGTTTTCCTAGAGATTATCCAGTTGGCGAGGTTAAGGAAATAATTGACACCCCTGGCGAATTATCTGCAAGGGTAGTTATCAAACCATTTGCACAATTTAGCAAAATAAGAGAGGTGTTAATGGTTTGGCCGAATGAGTATAAAAATACTGATTAATACTTAAATAGCAGGGAGTTTTATTATTGAATCAACATTAAAAAGCAACATTATTATTGCGATGACATTTGTTCTAGGTTTTGTTTTATCAGCTTTACCTTTACCTGAAACAATCGTTGATTGGCGTCCCTGTTGGTTAGCAATGTTTCTTATCTACTGGTGCATGGCTTTGCCCGAAAGAGTCGGAATATCATCCGCTTGGTTTTTGGGATTGCTATTCGATGTTCAGCAAACTTTTATTTTTGGACAGCATGCATTAGGGTTTACTTTCTTAGCTTACATCATAATAGAAAATCATAGACGTTTACGGGTATATCCCCTTTTACAGCAAGCCATTGTGGTTTTCATCTATTTACTAATATATAAAGCTATCATGTTACTCGTTGCGTTTTTTTCAGGGAAAATTGCATATACTTGGTACTATTGGCTACCGGCGTTAACGAGCATGTTTATTTGGCCTTGGTTATTTATTGTAATGAGAGATTTACGTCGTAAACATGACGTTGGCTGATTAAAAACTGGCGCATTGATAATTAATGGATCTATTCCCCAAAGATCAAGTCGAGTTCATTCTTAAAGACCGGGACTCTGAATCAGCTTTAATTAAAAGGCGTGTTTATTTAGCCGGATTATTTATATTATTATTTATAACTTTACTTCTTTCCAGAGTATTTTTTCTTACAGTACTCCAAAATGACCACTATACAACTAAGGCGAAAGAAAACCGTCAAAAAATATTACCAATAGCGCCAATTAGAGGTCTAATTTATAGTGATAGCGGCGTTATTCTTGCTGAAAATAAACCCACATATAGTCTTCAAGTTATACCTGAAAAGATACCTGATATTGATCAGTTGATTCGGGAGCTTAGGAAGATAATCCATATTGGCGATGAGGATGTTGAACAGTTTAAGAAATTATCTGGCAAAAAAAGAAGATTTGAGAGGCTCCCTCTAAGAACAGATTTAAATGAGAACGAAGTAGCATTATTTTCTGTAAATCGTCATTTATTTTCTAGTATTGATGTAGTCGAGGGTTTTAATAGACACTACCCACAGGGAGAAGAATTTGTTCATAGTATTGGATATGTAGCTCGTATTGACGAAAATGGTTTAAAAAATATTTCAAAATTGGGAAAAGATTCAAATTATAGTGCAACAACTCATATAGGCAAGCTCGGCATTGAGGAATCATATGAATCATATTTACATGGAGAAGTAGGATATCAAAAAGTCGAAGTTAATGCCGCAGGAAGAGTGATTCGTGTTTTAGAAAGAGAATCTCCCAAACCTGGTAAAAATCTTTATTTAACTATTAACTTATCTTTACAAAGAATTGCAACAGAATCTCTGAATGGCAGAAGAGGCGCAGTTGTTGCTATTGATCCGAGAGATGGAAAAATTTTAACTTTTGTAAGTTCGCCTACCTATAATCCAAATGATTTTGCAAGTGGTATAGACAAACAATCATATAAAGCATTAATTTCTTCAAAAGATAGGCCGCTAGTTAATAGAGTGATTCAGGGAAAGTATCCTCCGGGGTCTACAATTAAGCCATTTCTTGCATTAATTGCCCTAGAGGGAGAAATGAGAAATACAAAAGAAGAAGTTTGGTGTCCGGGATGGTTTTCGTTACCAGACCATGAACACCGTTATCGCGATTGGAAAAAAGAAGGCCATGGGCACACTAATCTAGACAAAGCAATAGTTCAGTCATGCGATGTCTTTTTTTATAATTTAGCCCACGAATTAGGAATTGATCATATATTTGCAGGTTTATCACGATTTGGTTTTGGACAAGCCAGCGGAATAGATATT
>CAZJED010000030.1:6283-18115 GCA_964544965.1 uncultured Enterobacteriaceae bacterium
ATAGGTGAGAAAATTGGATTACTGCCATCAAGGAAATGGAAAAGAAATAATTTGAATGAAGCATGGTTCCCTGGCGAAACAGTTATTTTGGGTATAGGCCAGGGGTATGCTTTGACAACGCCAATGCAATTGGTTAGGGCAACCGCAGCTATAGCAAATAGGGGTCTACTTATTGAACCTAGATTAGTTCTTGGCACTAATAGCCCAGGAGAAAAAGGATTAAGTTTTAATTTAGATAGTCCCAGACACAAGATTAGTTTAAAAAATAATGTTTTCTGGGATAAGGTTATTAGTTCCATGAAGAGCGTTGTTCATAGAGCAGGCGGTACTGCCTGGAGAAGCGGTTTAAATGCAGAATATTATTTTGCAGGTAAAACCGGAACTGCACAAATTATAGGAATTGATCAAGAAGGAGAATATAAAGAAGAGGAAATTCCAGATGAATTAAAAGACCATGCTCTTTTTATTGCATTTGCCCCTGTTAAATCACCAGAAATTGCGCTAGCAATAATTGTTGAGAATGGTGGTAGTGGATCTAAAGCAGCAGCTCCTATAGCTAGAAAGATACTGGATGAATTTTTTATGAATAAAGATTTAATTTCTAAAGAGTAATTCACATGAATGAATTTTCATTAGGTTATAGAATGCATATAGATTTTATTCTTTTATTTCTTATTTTTATTCTGTGTTTATTTGGCCTCGTTATTTTATATAGTGCAAGCGGTCAGAATATAGATTTAGTTTATAATCAAATGATAAAATTGGCTATTGCTTTACTATGTATGATTCTTGTTGCACAAGTCCCTCCTGCAAATTTAAGTCGTTTATCATTTTTATTGTATATTTTTGGTATTATTTTATTGTTGTTTGTAATTATATTCGGTGATGTTGGTAAGGGCGCTCAACGCTGGCTAGATTTAAAAATTTTACGTTTTCAACCATCTGAGCTAATGAAAATTTCGGTTCCAATAATAGTTTCATCATATCTCTCTGCTAGATTCTTACCTCCTAAATTTTTAAGAATTGTTGTATCATGTCTTTTTATAGTAATCCCAGTTTTTTTAATTGCGCAGCAACCCGATTTAGGAACCGCTTTGTTAGTTGCCATTGCTGGTTTCTCAGTTATTTTTGTAGCCGGACTTAGCTGGCGTTTTTTATTATCATTATTCATTTTGTCAGCATCTAGTGTGCCGTTACTATGGCATTTAATGCGTGATTATCAAAAACAAAGGGTGTTAACTTTCCTTGATCCAGAAAAAGATCCATTGGGTGCTGGTTACCATATAATACAATCAAAAATTGCTATTGGTTCAGGAGGATTTTATGGAAAAGGATGGCTAAATGGAACTCAATCACATCTTGAGTTCTTACCCGAAAGATCTACAGATTTTATTTTTGCTGTACTTTGCGAAGAATTTGGAATGCTGGGAGTATTAGTAATATTAACAATTTACTTATTGATAATTCTACGTGGTTTGTATATATCATATAACGCACAAGATGCTTTTCGTCAGTTATTAGCAAGTGGCATAACTTTAACTTTTTTCGTTTATATTATTGTTAATATGGGAATGGTAGTAGGCCAGCTACCAGTTGTTGGTGTTCCACTTCCATTAATTAGCTATGGAGGATCGTCGATTGTAACATTGATGGCTGGTTTTGGCATTTTAATGTCAATACAAACACATAGACGATTTCTAAAACGCTGATATTCAAATGAAGAAATTATATTTCACACACGTTATAGCGCTATATTTTTTATTTAGTTTATCCTCAATTTGTGCAGAGAACGTTGATTCTAGGAATAAATTCATATCCTATATGGAAAAAGAGCATGGATTTGATTCAAAAGAATTAAGTTTATTATTTGATAAAACAATTGTTTCTAAATCTATCTTAGAGGCGATACAAAGACCAGCAGAAAAGAAATTATTGTGGTATCAGTATCGTAAAATATTTTTAAAGGAGAAAAGAATTAAACAGGGTGTAGAATTTTGGTTAAATAATGAATTAAAACTAAAAGAAGCAGAAAAAAAGTTCGGTGTTCCACCAGAAGTAATAACTGCAATTATTGGGGTTGAAACAAATTATGGTAGAAATTCTGGAAGTTATCGTGTTATTGACTCACTAAACACACTTGCTTTTCATTATCCGAAACGAGCACCCTTTTTTCTTTCCGAGCTTGAACAATTTTTACTTCTTGTTCGGGAGCAGAATTTCATTCCAGAGAAGTTGAAAGGTTCATATGCAGGCGCTATGGGAATGCCCCAATTCATTTCCAGTAGCTATCGTAATTATGCGATTGATTTTGATGGCGATAATGTTGTTGATATTTGGGGTAATCCAGATGATGTAATAGGAAGTGTTGCTAATTATTTTTTCCAACATGGCTGGGAAAATAAAGGCAGCGTAATTACGGAAGTGACTATTAATGGAAAAGAATATAAAAATATTCTAGATGAAAAATTGCAATTAGATATTTATGGATCTGATTTAAAAAAATATGGGATTGTAGTTAACTCTAATTTCGATGATGATGAGAAGTTAAAGTTATTTGAGTTTAAATTAGAAGATGCATCAGAGTACTGGCTCGCACAAAATAATTTCTATGTGATAACTCGTTATAATCATAGTAAATTGTATGCAATGGCCGTATATCAATTAGCATTAAAAATAAAAGAACGTAAAGAAGCCCACAATAACTTCAAAAAAGGTTGAAAGTGAATTCCTGCCAAACATTTATTTTTAAGAGAACTATATTTATTTTATTTAATTGTTTTTTACTGTTTTCGTGCGGGCGTTTAGATAAGGTTTTAACGCCAGGAGATTCAGCGCCAAAAAGTAAAATTGATGTAACAACTATTCCAAATGCAGTCCCAAAAAGCGAGTCTAAAAGTCGATATGGAAATCCTTCATCTTATGTTGTATTTGGTAAACGTTATTATGTTATGGATAGCAGTAAGGGCTATGCTGAAAAAGGTATTGCCTCATGGTATGGAACGAAGTTTCATGGCAGAAGAACTTCCAGCGGTGAGACTTATGATATGTACGCAATGACAGCTGCACATAAAACATTACCCTTGCCCACTTATGTAAGAGTAACAAACTTAAATAATAAAAAATTTGTTATACTCAAAGTTAACGATAGGGGGCCATTTCACGAGAACCGTATAATCGATTTATCATACACAGCAGCAATTAAACTTGATATTATTAAAAATGGAACAGGGTTGGTTGAAGTGAGAGCAATAGAACCAGGAGCCCCAATTAAAAATGTTCAATCTGATGATAGTAAGAAAAATATTTCTCAAAGTACTGGTTTTTACATACAAGTTGGTACATTTAGCAAATTAGAAAATGCGGAAATCTTAAAACGAAAACTCAACTCTTTTGGCGATAATTTAATTAAAATCAGTAGCGTCGTAGTTTCCGATAATACATTATATAGGGTGAGAATTGGGCCGTTTAATGATGCCAAAGTTTCTGATTCTATTGTTTCCAAACTTTCAAGTTTTGGTATTTTTGAGTACCGTATTGTAACTAACTAAAATAAATCTGGATTTTAAATGAATATAAAATTACGTTACATTATTTTGTTTATAGTATTTTCTTTTTTTGGCGAACAATACTCCTATGCGGTTGTTAATATCATACCTGCTCCCCCAAAGATCTCAGCATCTTCTTATTTATTAATGGATTTTGACAGTGGCAAGATATTAATCGAAGAAAATATTCATAAAAAATTACCACCAGCAAGTTTAACTAAGATGATGACGGTTTATGTTGTGGCAACTGAGCTTGAAAAGGGAACAATATCATTACTTGATGAAGTTATTGTAAGTAGAAAAGCATATGACACATTAGGGTCAAGAATGTTTATTGAGATAGGTCATAAAGTTAAATTAGAAGATTTATTGTTAGGGGTTATTATTCAATCTGGAAATGATGCCAGCGTTGCTTTAGCTGAACATATATCGGGTAGCGAGGAAGTTTTTGCTAATCTTATGAATCAGCATGCGTTCCATTTAGGGATGAATAATACACAATTCGCTAATAGTACCGGAATGCCAGTCAAAGATTTAGAGCATATAACTACAGCATATGATTTGGCGATATTAGCAAGAGCGCTCATAAAAAATTATCCTATGATATATGGATTACATAAGGTGAAAGAATTTACTTATGGAACTGATCCTCCCATAAAACAATATAATCGCAATAAGTTACTATGGCGGGATAAAAGCGTTGATGGTATAAAAACTGGACATACGGAAGAAGCGGGCTACTGTTTGGTTGCCTCCGCGGTAAGAGACAATATGCGTTTAATTTCCGTCGTGATGGGGACAAGCGGGGAGAATGCGAGGGCAAAAGCTAGTCAAACTAATTTAAACTATGGTTATCGATTTTATGAAACGCATAAACTCTACAAAAAAAATGACACAGTAACCGATGTTAAAATATGGAAGGCCAATGTTGAAACCATACAATTAACAGTTAAAGATGACTTTTATATTACTATCCCTAGAGGACAATACGACAAACTAGAGTCGGTTATAGAAATTGATACGAAAGTAATTGCCCCAGTTAAACAGGGTGAGCTACGGGGAGTATTAAAGATTCTATTATCAGACGAAAACGTAGCGACAGCCCCATTGTCAGTTAGAACCTCAATTTCAAAAGGCAATATTTTTAATCAATTGAAAGATGAAGTTTATCTTATGCTGCTAGATTAATAGTCGACCATGAGCCTTGTTTATCTTAATGGTGAGTATAAGCCGATTGAGGAAGCTTCAGTCAATGTTTTAGACCGAGGCTTTATTTTTGGTGACGGGGTTTATGAAGTTATTCCAATTTTTAATCGTAAAATATTTAGATTTTCTGAGCATATAATACGTCTTGAGAATAGTTTAAAAGCAATTTATATGAAGAACCCATTAAAAGAGAATGAGTGGAATGAGATTTTTAATAAATTAATAGGCTCTTTAGAAGAATCTAATCAATCAATATATTTACAAATAACTCGAGGGGTATCTAAAAGAGATCATGATATTACTATCGTTAATGAACCAACGATATTTGTAATGAGCCGTCCTATGAGTACGAGTAATCTTTTTTCGGGGATAAAAGCAATAACTCATGAAGATATTCGTTGGAAATATTGCGATATCAAAGCGATTACTTTATTACCAAGTATATTGCTTAGATACAAAGCAAAAGAGCAGGGGGCAAAAGAAACTATTCTCATAAGAAATAAATATGTTACAGAAGGAGCCGCAAGTAATATATTTGTTTGTAATGACGGAAAAATTTTAACTCCACCAAAAACCAACCATGTTCTTTCTGGAATAACAAGAGATTTACTGATTGAAATATTGTTAAATAATAATTTACCTCTTATTGAAACATCGATTGATGAAAATACATTGATAAGCGCCAGTGAGATTTGGATAACGAGTTCGACATGGGAAGTTGTACCTGTCGTAGAACTAGATGGCAAATTTGTAGGTAGCGGAAGACCGGGTCCATTATGGCAGCAAGCAAATCAACTTTATCAGGAATTTAAAGATACTTATTGCAACTGATATGGAAATATATAAGACATTTACGATTGAAGCAGCTCATAGATTACCTAATCTGCCTGAAAGCCATAAATGCAGAAGATTACATGGACATTCATTTGTAATTGAAGTACATATTGAAGGAAATAATGACAATAATAATGGTTGGGTTATGGATTTTGCAGATATTAGCAGCAAATTTAGGCCAATTTTTGAGTGTTTAGATCATCATTACCTTAATGAAATTTCAGGTTTAGAAAATCCAACAAGTGAAAATTTGGCGAAATGGATTTGGTGTAAACTCAAGCCTAATTTGCCCTTATTGCATTCCATTGTTGTGAGGGAAACATGCAATTCTGGCTGTATATATAAAGGCGAGTAGGAAATTAGTATTAATTTTTAATCCCGGTGCCTTTATTTAGTAAATGAAGAGAAATAGAAAAAAGAATTAATATAAAAACAAAAAGAATAGTAAAAGCATTTATTATATTTATATCAGATTCACCTAATATGCCGTATCGAAAAGCATTTACCATGTATAAAATCGGATTAAACTCCGAAATTCTTTGCCAGAATTCAGGCAACATACTAATTGAGTAGAACACTCCTCCTAAATAAATTAATGGTGCTAAAACAAAATTAGGGATAATGGCAATATCATCAAACTTTTCCGCAAAGATTGCGTTGATTAAACCACCTAATGAAAATGCAATCGATGTTAGTAATACCACCGCAATTGTGACCCCCCAGCTGTGAACGCTTAACTTTGTAAAAAATAATGCTACCAAAGTGACAACAACTCCTACACAAACTCCCCTAGCTATACCACCCACAACAAATCCCATTAGGATTACAATATTAGGAATAGGTGCGACCAACATTTCTTCGATATGTTTTTGGAACTTTGCCCCAAAAAAAGATGAAACAACATTGCCGTAGGAATTATTGATGATTGCCATCATAATAAGGCCAGGTGCAATATATTCTATATAATCAAATCCATTCATTGTTCCAATTCTAGGTCCAATAAGACTTCCAAAAATTATAAAATAAAGCGCCATACCTATAGTCGGTGGTAGAATTGTTTGCATCCAAATTCGTGTAAAACGAGTAACTTCTTTAATTACTATAGTATTAAATGCGATTAGTATTGTTTTTTTATACATTGTTATCTATCTTTACTATTCTTTTTTATTAAGTAGATTTATAAATAATTCTTCAAGACGATTTCTTTTATTTCTCATACTTGTTACGTTAATATTATTTGAACTTAATACCTCAAAAAGATCATTTATATTATTTCTGTGATCTACTTCTGCTTCTATGGTTGTACTATCGATTAATTTAAGATCGAAATTTTTCAAGTTTGGCAGTTCTTCAATTGGATTAATTATATCGAATATGAAAGTTTCTCTATTGAGTTTTGATAAGAGTTTTTTCATAGAAGTATTTTCTACGATTTCACCATGGTTTATAATAGCGATATTATTACAAAGAGATTCTGCTTCTTCTAAATAGTGTGTAGTCAGTAAAATAGTAACACCTTTTTGGTTGATGCCTGTTAGAAAATCCCAAGTGGAACGCCTTAATTCAACATCAACACCAGCAGTAGGCTCATCCAAAATCAACATTTTTGGTTCATGAACCAATGCTCTTGCTATCATTAAACGTCGTTTCATCCCGCCTGATAAATTACGAGAACGTTCATCACGTTTCTCCCAGAGATCTAGCCTACGAAGATATTTTTCGGCACGTTTAAGCGCAGTACTACGCCCAATACCATAAAATCCACCTTGATTGACCACAATTTCAAGGCATGTTTCAAATTGTGAGAAGTTAATTTCTTGCGGGACAACTCCAATAAAGGATTTTGCAACATCGCTATCATCATCAATGTCATTATCAAATACCTTAACTAACCCCGATGTTTTATTGACGAGACCACAGATAATACCAATTGCCGTTGACTTTCCAGCTCCATTTGGCCCAAGTAGCGCAAAGAAATCACCTTGATGGACATTTAAACTAATACTATTTAACGCGGTGAGTTTATTAGGGTATATTTTTGTTAAATCATTTATTACAAGTGCTTTCATAAGAAAATTAATGAATAAATATTATTGATTATATGTAATTCCATTTTATAAAGTATTATCGCATAATTTATATGGAAAAAATAATTATATTAGTGCTATGAAGAAATCTGATAAAGATACAATTATGAATTTTCCTTGTGAGTTCCCTATAAAAGTTATGGGAATTGCATCTGATGATTTTGATATTATTATTATTGATATTATAAAAAAACATGTTTCTAATTTATCTGAAGATGCTGTAAAAAGTCGACTTAGTCAGAAAGGAAATTATGTTTCAATTACTGTAACAATTGAAGCTAAAAGTAGAGAGCAGCTTGATAATATATATTATGATTTAACAGAACACAAAATGGTATTAATGGCATTATGACATTTAAAGTAAAAGATTTTGGTAGAAGAGACTATATTGAGGTATATGATTTAATGCGCAATTTTACTTTAGATCGTAATACTTTGACTGAAGATGAAATTTGGTTAGTCGAACACCCTTCTGTTTATACACTTGGTCTTTCAAAGAAAATAGAACATATTATTGATGTTGGTAATATCCCAGTTGTATCAACAGATCGAGGCGGGCAAGTCACATATCATGGCCCCGGTCAGTTAATTATTTATTTGTTGATTGATTTAAACCGACGTTCATATAAAGTTAAAAAATTAGTTTCGCTGATAGAAACATCAGTAATCCAGTATTTAAAAGAGTGTAATGTGAATGCCGAACGAAAATTAGGCATTCCCGGTGTTTATATTGATGATTGTAAAATTGCTGCGCTAGGTTTACGTGTTAGGAGACATTGCACATATCATGGTTTGTCACTCAATGTAAATATGGATTTGACACCCTTTGAGGGCATTAATCCTTGTGGAATAAAAGGCATGATCCCTACACAGTTAATTAATTATAAAAAGGATATAACTTTAAATAAAGCAAAGAGTGGATTATTAAAATATTTGTTAAAATATCTTAATCAGTCCTCGATCACCCTAAGTGATGTTGCATGACTTACTGAATAAAATTATGTATCAAAATAATAATTATCAAAAACCTGAACAAAGTAGACGTGGTAAGTTAAAGACCAATAAAATATCTGTTCAATTTATTACAACTGATAAAAAAATAGAAAGAAAGCCAAAATGGATTAGAGTTAAAGCCCCTATTAGTGATGATGTATTAAATTTAAAGAAATTAATCAGACGCAATAAATTACATACAGTTTGTGAAGAAGCGGCTTGCCCAAATATTGCAGAGTGTTTTGCAAGCGGTACAGCAACTTTTATGATTCTAGGCGATGTATGTACCAGGCGTTGCCCCTTTTGCGATGTTGCGCACGGGCAACCACGGGCACCAGACATTAATGAACCTAGAAATCTAGCAAACATTATTAAAGAGATGAAATTAAAATACGTTGTTATTACCTCCGTTGACCGTGATGATTTGTTAGATAGAGGCGCTGCTCATTTTGTTAGCTGTATTGATACGATAAGGCAAGAATGCCCAAAAATAAAGATTGAAATACTGGTTCCAGATTTTCGTTCAAAGATTGACATTGCTCTTGATATTTTGGCTAAATCACCCCCCGATATTTTTAATCATAATCTTGAATCAATACCACGTTTATATAAAAAAGTTAGACCTGGTGCTGACTATTTTTCTTCATTATTGTTAATTAAAAAATTTAAAGAACAAAATCAGATTGTTCCAACTAAATCGGGGTTAATGTTAGGTTTGGGTGAGAAATTAAGTGAAGTTAAAGAAGTGTTGGCAGATTTAAAGGATCATAGTTGCGATATGGTAACAATAGGCCAATATTTACAACCCAGTCGATATCATTTACCAGTAGAACGCTATGTTCATCCAGAAGAATTCGAGGAAGTTGGTCGATACGCTAGAGCACTGGGTTTTGTTAATGTTGCAAGCTCACCATTGGTACGTTCTTCTTATCATGCTGATTTACAGGCCACAGCAAGTTAATAAAAATTAATTTGTTTTTAAAAAGAGAAGCGGCTCAACAGTTGTGTTATTTAAAATGACGCTCCAATGTAGGTGAGCCCCTGTTACTCGTCCAGTAGAACCAATAGTGCCAATCATATCGTTTGTATTCACAACATCACCTTCTTTTACATTGATTTTTTCCATATGACAGTACATTGTGATTAATCCCTGCCCATGATCTAGAAATACTGTTTTACCATTAAAGAAGTAATCACCAGCGTTGGTTACGATACCTGCTGCGGGCGCAACGATTGGTGTACCTGTTTCTGCGGCGATATCAAGACCACTATGAGGATTTCTTGGTTGGTTATTAAAGAAACGACGTAGTCCGAAAGAGCTACTATATGGGCCTTTAGCGGGCTTGATAAAATTTAGCGGAACATTATCTATTTCCCTCCAGTTTATTTTTGCTTTGGAGATTAATTTTCTTTCTTTTGAAATACGTAACATATCTTTTTCATTTGGGTTAACCTGACGTTTATTCTTAATGGTGAGATATTGTGACTCATAATCTTTATTTACTACTTCGAAGAGATGATTAGCTTCAGTTCCATTACTTATGACTTTTAATTTGTGTTCACCTAATGTTATTTTTAGTGGAATACCAATGACAGCTTTCCAGTCTTCAGTTTCTCCAACTACCATAACTTTTTTATCGTAAAAAAATACTTTTGGCCTATCTTTTGATTTGATAGGGACTATTACAATTCCACCAGGTACATTTGATTCAATTGGTAATTCATTAGCGTAGCTAAAGCTAAATGTAATCGCTAAATATACTAAGATTAAATATGAGACCAATTTATTTTTCATAGATTTTGTCTACGGTTGAGTCAATTTCTGATTTTGCAAGTTTAACATGTATCTTTTTACCTACCTTTAAACGACTAGCATCTTTGATAATTCTATTAGTTTTGGAATCGCTGACAATTGCATAACCTCTATCTAATGTTGAAATAGGACTAATTGAGTTTAATATATCATCTATTCTCGATATTCTATTTTTTGTTTTTTCTAAAAATAAAATAATTTCCCCTTTAAACCTAAGGCGTATATTTTTTATATAATCAATTTGTTGATTTATAATTTGCATAGGATTTAATTTTTCTAGATTATTTTTTGATTCAGTTATAATTATTCTTTTAGATGTTATCTCTCTTTCAATATTATGTTTTAGATACATATAATATTCATCTGTTTGTTGAATTAATTCAAATAGTTTTTGATTAGGTTGCGGTAATTTTCTGAAAAAAATCTCAACATAATTTTTAAAGTTTTTAATAATTTGTTTTTGGTAACGTACCAGTTGTTTTTCACGATTTTTTAATTCTTGTATTACTTTATTTATATCCGGACTTACTAATTCCGCCGCTGCCGATGGTGTTGCAGCTCTCAAATCGACAACAAAATCTGCAATCGTGAAATCAATTTCGTGACCAATGCCACTGATGATTGGTGTTTCAATGTTGAATATTGTCTGCGCAACAATCTCTTCATTAAAAGCCCACAAGTCCTCTAATGAACCTCCTCCACGAGTTAGGATAAATACATCACATTCATTTCTTTTTTCAGCAATTTTTATTTTTTTTGCTATTGATATTGCAGCATTTTCTCCCTGCACTGGGATTGGATAAATAATGAGATCACCGAACGGATAACGTCGTTTCAAAATGCTTAAAATGTCACGAATGGCAGCGCCTGTTGCAGAAGTGATAATACCAATCGTTTTTGGATATTTTGGGAGTGTTTTTTTATGTTTTTCATCAAATAATCCTTCTGTGGCGAGTTTATGTTTCAGCGCATCAAATGCGATTTGAAGTGCACCGGCACCACCTGGCTCAATTTGTTCGATAATAAGCTGATAATCGCCGCGCCCCTCGTAGAGACTAACGGTTGCTTTTGCCAGCACCCTCATTCCATTATCTAAGTCAAAGCTCAAATTGGTCTGCTTATTTTTAAAAAAGGCGCATCTTACTTGGGTATTATCGTCTTTTAGGGTGAAGTAAAAATGGCCTGAAGCCGGTTTTGCTAGATTTGAAATCTCGCCTTCTATCCAGATTGTCGAAAATGCTTCTTTAAGCAATTGTCCGACCTCACGATTTAATCGTGTAATTGTGTAGATGTCTTCTGACGTTGGAATCACGTTTTTTGATCTAATTTTGGTCATTTTGTATTAATTTAATTG
>CAZJED010000031.1:0-17019 GCA_964544965.1 uncultured Enterobacteriaceae bacterium
TGGGGCTTATTATTGGGCTCCCTACCAATCGGCCTATGTTGCTTCCAAAGCGGGGTTCCTCGCATACTGCACCAGCCTGAACTACGAACTTCAGCGCAAGAACGTCTTTATTACTAATGTGATTTTTGCTGGGGTTGATACACCTTTCGTCGATGGTCGTAATTATGAGACATATAAAAAAGGTGGCAAACTCATGCATCCCTCGAAGATTGCCGACCTGGTTGTCGGAAATCTGCTAAGGCCTCGGCAAAACCTGGTTATGGGTTCACCGATAAACTACTGGGTCAGCCGACTATCCATGATGGCACCATCATTTTTTCAAAATATCATTGAACGCCGCAATCAATCGCCAACGGATTAAACATGTACGACGCCCCTCATCTTGAAGATTTGTTAAGTATCGACCAGAACTCAATCTGGCATCCCTATAGTGCAATGTTTTCAAATTTGCCGGTTTATCACGTTGCATCAGCTGAAGGCGTACGTTTAAAGTTATCCAACGGAAAACAGTTGGTCGACGGCATGTCATCCTGGTGGTGTGCGATACACGGCTATAATCATCCTGAGATAAACAAGGTACTAGAGCTTCAACTAAAACAAACAGCTCATGTTATGTTCGGCGGGCTTACTCATACGCCTGCAATAAAACTGACAGAAAAATTACTTACTATTGTTCCAGATAAGTTTGATGCCGTGTTTTATTCAGATTCGGGTTCGGTTGCTGTTGAGGTTGGAATGAAAATGGCAATTCAATACTGGCATGCAAAAGGCAAACCTGAACGTCAAAACTTTGTTTCGTTACGGTCCGGCTATCATGGCGATACATTTGGTGCGATGTCTGTTTGCGATCCAGTTACTGGTATGCATAGTTTATTTTCTAAATCTCTTACTAAACAATTTTTTATTGAACAACCCAAATGTCGATTCGGTGAATCATGTAGCTCAACAGATATTGCAGAACTTAAACTAACTCTAGAAAAAAATTCCCAGCGTATCGCAGCGCTAATTATGGAACCGATTGTACAAGGTGCGGGCGGTATGTGGTTTTATTCTGCTGATTATTTAAAGGAGGTTTATCGACTATGTAAAGAGTTCGATATCCTTTTAATTTTTGATGAAATCGCAACCGGTTTTGGCAGGACAGGAAAACTATTTGCTTGCGAGCATGCAAAAGTTACTCCCGATATTATGTGTATTGGTAAAGCACTAACCGGAGGTTATTTATCGTTAGCGGCAACGCTTACTACAAATGATATTCACGAGGTGATTGATGGTAGCGAGCCCGGAGTTTTCATGCATGGCCCCACATTCATGGCAAATCCATTGGCTTGTAGCGCCGCTTTAGCCAGCACTAATTTATTACTTCAATCTGCCTGGCAGGAAACTATTTTACGAATTGAAAAGGGTTTAGAAAATGGATTAATGTCCTGCAAAGAAATGAATCATGTTGCTGATGTTCGTGTGCTTGGCGCAATCGGCGTTGTTGAACTAAAAAATGAAGTAGATATGCAAAAAGTAATTCCGGAATTTGTTAAAAGAGGTGTTTGGATTAGACCTTTTGGAAAATTAGTCTATCTAATGCCACCCTATATTATTAATGATGATGATCTGAGCTTATTAACAGCAGCTTTAGTTGAGGTTGTTAGCAGCGTTTAATAATTAATTAGATAAAAGCTTCTCGAGTACCTTTTCGTAAATATTCGATAAGGTATCAAGGTCCTCAACTTTCACGCATTCATTGATTTTATGTATTGTTTCATTAACAACCCCGAGTTCAATTGTTTGCGCACCGGTTGGTGCGATAAAACGTCCATCTGAAGTGCCACCCCCGGTTGAGTGTATTGTATCAATACCGATAATTTCTTTTATTGCAGCTGTTGCGTTATTTATTAGTGAGCCGGAATCTGTTAAGAAAGGGGCACCCGATAATTTCCACTCGAGGGTGTAATCAAGACTAAATTTTTTTAGTAATTCTTCGACTTTGTTTTCTATTTCATCCTGAGATATTTCAGTTGAAAACCGAAAATTGAATAATACATTCAGTGCATCAGGGATAACGTTATCAGCGCCAGTACCCGCGTTAATATTTGAAATCTGAAACGACGTTGGCGGAAAAGAATCGTTTCCCTGGTCCCACTCAATCGATGTTAATTTATTTAGAAATTCAGCTGCCTCATGAATAGGATTTTTTGCCTTCTCAGGGTAGGCAACATGCCCCTGAATTCCATTTATTTTTAATATCCCATTTAAAGAACCCCGGCGACCAATACGAATGACATCAGCGAGTTGTTTATCACTTGATGGTTCTCCCAGAACGCACCAATTGATTTTTATTTTTTTCTCATTCAGGTAATCAATTACCCTGCGTGTTCCATTAATGGATGGACCTTCCTCGTCACTTGTAATTAAAAACGCAATTGTCCCGTTATGGTTTGGATTTTTTTGCACATATCGTTCTGCAGCTGTCACCATTGCTGCGATGCCGCTTTTCATATCCGCAGCACCACGACCATAGAGATATCCCTCTTTAATTTCTGCTTTAAATGGGTCTGTATTCCATTTCTCGATGGGGCCGACAGGTACCGTATCAGTATGGCCTGCAAAAACAAATAGTGGTTCTGAATTGCCATGTGTTACCCAGAGATTATCAACATCATCAAAACGCAGATACTCGGCACTAAAACCATTTTTATTAAGTCGTTCCGCGATTAACTTTTGACAACCATTATCATCTGGTGTCAGCGTTTTCCTATTTATAAGCTCTGTTGTTAATTTAAGTGTATCTGACATCTAATTAACCTTATGCAGTTTCATCTAACGATTGCGCTTTGATGCTCAGTGCATGTATTTCTGTCTGCATCATATTTTCTAGTGCAGAATAAACCAAGCGATGTCTCGCCAGAGTTGCAAGTCCATTGAATTTTTCTGAAACAATATGGACCTGAAAATGTCCGGCACCACCATGTCCTGAGTGACCGGCATGTAAATGTGAATCATCAATGATTTCAAGTTGAGCTGGATTCAGAGTTTCTTCCAGGCATTCGCGAATCAATTCAACGCGGTTTGTTTCAGACACTAGGGAAGACCCGCTTAAATGGTTTAACGACTACTTTCTCATAAACTCCTGCAGCGATATACGGATCCGCATCTGCCCATGACTGCGCTTCCTCTAATGAATTAAATTCAGCCACGATAAGACTACCACTAAAACCGGCAGAACCAGGGTCTTCACCATCAATGTTGGGATGAGGTCCTGCAATTAATAATCGTCCCTCATCCTCTAAGGTCTTGAGTCTTGCGATATGCTCAGCCCTGACACTTAATCTTTTTTCAAGACTATCTTCAACATCCTGACTTATTACTGCATAGAACATAATTATTCTTTTTCCTCTTTAATATCTTCAATATATCGTGACATATACATTGCTTGTGCAATGGCAAATATAAGTGTTAAACCTAAAAGACCATAGACCTTAAAATTTACCCAAAATTCAGTACTAAAATTATAGGCTACATAAAGATTGGCAATTCCAGAGAAAATAAAAAATACAACCCAACCTAAATTTAATTTAGTCCATATTTTATCCGGAACAGAAATTGCGTGGTCCATCATTCTTCGAATGATTGGTTTTTTACCAATAAATTGACTTCCAAGAAAAACAAGTGCAAACACCCAATTAACCGCAGTCGGTTTCCATTTAATAAAACGTATATCTTTTAATAGCAGTGTTGCTCCACCCAATATAATTGTTAAAAGTAAGGTTATTACATGCATTTTTTCAAATTTACGGGTTTTTAACCAATAAACGAAAATTTGTATTGCGGATGCAATAATCAAAACTTGTATAGCCAGATAGATGCCTTGCTCCCTGTCTTCTGGGTAGTAAAAGGCGATTAAAAACGCAACCAATGGAAAAAAATCAAATAGGAATTTCATGAATTTATACTTAAATAATTAGATGTATTCGATATCATAGCCTAAATTTATCTTAATCGACATTTCAAAGTGTACTACCACATAACCAGAGACATTTATAATCCTTATTATTTCGGTAGTTTTCGGTGATTTCTTGAGAAGAAAATTCTTTTACGGCAGAAGAGTCAGAGTATAATGAGGTCGATAATTGCTCTCCATACTAAAAATAGCGACCACAGGAGGTTGTTGATTGTCTATAGGCGGTAAACAGCGGGTGTTGTCGGGTATGCGCCCGACGGGCCAACTTCATTTAGGTCATTATCACGGCGTACTCAAAAATTGGCTTGAACTTCAGCAGGAATACGAATGCTTTTTCTTTGTTGCAGATTGGCATGCGTTAACAACAGAGTACGAAGACCCATCCATTATTGAGAAAAGTGTTTGGGACATGGTTATTGACTGGCTTGCTGTTGGTGTTAATCCGGGTTCGGCTAAATTATTTATTCAATCGCGCGTACCCGAACACGCAGAGTTACATTTACTATTATCAATGTGTACACCAGTTAGTTGGTTAGAAAGAGTGCCAAGTTATAAGGACCAGCAAGAGAAACTATCAGATAAAGATCTCACAACTTATGGATTTTTAGGTTATCCGTTACTACAAACCGCCGATATTATTATTTATAAGGCTGGTTTTGTCCCGGTAGGCGAAGACCAGGTTTCGCATGTTGAATTAGCTCGAGAAGTAGTAAGGCGGTTTAATCATATTTACGGGCGCGAGAGAGATTTTGAGAAGAACATAGAAACTGCATTAAAAAAAATGGGAAAAAAAACAGCCCGACTTTATGATGAATTACGTCGTAAGTATCAAGAACAGGGCGATGCTTCCTCACTAGAAAAGGCACGAGAATTACTCGCCTCACAACAAAATATTAGTATTGGTGACAGCGAACGCTTATCTGGTTATCTTGATGGTTCGGGCAAAGCAATTTTTCCAGAACCACAAGCTTTATTAACACCAGCCTCAAAGATGATGGGTTTAGATGGTCAGAAAATGTCAAAATCCTATGGCAATACTATTTCATTAAGAGAAAACCCCAGTGTTGTAGAGGATAAGATTAAAACAATGCCAACCGACCCGGCGAGAATCAGATTAACCGATTCGGGAAACCCAGAAAAATGTCCGGTTTGGAATCTTCATCAGGTTTATTCTGATGAGTCACTTAAAAAATGGGTGGTTGAAGGTTGCACAAATGCTAAGATCGGTTGTCTTGAGTGCAAGAAGCCGCTTATAGATACCGTATTGAAAGAGCAGGAACCAATACGCGAGCGTGCTAATGAATATCTAAACGATCCGGAGACAGTTCGCGGTATTATTGCAGAGGGATGTGATGCAGCAAGGGATATTGCAAAAGAGACTTTAGATGAGGTTCGTGAGGCCATGGGGTTGAGTTATTCTTAGGAAAGATTTTAATAATGACCGAAGAAACTGAAACAACAAAAACACAACAACGCGAGATGCCATTTGCACTGATTCAGGGTGCGCCATTAACAGACCTACCGAAAGATTTATACATACCACCAGATGCACTAGAGGTCTTCCTTGAGGCATTTGAGGGTCCGCTGGATTTGTTACTTTACTTAATTAAGAAACAGAACATTGATATTCTCAATATCCCGATAGCAAGAATTACTGAACAGTATATGTCGTACATTGAGTTGATGGAAATTCTTGAGCTCGAACTCGCTGGTGAGTATTTATTAATGGCGGCAATGTTGGCTGAGATTAAATCAAGAATGTTATTACCCAGGCATACAGAGGAAGAGGATGAAGAAGACCCAAGAGCAGAATTAATCCGGCGTTTGCAGGAGTATGAACGATATAAAGATGCAGCGGAGAAACTGGATAAATTACCGCGCTATGAAAGAGATATATTTTCGACTGTTACAGAATTTCCGGGGCGCAAAACAAATCATAAACCACCTGATGTGGCAATGGATACGATACTTAAGGTTTTTTCAGAAGTTATAGCACGCGCCGAGATGTTCTCTCATCACATGATACAACGGGAGGCATTATCTGTACGCGAACGCATGGGCATTGTCTTGGAAAAAATTAATACTGAGACGTTTATCGATTTTAAAGATTTATTTACTGTAGAAGAGGGGCGCGCGGGCGCAATTGTTTCATTGTTAGCAATACTTCAACTTATGAAGGATTCACTTATTCAGTTAGTGCAGAATGAACCTAACGGACCAATTTATGTTAAGGCAGCATCGTGAGTCAGAAAAAAATTAAAAATATTATTGAAGCGGCTTTAATGGTTTCAACACAACCGTTAAACGTTAAACGTCTGATGAATTTATTTGAAGAAAATAAAACAATACAACCAAATCGCGATAGTATTAAAAAAGCAATTATTGATTTGCAAAAAGACTTTGAAGGTCGCGGTGTGAATTTAGTTGAGGTGGCTAGCGGTTTCCGATTTCAGGCAGATGATGAATATGCTGACTGGGTAAACCATTTGTTTGATGAACGACCGCCCCGTTATTCGAGAGCATTATTGGAAACACTTTCAATTATTGCATATCGTCAGCCCATTACCCGCAGTGAAATAGAAGATATACGCGGTGTAAGTGTCAGCGGAACAATAACGAAAACATTATTAGAACGTGAATGGATTAAAGTGGTTGGTCACCGTGATGTACCTGGCAGACCTGAGTTGTTAGCTACAACGAAATCATTCCTTGATTATTTTAATCTTAAAAAATTATCAGATTTACCACCGCTTGAGGATATTAAAGATTTTGATTCAATCAATCCCGATCTATTTGATGCACTAGAAAAAGAGTTGGGCAAAGATAATAATCAAACAGATGATAATGAAACCGCATCGGTAATTGATTCAGAGGACATGATGACAGCTGAAGATATTGATGATGATGTGGCTGAAAGCGCAAAAGTAATCCCTTTCTCAAGCTAAATACACGTAAGTATTTTTATTATGGCCGATCGTATTCATAAGGTTCTTGCTAATGCCGGTTATGGTTCAAGACGTGAGATTGAAACGTTAATACGTAATGGCAAGATTAGCGTTAATGGAAAGTTGGCAACGATTGGGCAAAGTATTGAAGCGAAAGATCGTGTCACCATAAATTCACGCTCGATTCGGTTACATTTACAAAATAAAAAAAAACCGGAGGTTCTTGCTTATTACAAACAGGCAGGAGAAGTATGTACACGTCGGGACGAGAAGGGACGCGATACTGTTTTTAGAAATTTACCTCACCTTAGAAATAGTCGTTGGATAAACATTGGCCGACTTGATTTAAATACGACAGGGTTATTGTTATTTACTACTGATGGCGAATTAGCAAATAAACTGATGCACCCATCAAGTCAGATTGAACGCGAATACGCTGTACGTGTTTTAGGGCAAATCACAAAAGAAAATATCAGCACCTTATTAGATGGCGTTAAATTAGAAGATGGTCTCGCTAGATTTACCGATATTGTTGATTCAGGCGGGACGGGTGCGAATCATTGGTATCATGTTGTGGTGATGGAAGGACGAAACAAGGAGGTGCGTCGTTTATGGGAATCTCAAGGCGTTCAGGTGACACGTTTAATCAGGACACGTTTTGGCTCTTACATTCTGCCGAGAAAAAAGAAGTCGGGTCAATTTTGGCGTCTTGATGATAAGGAAATTAAATTACTCGAAGATAGTGTTTTATCTTAAATGGGTCATCGGTCGACTTTACTCGAAATCTATCAACGGCTTTATGAGTGTTATGGTCCGCAGCATTGGTGGCCTGCAGATTCACCATTTGAAGTAATGGTAGGCGCTATACTTACTCAAAACACCTCCTGGTCTAATGTTGAAAAAGCCATTAATAATCTCAAGGAAGCGGATGCGTTAAATGTTCACACATTAATTGAATTACCAGAAGAGAACTTAGCAAAATTGATCAGGCCTTCGGGATATTTCAATATCAAGTCAAAGCGGCTTAAGCATTTTGTTCATTGGTTTGAGGCGGAAGGCCGATTTAATGGACTAAAAGAATTAGACGACCAAACATTACGAAATCAATTACTTGAAGTTAATGGTATCGGACCTGAGACAGCCGATGATATTTTACTCTACGCCTTCGAGAGACCAGTTTTTGTTATCGATAGCTACACGCGTCGTTTACTTAGAGTATTTAATTTAATTTCTGAGGATGAGCCCTACGAGACACTTCGTCAGTTTTTTGAGACATCACTAAAACCGGATGTCAGTCTTTTTAAGGAATATCACGCTTTGATAGTCAGACATGCAAAAGAAAAATGTACCCAAGAAAAGAGTTGTCTTCACTGCAAGGTTGAATCACCATTATGATTTTAAGGTTAAAATTAATGATTATATTGATTTCACTCTTTCCTCTCTGTAACCTTTGCCGCCTTTGATAATATTGCATGTAAATTATGACTAACCGACAAATATTGGTTGCAGCAAATTGGAAGATGAATGGCTCACTTGAAAGTGTTCGCGTTCTTTGCGGTGCTTTGACCGAGGGTATTTCAAATAAAACACCGGCAGAGGTGGCAGTTTGCCCGCCGTTTGTTTTTTTACCTGAGTTGTCGGAAAAATTAAATAGTGCTGGTATCAAACTGGGCGCACAGAATGTATCACATCAGGAGGAGGGCGCTTATACCGGAGAAGTTTCTGCATCTATGCTTGTTGATTATGGTTGTGAGTATGTGATTGTTGGCCACTCAGAACGAAGAATGCACTATCATGAAACGGATGCACGCGTTGCCGAGAAATTCTACGCTACACAGTCAAAAGAAATGATACCAATTTTATGCGTGGGCGAATTACTTGAGGAACGAGAATCAAATAACACAGAGACCGTGATTGCTCGTCAACTCGATGCTGTAATTGATAAGGTTAGTATTGATGCGTTCGGCAATGCCGTGATTGCATACGAACCAGTCTGGGCAATAGGGACCGGTCAAACGGCAACACCGGATCAGGCTCAACAGGTGCATCAATTTATCAGGTTGCGTTTAGCAAAGCATAATAAAACGATAGCTGATAGTATTAGGATACTTTATGGGGGTAGTGTTAAAGCAGACAATGCGAGCCAACTATTTGCTATGACGGATATTGATGGCGGGTTAATTGGCGGCGCATCGCTTGTTGCAGAAGATTTTTTAAGTATTTGTCATGCGGTGAGGAAATAAAAGAAATGGAATCAATTTTTACATTACTATTTGTTCTACAAGTCATTGTTGCTATTGCTTTGATCGGCTTTGTACTGATTCAGCATGGCAAGGGTGCAGATGCCGGCGCTGCATTTGGCAGCGGTTCATCTGCTACTGTTTTCGGAAGCCGGGGTTCGACAAGTTTTTTAACTAAATTGACAGCTTTTTTAGCAGTAATATTTTTAGCTAATAGTTTGTTGCTTGCCTATCTCGCAAGCCAGAGAATTAAAGATGTACCTGCGAGTTTGTTAGATACACCCGCCGCTGTCCAAGAGCAACAAGCGGTAACAGAAGAAGTTGTTCCAAACATAGAAGATAGCGATGGACATGAAGGTCATGACCACAATATCCCGGATTTGCCTGTCGAATAATGCGATAGCACAATTTTCTTACATGCATTGCTGACACCCAAATTGCCGATGTGGTGGAATTGGTAGACACGCTATCTTGAGGGGGTAGTGCCTTAGGGCGTGCCGGTTCGACTCCGGCCATCGGCACCAGATTAGCATAATAATTTAAGTTATTGATTTAATTAATAAATATTAATTATTTAATCAATTATATCTACCAGTCCTTTAATGTATAATTACACCCCTTTTTCAATAATAAAAATTAACTTCAAGGATAGCGATTAACTTGAGAGCACTTAAAAAAATAGCACTGTTTTGTGTAAGCAGTTTATTGGTTCTTGGTACAAATTTAGGCCGGGCCGATGATACCGAAATCTATTTCAATTCAACCAGCGCGGCTGATGTTGAGGTAATTCGTTCGAATGTTCTTTTTATTCTCGATACCTCAGGCAGTATGACATCCCCTATACCTGGTTCTGGCCTGACTCGCATGGATGCATTGAAAGAGGCCATGGAAAATCTCTTATTAGACACGGAGGATGTGAATGTCGCCTTAGCAAGGTATAAATTTGAGTTTGGCGGGTCAATTATTTTTCCAATGTCGGACATCGATGGAAAATCTTCTGAACTTGTTGGCGATATTGGCGATAGCACCGTTAGTGAGATTATTAACACAGCCTTTATTAAAAATGATTTAGATGATGGAGAAGAGATTGTAACTGCTTCCAGCGAAACCGGTGCGCCTCCTGTCGGCGATGTTTCGCTTACCGACCCAATATTAGATGCCTTTGATTTTGGCGGAACCCAATCTTTCGTCGGGTCTACTCAGACTTTTGATCTTTTGAACAGTGTTAATGATGCGATGGAGGAAACGAGCCCAGGTGAATGCGCTAAATTTTTTCTCAACAATGCCAATAAAAATCGACATCCGATTCATTACACTGGAGTTGCCTTTAACTCCAGTAGGCACGGCATTTTTATTCATAGGTGTGTACTAGCTGCCCTACGTTTTCCATCAGTTACTCTGGCGCAGGGCGTAGGTATAGATCAGGCTTTTATTGATTTTGTTGCTTCTACAAACGAGAACAAGACAATCCGTACCACTATAGTCGGCCAGGATGTTGATGATGCTGCATCGATGCCTGATGGTCTGTTTTTTGACAATGATATTTCGTCTCGTCAACAAACAACAGCATTTCAAGATTGGAATGTTCAACCAGTTAGCAGGAATAATACAGTTACTACACCCGATATCGGTCATATTGTTCAGGAGATTGTCAATCGTCCCGGTTGGGCATCCGGTCAGAGTATGTTTTTTAGATTTCAAGACGGCGGCGCTCCTTTAGACACTACCTCATCAAACGTGATTTCAGGACTATCTTCTCTTACACGGGGTGGATCCGGTAATGGAAGACGAATTTTTTTTAATAGAGAAGTAAGCCCCGGCAACGGAGCACGATTACGTGTTGCAACAGCAAGTAGCGGGACCGCTGTGCAAGGTCAGGATCAAATGATTGCCCTTCGCTTTACTGATGTGCGGATTCCTAAAGGCGCATCACTTACAGAAGTTAAATTAGTACTAACCCCAAAAAATTCGCCAGTAACACCGCTGGCAAGTAATTGGTCGGTTGGTGCTGAGCAGGTTGATGATTCGTCACCACTGATTGCAACCTCATCAAATATTAGTAGCCGCGCTACTGGCACGAAAGTCAACTGGACCATTGGAACAGAGGATCTTAAAACTGCTGATAGTCCTGAAAAAAGTATTGATATTAAAAGTGTCGTTCAGCAGGTTATTAATCGCTCCGGATGGTGCGGTGGTAACGCATTGACAATTATTCTTGATACTACTAGCGCTACTGCAAATCAGACACGTTTTTTACATAGCAGGGATAGCGACTCAACAAAAGCACCGAGACTTACCTATAAATTCGGTGCCGGCGCAACCGGTTGCGTGAAAGCAAGAGAAATAGCACAAACAGGATTAAGTGGCGATGATGCTGAGCAGTTCGAGGTCAATGTTGACACTATTGATAACGACCTCGACCTTGGTTTTGACACTGAAAGCGGTCTTGCGCAGACAGTCGGTTTACGTTTTCGAAACCTCGATATACCAAAAGGCGTAAATATTCTGGATGCAAGAATAGTTTTTACTTCAAAAGGTATATCAGAAGGTGATAGCAGTTTTATTATTAGGGGAATTGCCGAGGATAATGTCGCGGCATTTTCAAATACAACCAATGACATTACCGACCGTCCAACAACTTCCTCAGTAATTTCATGGGTTCCTGATGATTGGTCTGAACCAGCAACTGCTTTTCCAACCGATGATGTTACACCGATAGTTCAGGAAATTGTTAATCGCGGTGGCTGGGCATCTGGGAACACAATGGGTTTTGTTATTGAGGGCGCAGGCGGGTACTACAGTAACGTTAACCCTCGGGTCGCTGAAACAGCTGATGGAGATGTTTCGAAATCGCCACGTCTAAAAGTAACCTATCAATCGACGATAGAGACCCCTTTTAAAACTAATCGCGATCGTTTAATTGAGGTAATTAATGGATTGCCAGCTGATGGTTTCACTCCAATTGTGCCAACTTTAGTGGAGGCGGCAAAGTATTGGCGCGGCGAAAAAGTTTTTCATGGTAAAAAGCGAAATAATATAGCAACAAACCGTCTCAGTCACCCCGGCACTTATTGTAGTGCAGCTGGTAGTTGTAACGGCGCTCAAATTAATTCAAACTCAGATGCATTTGGTGTCAAAAAATTGTCCGGATGTGATATGTTGACTAATCCAGATAGCAATAATTGTAAGTCACGAGAAATCAGAGGTAACCCCCGCTATATTTCACCTTTTAATACAGATTTAACTTGCGCTACTAATCATCAGGTATTTCTAACCGATGGATTCGCAACTGATAACAACAACGCTAATAGAAATTATGTAAAGAGTTTGCCGGGTGTTGCTAATTGTCGTACAAGAAATGATGATATTTTTCGAGCCAGTGAAGGCGAAATCAACATGTTTTACTTTCCCGAAGAACAATGTGCAGTCGAACTTGCTGAATTTTTACATCGAAACGACCAGTCTTCTACTATCAATAATAGACAGATTGTAAAAACACATACGATTGCTTTTGCCGATGGCGTAGATTCTTTTGTAGATCAATATATGAAAGATATTGCGAATGTTGGCGGCGGTGAATTTCATAAAGCCAAGAATGCATCCGAACTTGTTGATGTCTTTGAAAATATTTTATCTCAGGTTAAAAATGATCCAACCTCATTTGTTTCTCCGGCGCTCGCAACAAATGCGTTTAACCGATTATTAAGCCGCGATGAAGTTTACTTCGGACTTTTTACTCCTGATCTTGCAAGGGCATGGCATGGAAATGTTAAAAAATATAATATTTGTGTTGAATCGGGTGGTTGTTCACTGGGTAGCATCATTGATGCAAATGATTTAGAAGCAGTAGATTCATCAACTGATAAATTTAAAGATAGCGCGCAAAGTATTTGGTCATCTGTAGTTGACGGTCAGGCCACGACACAAGGCGGTACAGGTCACGAGATAACAAATTTTCAAAACCAAACAATTTACACCGATAGAAATAATTCCGCATTAGCATCTAACGGACAACTTCTTAGTGGCGCCGGATTTGAGTTAAAGTTTGATAATTGGCATAACACCGACTTTACAGCAATGAGGTCAGCGGTATGCCCGACTCCGAGTACCAGTGGCGGTAGTGACTGTGAAAAACGGATGCTTTTCTTGTTAGGTAAAAAGAACACCACAGACCCCGAGACAGATATCAGTGGTACTCAACGCTGGTCGGTCAATGATGTACTACATAGCTCACCTGTCGTTATTACGTATCGTGGTTTTGATACTAACGGTGATGGGGAGTTCGATAAGTTTTTCGATAAATTAATCTATGGAAGTAACGATGGTGCTGTACATATGGTTAATGGCGATTCAGGTGCTGAAGAATGGCGTTTCATCCCAAGTGATTTTTGGAGTACGCAACAAGATTTATTTACTAATGCAGAAGGCGAACATACTTACGGACTGGATGTAACTCCGACTGTTCAGGTTATTGATATTGAAGATAACGGCAGTATCGATGTCGGAGATGGCGATAAGGTCAGAGCATTTATTGCTTCAAGACGAGGCGGTAGCGGTATATATGCGTTAGATCTAACTCATGATATTCCTGTATCAAACGAAACTTTTGCCCCAAGATTTTTATGGCGTATTCGCGGAGGCAGCGGAGATTTTCCGCGTCTAGGCCAATCATGGTCAAAACCAGTGCTCGCGACAGTTGAAATTGATACGGGTACGGGAATTGAGAATAGAGAAGTACTTATATTTGGCGGCGGCTATGATGCAGCGCTTGATAATCCAGAAACCTATTCAGTAAGTGATCATGCCGGAGTCCCATTTTTGGGTAACGCAATATATATTGTTGACCCAGCAAACGGCGATCTTCTTCTGGCAATAAGTGGTTCTCCGGGCGGAGCAGATATTGTTGTACCCGGCATGGATTATTCTATTCCCTCATCAGTTACCGCACTTGATACTGATATTGATGGCGCGGTAGACCGTATTTATGTTGGCGATACCGGCGGTCAAGTATGGCGGGTTGATTTAGCAGCAATTGAAATCGGCGGAACATACTCATCTGCAGCAGGTAATACTGTAGTTGGGAAGCTTGCCGAGATTTCTGCTGATGGTCTTCCTGTAAAACACCGACGTTTTTTTGAACCCCCTTCCGTGGTTCAGGTTCGCGACAATGTCTTTGCTAATGAAGAAAATTACGATTACGTATTAATGGGAACGGGTTATCGCGCTCATCCACTCAATAAACAAGTAGAAGATCGGTTCTACGCATTTCGTGATTTTCAGACTGGTGCAAATGAAATGAGAGATGATAATGGCGATAATTTTTCCGGTTCGACGGAAGCTTATCCTCAGCCAAATGGTAATGCTTTTACTGATGCTGATATGATTGATGTGACAACAACAATACTAGATAGCAGTGTTGCTGAACATAGATCATCAGCTGGGTGGTTTTATGATTTTACGCAAGCCGGGACGGTTGCAGAGAAAGTTTTATCTCCGGCTATAACGACTGCAGGGATAGTTACCTTTACGACATTTGCGCCTGAGGAAACCTCAGCAAGCGATCCATGTGGCGCGTTACTTGGTCTCGGTAAGGCTTATAATTTTGATATCCTCTCGGGAGGCGCGGCATTAGATTGGGATAATGATGGTGCGATTACAAATAATGACCGGGTGTTTGATTTATCGAGTGGTATTCCATCCGGAGTGGTTCCTGTTTTTACGAACGAAGGTGTGATAGGAATTGTTGGTGTTGAAGGTGGAGCAAAACAGTTAGGAAAATTAAGTGAATTACTAACTGAACGTAGTTACTGGTATGAAGGCGCGGAATTTTAATGCGTAATAATATAACAAACTTTTTATTTTTAGTGCTTATAACCACTAGTTTTTCTGTTGTGGCAAAAGATGATGTCATAAAAATTTATGATAAAGGTCTTGATGGATCGGAACGTCACTATACTGTCGTTTGCCCAAACGGAACAAAAACAAATGTTACACATATGCTTGGAGAATATGGTAAAGCTAAAAGGAAACGTGGTTCCTCAAGAACTTCAGGTGAATCTCTTGAACTACCTGAACTACCAGAAGAACCGGTCATAAGTGAGACCGGTAAAGTTGATGATATGCCATCGGAAGGTACGAGTAGCGTCAAACAAACAGCACAAAATTTAAAACGAAGAGTTCTTAATTTAGTTGGGGCTAAAAACAGATTAGAGGTATGTCTTTTTCCAATCAATAAAGAGAAACAATGCGGAGTATATGAGAGCGTCGATACAGCCGCAAAAGCAGCATGTAATCTCTAAAACACCAGTAAATACCAGCATTTTTTTTAATTACCATCCCAATTGTTAGCTATTATTCGATTCAGATTTAGTATCTAAATCATAATTTAGGCTATACTGAAGCATAAAAACAACAATGCTTTTGATGTTTATGTCGAAATCTGCAACTAATAAAATTTTCTTATTGATAACGAGTTTATCACTTGTTTTTGCAACTGGTATCGGTCGTGCGGATGATACCGAAATTTACTTCAGCACAGGCAGCGCTACCGAGAGCGTGCTTCGTCCAAATGTACTTTTTATTCTCGATACCTCTGGCAGTATGATTTTTAACACCACAGATTCCGGTCAAACACGACTTGATGAGCTGAAAGATGCTATGGAATCAGTTCTTGATTCTTTGACTGAAGTAAATGTTGGCCTGATGCGTTTTAATGATGCTATAGGTCAAGATGGCGGACCAGTCATTTTTCCGATGAATTATATTGATGGCGATGTCGCTGAAGTGGTGGGTGATAGCGGTCAAAATACAGTTACTGAGATTGTGAATACCGCTTTTTTAGATAGTGATTTAGATGATGGCGAGGAAGTAATAACATCCGGGGAAGTTTCATTAACAGATCTGGTATTGGATGCCTTTGATTTTGGTGGCACGCAGTCTGTCGTCGGTGGTACCCAAACTTTTCCGATAACTATTAGTACAGATGATTCAGTGGAGGACTTGACGGGTTGTTTAGGTTGTGGCCCTGATTGTGTCGCGACAGTAGGTACAACTTATATTCATTCTTGTATAGCAGCTGGTCTTCGTTTTACAGGTATTACCGTCCCTCAAGGGTCAACTATTAGTGAGGCCTTTATCGATCTTACCGTTGAGCGACGTCAAACTACTGCAACGAACACCACGATAGTTGGCCAGGATGTGGGTGATGCAGCTGCTATTGCTGCACCAGCTAGTTTAGGTTTTGGAAACATTAACTCTGATATAACAAGTCGCGGCGCAACCAGTGCCTCGGTTAATTGGAACGGGGTTCCCGCCTCTAGCGCGGGACAGGTTATTACCAGCCCTGATATTGCAACCATTGTTCAGGAGATTGTTGACCGTGCTGATTGGGCATCCGGCCAGGATATGTTTTTTAGATTCGAAAGTAGCGCCGGCTTCAGAGAGTTAGAAGTGTTTGAGGATAGTGAGGCAGATGCACCTGATCTTCGTATCACAATTGCCGGTTCGGGCACTGCTGTTGAAGGCGATGACCAGATGATTGCGCTTCGTTTTACCGATTTAAATATTCCGCAAGGGGCAACACTTACTGAGGCCACATTAACCTTAACTCCTTCTGCCGCACCAGCGACTGGATTAGAAAGTACCTGGGAGATAAGCGCCGAGCAAACTGATGATTCAGAAGCCCTGGAAGATAGTGTCAGCAATATTAGCAGTCGTTCAAGCGGTGGTACTTCAGTGAGCTGGACGCTCGGTGCGTCAGATTTAATTACCGAAGATGAACCTGAAGAGAGTATCGATATTAAAGCTGTAATTCAGGATGTAGTTGACCGTGCCGGCTGGTGCGGCGGTAATGCATTAACGCTGCTGCTTGATACCAGTA
>CAZJED010000032.1:0-15929 GCA_964544965.1 uncultured Enterobacteriaceae bacterium
GGGCTCATTGTCCCTGGATCAACGTTAATATAGGGGTCGAGTTTTAAAAGGGTTACTTCTAATCCTCTTGCTTCAAGAATTGCGCCAAGGGATGCAGAAGCTATCCCTTTTCCAAGTGAAGAAACAACGCCACCAGTAATAAATATATAACGCGTCACGGATTCGCACCATTTAATTGAGAAATTATAAGGGGTAAAAATTTACTCGACTCTGAGGAGTCGACTTTTTGGGTAAAAAGTATCCTAAATAGTTTCATATTCAGGGATATCAATACTATCAGAATTACCTAAACTATACCATCCTAGAAGGGGCTTAGATTCTGCAAAAAAAACATTACTTTTTTCTTCATTCGGTCGAAAGTTATTAGTGAATCTGATGGCAAAACGTTAAAATAGAGACATATTTTCACCACTTAAACTAGAAAAATAATCGGTGAAGAGGGTATTCAATATTTTATTATTTGGATAACTTTTTGTATTTTCTTATATTTTTAGGAGAGGCAGAATGTCTGATATAGAAATTGCTCAAAAAGCAAAAATGAAACGTATTGTTGATTTAGCAAAAGAACAGTACGGGATTGAGAGCGAGCATCTGGAACCTTATGGCCACTACAAGGCTAAAATATCTCTCGATTACATCGAAAGCATAAAAAACAAACCTAATGGGAAATTAATCCTAACAACAGCAATTAGCCCAACACCTGCTGGTGAAGGTAAAACAACAACAACAGTAGGTTTAGGTGATGCGATGAATCGTATCGGAAAGAAAACAATGATCTGCCTGCGTGAACCATCACTTGGACCATGCTTCGGAGTTAAGGGTGGTGCAGCAGGAGGCGGATATGCACAAGTTGTACCAATGGAAGATATTAACCTCCACTTTACAGGCGATTTCCATGCAATAACATCAGCACATAATCTTCTATCTGCCATGGTTGATAATCATATTAATCATGGAAATACTCTAAACATTGATCCTCGTCTAGTGACATGGAAACGTGTGCTTGATATGAATGATCGTGCGTTACGAAAAATAGTTAATTCACTTGGCGGTGTAGCAAACGGATACCCAAGAGAAGATGGTTTTGACATAACAGTTGCATCAGAGGTAATGGCAATTTTCTGTCTTGCGACATCACTAGATAATTTAAAAGAACGTTTAGGCAATATTGTTGTTGGTTATACAAAAGGTGATCGAAAACCAGTTCATGCACGCGAACTTAATGCAAATGGAGCAATGGCTGCGCTTTTAAAAGACGCTATCAAACCAAATTTTGTTCAAACATTAGAAAACAACTTGGCGATTGTGCATGGTGGTCCTTTTGCAAACATAGCGCATGGATGTAACAGTGTTTCAGCAACTCAAGCAGGATTAAAATTAGCAGACTATGTTATTACAGAAGCAGGTTTTGGTGCTGATTTGGGTGCAGAAAAGTTTTTTGACATTAAGTGTAGAAAAGCTGGGCTTGAGCCAAGCGCCGTTGTTCTTGTCGCTACTATTCGTGCACTCAAATATCATGGTGGTGTAGATAAAGATCAACTTAATAGTGAGAACTTAGCAGCACTTGAAAAAGGTATGGTTAATCTCGAAAGACATTTCAACAATATGCAAAATAACTTTGGCCTTCCCTGTATTATTTGTATTAATCATTTTGTAAATGATACGGATGCGGAAGTCGAATTACTTAGGTCAAAAGCAGAATCCATGGGTGCTAAGGTTGTAATCTCAAAACACTGGGCAGATGGAGGAGCTGGAGCTGAAGATCTAGCAAAAGCTGTAGTGGAAATTGTTGATGGTCACTCAGGGAAGCATAAATATGTCTACGAAGATAATGCTCCTTTATGGGAAAAAATTGAAGCTATTGCAACAAAAATCTATGGGGCAAGTGGGATCAGTGCACCACAAAATGTGCGTGCACAAATAGATAAATTAAATGAAGACTATGGAAGTTACCCAGTTTGTATCGCGAAAACCCAAATGTCTTTTTCAGCTGATCCATCTGTTCGAGGAGCACCAAGTGGGCACACGGTTGCAATCACAGAAGCGCGGCTTGCAAGCGGTGCAGGATTCATTGTTGTTATTGCAGGGAATATGATGACAATGCCTGGTTTACCTAAGATACCTGCTGCTGAAAAAATCGATGTTGATAGTGATGGTAAAATCGTCGGACTTTTTTAACAAAAATAAACAACCACAAAAAAGAATGCATAGCATTCTTTTTTTACGCTCTGATAAAATTACCCCTTGCCATTGAAAGATATAAACCAGGAATACATAGTATTGCTGAAATGGTAAAAATGATGCGAATTGCATCTTCTAATGCGCCATAGTTTTCTTGATTAATATCAACATTACCAATAATTAATGCGAAAATTAATGTTACTAGCACCATGCTACTCATCTGACCAATAATACGCATTGTTGCCATAGCCCCAGTTGCGCTCCCATAGAATTTTTTTTCAACTGATCCCATAATTGCATTTACATTCGGCGGTGAAAATAGACTAAATCCGAAACCCGTTATAACAAGAGAAAGAATTAAGTAGTTAAGTTCTGAATCAATTTTTAAATTGGAAAGCATGATTAAACCACAACATGTAATTGCCATACCAATTGTTGACAAATATTTTGGTTCGAATTTATCTGATAATCTACCAGCTATTGGCGAAAAAATTGCCATAGTTATCGGTTGACACATAACTATCATGCCTGCTGCTGTAGCAGAAAAACCCTTCAAGTACTGTAAATAAAGATTTACTTGGACAACATTCGCAAAAGTTGCGGTATAAATTATTAAAGATGCCAAACACGAAAACGTAAAAACACGATTGGTAAAAAATAATGAGGTATCAAAAATTGGATGTTTATGTTTACGCTCAAACAAAAAGAAGAATATAAACCCAAAAAGTGAGAAAAAAATTAAAATGGAGCTTAGAACTGACGGTAAATAAGAAACCCCAAAGCAAAGAACTAAAATTGATAATATATAAAGCATTGCGCCAAATAAATCAAAACTTCCCCGCTCATCAGAAAGCCACTCATCCTTTACATATAGAATCCCTATAGTTAAAGCAATTATCGCAAGCGGTAAGTGCACTAGGAAGCTAGCACGCCAACCATATAAATCAGCTGCATATCCACCTATAAGAGGCCCTATAGTTAACCCTAAATATATTGCAGAGACCATCAATCCAATCGCATAACCACGTTTCGCCGGAGGAAAAATAGAAGAAATAATTGCCACCTGAGTTGCGTATAGCATTGCAGCACTAACACCTTGCAGAAAACGAGTCACTATTAATGCAATCCCGCTATCTACTGATGCTGCTATCAACGATGTTACTATGACGCTAGTTGTCCCAATTAAAAATATTTTTTTTCTGCCTATCATGTCAGCAATACGTCCGAAAATTAATACGAACATCGCGCTTGCCATAAGATAAGCCATCGGAATCCAGCATAGTAGTACAGCGTTTACTGCTAAATCATTAGCAATAATAGGAATTGCAACATTAACGGCAGATAACATCAAAGGGGTTGCGAACGCATTCAACAAAATCATTATTAATGTGATGCATTGCATTGGATTTTCTAAAATTGAAGCTTTCATGTTTATAAGAGTATTTTATGATAGTGTTGAATTTAACTAAACAAAAAAATAACCATTAGTAACGAAGATACTCTTAAATTTATTTGAAAAAAATTGATTATGGACCAATTTGAAGAATTCTGGTCGTTTGCGGTTGACTTACTCTGGGGATTACCGCTAGTGAGTTTTATTCTTATTACTGGCATCTATTTTGCTTACATATCCGGACTAAGGCCATTGACCGGTTTCTTTCATGCCTTTTCCATTCTCCTTGGAAAATACAACGATAAAAGTTCGCCTGGTGAGGTGTCTCATTTTCAAGCATTGACTGTTGCGCTTTCGGGGACAATCGGAATGGGGAATATTGCCGGCGTGGCAATTGCAATCAATATGGGTGGCGCTGGTGCAATATTTTGGATGTGGATTGCCGGTCTATTTGGCATGATAATTAAATTTTTTACATGCACACTGTCTTGCCTATATCGAAAACAGGATGAAGAAGGTATAGAGCAAGGCGGCCCAATGTATTTTATAGAGTGTGGTCTTGGAAAACGTTTTAAACCACTCGCAATATTTTTTGCTCTGGGAGGGTTGATTGGATGCATCCCCATGTTTCAAGTCAATCAGCTTGCATTATTTATACATAGTGAATTTGCTATTTCACCAATAAATACTGGCATTATCTGCTTGCTAATTATTGGGACTGTAATACTGGGTGATGTAAAACGAGTGGGTTCTGTTACAGCTAAAATCGTCCCCTTTATGTTTCTCATTTATGTAATTAGCAGTTTGGTTGTGATAACTATTAATTTTAACGAAGTTCCAAGAGTGTTATTAGATATTATAAATTCAGCATTTGGGTTGAGTGCTATCGGTGGAGGTGCGACAGGATTTATATTTAAAGAAATTCTTGTCACTGGGATTAAACGTGCCGTCTTTTCGAATGAAGCTGGTGTTGGCACCGAAGCAATGGCTCATGGTGCTGCGAAAACTAAAGAGCCAGTACGGGAAGGTCTAGTAGCAATGCTTGGGCCATTCATTGATACACATATTGTCTGCACGTGTACAGCTCTGGTTATATTAACATCGGGAATCTACACTTCAGAAAGCGGTATTGTGATGACTGCTATATCTTTTAATCGGGCGCTCCCTAGTATTGGTAACATTATCGTCTACTCGGTATTTTCATTATTTGCGATTTCAACAATGATCACTTACTCCTATTATAGTCTTAAATGTGCGCGTTATTTATTTGGTAAAAAGATAGGAGATAAATATATTTTTATTTACTTAGTAATAATACCATTAAGTACATTATGGACTCAGACAACAATTATTAATATTATTGATGTTATGTTTGCTTTAATGATTTTTCCAACTTTGCTCTCAACAATACTATTGGCAAAAAAAGTAATCAAAGAAATGGATATTTACTTTGATAAAATTAAATTATCTTGATAATAAACTGGTATGTATTAAAAAATTAATCAATTACACGAATATATTCATTCTTAGCCTCGCGACTAGTGCCAACTAATAAGCGATACACCCCCACCATATCCTGCTCCACAAAACCAACAGCTTCAATTCTTTCTCCCTTTCTTGCTTGACCAGTATATGTTGCAGTATAAGAAATGACTTCTTTAATGCTATCATGTTTTATTGAATATCTTGCTGGAAAATCATAGGCATAACTATCATCCGTTACAATTGATAAAATTTTATCCTTACCAATTTTTTTATAAGGTCCGCTTTCTTTATATTTCTCATCCTTATTTGGAATAGCGCTAATATCAACCTTACTATTTCCAGATATGAACTTATTGAATTTTCTTATTTCATGGGAATAAAAATCATTAAAACTCAAAGAACAATCACGACGCTCATAGGCATCTTTCCACATCGCATGATTTAGTGGGTTAAGCTCGCCTACAGCTAATGAGTCTTTTATGTAGTTTCGTATTTTCAGAAATGCTTCACGGCCATAAATTATAATATCAATATCTGAACACTCATTATGTGCATCTAACATTATCGACCCAGTAATTCCCATGTCACCTATTTCACATCCTGCGCGTTGTAAATATTTTATCGCGCCTATAGCATCCTTTTTTTTGTCATCAGGTGTTTTCGTTTTTAGTAATTTATTAACTGTCTCTTCTGGATAATATATTTCTTTTATCATATTAATTGGAATGCCATGTAATCCGACATCAGTATAGGAACTATTGAATTGAAATTCAGAATAATATTTCCTAATAATTTGTTCCGCTTTTTTAGTAGTCAGTTTATGCATGCCTGCATTATCTTTAATGTAACGAAGAAAAGTTAATGCATGATTATCTTCTTGATATTCATACACCACGGCGAAAAATAATCTATTATCAATAACGATAAAATCTTTTGGTCTGATTCGCATCGTGCAGAATAATTTATCCTGTCCACCCTAATCCTGATGAAATACAGTTTATTGATAATAATAAAGGTATTAAATCATCGGGATTATCATCACCCTCATTACGCTGACGAAACTCTTTAATTAATTTAATTTGCTCTAAGCCTGCTTGATGGAGCACTGGTGAACGTCGGTTTAATTTTCGACTAAACTTTTTAAAACGCTGACATAGTTTTTCTTGGCCTGTGATATTTAGAATTACTACTTTTGTTAAATTATACTCATCGAAAATCATATTAAAGATCTTTTCTCTCTCTGTTTTGTTTTCGACAAGACATGAATATGCTTCGCAAATATCAAAATCAATAAGCGCCAAGGTTTTCTCAGTCTCATCAATAATCAAACGAAATAAACGTGAATCAATAAACATCTTTTTGATTAATTTATCTCCACCATCTCCACGCTTGCTCGTAAATTCCTTTATTGCAGTACCAACACCATACCACCCAGGAACAAGGTGTCTGTTTTGTGTCCATGCAAATACCCATGGGATTGCTCTTAGATCTCTCAATGTTTTTTCTCCAGTTCTTCTTGCAGGTCTTGATCCAATATTCATTTTTGCAAGCTCTTCGACTGGGCTAGCAGCGCTATAATAATCGACCAAACCTTTCGATTCAGTTAATTCTCGATATTTCTTAAATGCACAACTTGATAATAATTCCATTGCACTATCAAAATCTGGTTTTGGTTTTAACTCTTCTTCATTTAAAGATCTTAAGGTATGCTGAAAAACACTTGCTGTAAGTAATTCCATTTGATATTGCGCGGTACCTTCGTTTGCATACTTAGATGAAACTACCTCACCTTGTTCAGTAATACGCATTTGGCCATGTATGGAACCAGCAGGCTGAGCTGCGATGGCAATACCAGTCGGCGCCCCACCTCGACTTACTGAACCACCGCGGCCATGAAAAAAAGAAATTGGTATGCCAGTTTTTTCGCCAATTTTAGTTAAACTTACTTGCGCTTTATTTAACTCCCAATTAGCAGTCAAATAACCACCATCTTTATTTGAATCAGAATAACCAATCATAACCTCTTGAATTCCAGTTTTTTTCTCAACTGTTCTCCTAATAATTGGAACTGACAATAACTCCTCCATAATATCTGGAGCTCCTTTTAAGTCCTCAATAGTTTCAAATAATGGAACAATAAGTAGACGACAAAATTCTTTATTGTTCTTACCGGAAAAAATACCAGAAATTTTCGCTAAAACATAAACGCCTAATATATCATTGACAGATTTCGTCATGCTTAAAATAAAATGTCCAAATGCTTCGCTATCAAGTACATCCATCATTTGGGCAACCATCTGAAAAAGACCTAATGTTGACGAGGATAATTCATCAAGATTTGAAAAAGTTGGTGGTGTACTTAATGGTTTCTTAAGTTCTTCTAATAACCACTTTTCCCATTCTTTGCTATTTGGTAACGGAGGGTCTTCTCCATTTCTCATTGCTGAAAAAATAGCAGATAATGTATAATTAATTACATCTGAATTTTCTCGTAGATCAAGACGCACTGTGCAAAATCGAAAAGACTCAGCTTCCTGTAATAATGGACTCACTAATAAATTAGACAATTGCTTGCAATCAGAATCAGACAAGCCCTCTGATAGTTTCTTAAGATCTAAAATAAAATCATCTGCATTAAAATAACATATCGCGCTATAATGACTATCTTCTTCATTTTCTAATGTGCCTCGTAATTTAATTAATACGCAACTTAAAAATTGACGAAAAACTTCTCCTGGATTTCTTAGAGAAATTGATTCGAGTTCATCAATGTCCTTGAGTATTTCATTAAGATATTTCTCAAATTTTTCTGATAATCTTATGCTTTCTCGAGAAACACTTAATTTTTCAATTAGATTCTCTACAGATTTAATATAGTAATCTAAAATTATTTGACGATTCTTTAGTAAACTATCTTTAGTGATGTCATTAGTAACAAATGGATTGCCATCACGATCCCCACCGATCCAAGAACCAAACTTAAAGAATGGAGGTATTCTAAAATTCTCATCAGGATAACTAAGATTTAAAGCCCATTTTAGTCTTTCATGAGTTTCTGAAACACGTTTAAATAATGATTGTTCAAAAAAATGTAATCCCCAGATAATCTCCTGTTCAACAGTGGGTTTTTCTAATCTTAATTCGCCTGTTAACCAAAGAAGATCAATTTCATCATGTAGTGATGATATAAGATTTTCTCTTTCACGCTGTGTCCAACGCGATGCCTCAATTCGATAAAGTAGCACGTAAATACGACGGTGAATTTCAAGTACGGTGACTCTTTTTGCTTCTGTCGGGTGTGCGGTTATTGTTGGACAAATATTAGCACTGTCTAATAAATTTTGAATTTCATTAGAACTTATACTTAATTCGGATGCTTGTTTAAAAACACTAGCAAATGTGCCGGGAACTTTTGTCAATCCATATTCTTTTTCAGCTAAACGACGACGTCGCATTGCTGTGTTTTCTTCAGCAACATTTAATAACTGGAACCATATACCCCACGCCTGAAGAGTATCGACAAGCATGACTGCATCATCTGAAGGTAGAGTTAACTCCCCTTTGAAATAAGGAAGGATATCGCTATTACGATGTTCGATTACTTTAGTTAGTTGTTCGGTTAAGAGGCCTACAACTTCTTTCGCATACGTCGCTGAAATTGTATCTAAGGAACTCTCATTAAAACCGGCATCAGCCGATATCATAAATGACCTTTAATAATTATGATTTTAAGCGACGCGATCACCAGGTTCTTTTCCATTAAAAAATGCCTCAACATTCTCTAACGAACGCAATCCCATAGCAACCCGCGTTTCAGTGGTCGCGCTACCTAAGTGCGGTATCGCCACAACATTCTGCATGTTTAATAGTTCTTCGGTAATAAATGGTTCCTTCGCATATACATCTAACCCAGCGCCAGCAATAGCCTTGTCTTTCAATGCTTGAACTAATGCATTTTCATCCACAACATCGCCTCGGGCCGTATTAATTAAAAATGCTGATTTTTTCATCAATGAAAAACGTTCTTTATTCATTAGGTTTGTGTTATCACCACCGCCCGGACAATGTAATGTAACGTAGTCTGAGTCTTTAAGAACATCTTCTAGAGTATCAAATTTTTTTGCACTAAATTTCTTAATAATTTCATCTGATGGCGGATAAGGATCATAAAAACTTACCTCCATACCAAAACCAAAATGAGCCTTTTGAGCTACAGCCTGAGCTATTCGACCAAAACCGATAAAACCAAGTTTCTTCCCTGTAACCTTGGTAGATAACATATGTGTTGGGCACCAACCCGTCCATTTTTTACTTCGAACAAGACGTTCTCCTTCACCGATACGACGGGAGACAGATAAAAGAAGTACCATAGCTATATCAGCAGTACAATCTGTCAAAACATCAGGGGTATTAGTTACAACAACACCAACTTCTTTTGCCACATCTATATCAATATTATTATATCCAACACCGAAATTCGCCACGATTTTGCATTTACGATTTTCTACATTAAAAATTTCAGAATCAATTTGAAAATCTGAAACAGTTGGGCATAACGCGTCAGCATCACACATTGCTTGTTTAAGTTCATCAACTTTCATTTTGTGATCGTCTTCATTTATTACAGCATCAAAAAGCTCTCTTGCTCTTGCTTCTGCCTCTTCAGGCCACTTGCGGGTAAGAATAACTCTAGGTTTGCTCACATTAATCTCCGACTAACTAGCTTTATCTAAAACATCTTTAACAACAGGAGCAAATGACGAAGGGTTGGGAACAACACTTACACCGCACTCTTGTAGTATTTCTACTTTTTCAGCAGCGCTTTCCCCGACCGCAGAAATTATCGCACCTGCATGACCCATACGACGTCCCTTCGGTGCTGTTAAACCTGCAATGTAACCTATAACTGGTTTCGACATATTTTCTTTTGCCCACATTGCGGCTTCAACTTCTTGTGGTCCGCCTATCTCGCCGATAATTACAACAGCTTTTGTTTCATCATCTTGCTCAAAAATTTCTAAATGGTCTTTAAATGAACTACCATTTATTGGATCACCGCCAATACCAATACTTGTTGAAATGCCAATACCTGCTTCTTTCATTTGAGAAGCAGCTTCATAACCTAATGTTCCTGAACGACCAATAACACCTATGTTGCCAGGCATATATATGTGTCCTGGCATGATTCCCATCATACTTTTTCCTGGGCTAATTGTGCCCGCACAATTAGGACCAGTTAACACCATTTTTTCTTCAGCTTTGTAACGCCGCATGTAACGTTTAACACGGATCATGTCTTGAGATGGGATACCATCAGTGATCGCTACACAAAACTTAATACCTGAATCAGCAGCTTCCATAATACTGTCTGCAGCAAATGGCGGTGGAACAAAAATAATACTAGCTTCTGCACCTGTAGCAGCAACAGCCTCTTTCATTGTATTAAATACTGGTCTATCCAAATGTTTCATCCCGCCTTTACCTGGCGTTACTCCTCCAACGATATTAGTTCCATACTTAATCATGTCAGCGGAGTGAAAGGAACCAATCTGGCCGGTAAATCCTTGCACTAAAACTTTTGTAGTCTCTTTTAAATGAATTGCCATTATCTTCCCCCTATTTACCAGTCTCTTTCCAAGCAGCGACAGCTTTATCAGCCCCTTCTTTAAGTGTCTCTGCCATAATGAGTGGCAAACCACTATCCTCTAGCATTTTACGACCCTGCTCCACATTAGTTCCCGACAATCGAACAACAATAGGGATTTTGAGATCAATTTTCTGAACAGCCTGAATAATACCTTCAGCCACCCAATCACAACGATTAATGCCGGCAAAGATATTTATTAAAATACATTTAACCTTGTCATCAGAAAGTACAAGATTAAATGCTTTGCTTACGCGTTCTGGAGAAGCTCCACCACCAATATCAAGAAAATTAGCAGGCTCTCCACCAGCATGCATAATCATATCCATCGTTGCCATAGCTAAACCAGCACCATTAATTATACAGCCAATATTTCCGTCCAAACCCACATAACTTAATCCACGATCAGCAGCATTCATCTCGCGTACATCTTCCTGTGATTTATCACGCAACTCAGAAATATTGCTATGGCGAAAAAGTGCGTTGTCATCGAAACCCATCTTTGCATCAACTGCGAGTAAATTTCCTTCTTTAGTTACCACTAAAGGATTTATTTCGACCATATTTGCATCTAGATCACGCATTGCACGATAACAACCAAGAATAGTTGTGACTGCTTGATTAACTTGTGTTTTATCTAGGCCTAACGCAAAAACAATTTCACGTGCCTGGAATGGTTGCATCCCAACAGCTGCCTCAACTGCAACTTTTATAATTGAATCTGGTTTTTCAATAGCTAGCTGCTCAATTTCCATACCACCTTCAGCGGAAGCAACCACCGTGACACTTTCTTTTGAACGATCAAGAACAAAAGCCATATAGATTTCTCGTTCAATATTACAACCGGCTTCAACATACAAACGATGACAGACTTTGCCTTGTGCTCCTGTTTGGTGAGTCACTAATTTTTTTCCGAGTAACTCTTCAGCGGCTTTTGCCACCTCGTCTTCAGATTTACAAACCTTAATACCGCCAGCTTTGCCACGCGCACCTGAATGAATTTGTGCTTTAACTACCCAAAGATTGCCGCCAATCTCAGTTGCACGATAAGCTGCTTGCTCTGGGCTATAAGCCAATCCACCGGCCGCTATTGGAACTCCATACTCAGAAAGTATTTCTTTTGATTGATATTCATGGATATCCACTAATTACATACTCCTTTATTTAATTAATAACTATAGTTGAATTAATTAGTCTGACTTCGCAGCAATTTGATCAGCTTGCGCAATAACATTCCGAGCCATGCGCTCTGATGCTATGTCGATCATTTTGCCATCAAGTTGTGCTGCACCCTTTCCCTCCTTAGCCGCTTCTTCAAGAGCCTCTAACACACGGCGTGCACGAGTAACCTCTGCTTCAGGTGGAGACATTACTTCATTTGCTAATGGTATTTGTTTTGGATGAATTGCCCATTTACCTTCATAACCAAGTGCGGCAACACGTTTTGCTGCTGCTATAAATGCTGCATCATCACTAAAGTCGCCAAAAGGACCGTCAATTGCTCTCAATCCGAAAGCACGACATGCGGTCAACATATTCACTTGTGCAGCATGCCACTGATCATTTAACGCCCCATCACAAATATAATCAGGATTTAAACCACCAATCACTGTGGTCCGAGAACGCATGCTAGCCGCGTAATCTGCAACCCCAAAATGTAGCGCCTCCAATCGCGGGCTTGATTGCGCAATAGCCATAACGTTTGCGCCACCTAAAGCAGTCTCAATTAAACATTCCAGACCAATTTTTTTCTTCAATCCTACCGCCGTTTCGATCTGAGTAACAAGCATATCAACAGCGTAAACATCTGCATCAGTGCCTACCTTAGGAATTAAAATTGTATCTAAGTTATCGCCCGCTTGTTCCAAAATATCGACAACGTCTCTATACATATAGTGTGTATCTAAACCATTAATTCGAACGGATACAGTTTTGTTATTCCAATCGATCGTATTTAATCCTTTAATTATATTTTTTCGAGCTTGTTCTTTATCGTCAGGGACAACAGCATCCTCACAATCAAGAAAAATAAAATCGGCATCGCTCTTCGCTGCTTTTTCAAACATTTCTGGACTCGAACCAGGTACAGCCAGTTCGCTTCTTTGTAAACGTGCCCGTGCTTGTTCATATTGTTTAAAACTCATTTATCTATCCTCAAACAAAAAATCAAAAATTAAAAAACAATTTAAATCTACTATTTTTTTGATTTTTCTTTAAATTTTAAAAGTTAAGCAGATAGCTAAAAACTTATTATGCCGTTTTCCATAAATAAACTTCTAAAACACTCTGCATAGAATTTTATTAATTAAAAATGACAGATTTTTACCCTGTCATTTTTATTAATTATTTTATTTTAGGTTTGGCTGTTGAACGCAAATATTCTTGTGCAGCCGCGACTCCTGAGCCCAATTCAATTGGATACTTCAAATCTTTCATTGCCATTTCTGCACCAGTTATTGGCGTTAGAATCATTAACTCATTCATATCGCCCAAATGACCGATACGGAAAGCCTGGCCAGCAATTTTTGCAAGACTAATTGATAAAGCTAAATTGTAATAATTGTAAGCATGGCGCACAACTTCATTACCATCAAAACCCTCTGGCACTTTAACAGCGGTTACTGTATCAGAATACCATTTTTCTTCTTTAGCGATTGGAGTCATCCCCCAGGCACTAACCGCAGCACGTACAGCATTTGCCATGCGATTGTGGCGAGTAAAAACATTTTCTAGTCCTTCTTCTGTCAACATATTGATAGATTCACGTAAACCGCGAAGTAAATTCATCGGCGGTGTATACGGAAAATAACCCAGATCATTGGTTTTAATTTGATCATTCCAATCAAAAAAGGTCTTAGGTAAATTAGAATTCTCTCTACAAGCTAAAGCTTTTTCACTTGCACAAACAATTCCTAAACCAGTTGGAAGCATAAACCCTTTTTGCGAACCCGACACACACAGATCAACACCCCACTCATCCATTCGAAAATCAATTGATGCTACTGAACTTACGCCATCCACAAATAACAATGCCGGATGATTGCAAGAATCTAGTGCTTTACGAACACCGGCAACATCAGAAGCAACGCCTGTTGCAGTTTCATTTTGAGTAGCAAATACAGCCTTAATTTCGTGATTCTTATCTGCAGCCAAAATCTCTGCGTACTGTTCAACCGGCACACCTTCTCCCCATTCAACTTCCAAAGCTTGTACGTCTAACCCCCAACGTTGACAAAGATCAATCCACAAATTTGAAAAATGCCCAAAACCTGACATCAAAACTTTGTCGCCTGTACTTAATGTATTCGATACGGCAGATTCCCATCCGCCCGTGCCGGAAGCAGGAAAAATAAAAACGCGACCATTTTTTGTTTTAAAAATCTTCTTAAGATCTTTATACAAAGGTTTAGTAAATTCGGGTAGATCCATTGCCCGCATATCTTCTTGTTCCACGTACATGGCGTTTTGAATACGACGAGGAACATTTGTTGGTCCTGGGATAAACAAAAAATTACGTCCGGGCATGATTAACAATCTCCGTTTTTATCTTAAATTGGTTAAATAATTACTTTCTTAAGCGATTAAGCAGAAGAAAATGTAGTAAATCCGTATTTTATTTATTTTTATAACTCGCTAAAATTGTGCATTGCAATAATTTGTCGCAGAATTCTATAAACAATTTCAGGGCGCGTAGTGTACCTAAAAAGTGGTCTTTAAATCCACGTTGGTTTGATTATTTTTCATATATTTTGCGGTTAGAACGGTTTTTTTTAAGTATTTTCTTGATTTTCCTCGGTCTTGGTTTTTTTTAAATTATCTGCTTAGAGCTTGGTCTAGAGCAGAAATAAGATCAGATACATCCTCAAGACCCACGGAGAGACGAATCAAATTAGGATAAATCCCGGCTTCTATTTGCTGTTTTTCAGTTAATCTATGATGTGTTGTTGTTGCGGGATGCGTAATTGTACTTTTTGTGTCGCCAAGATTCGCTGTTATTGAAAAAATATCTATTGAATCAATTAATTTCCATGCTTCTGATTTTTTTCCCTTCACCTCAAAACTAACAACACCACCAAATCCGGACTGTTGAATTTTTGCTAATTCATGTTGAGGATGTGAGTTCAAACCAGGAAAATAAACTCTTTCCACAGATTTCTGAGTATCTAACCACTCCGCAATTTGCATCGCATTCTCACAATGTGCACGCATTCGAATTGATAATGTTTCCAATCCTTTTAAAAATACCCATGCATTAAAGGGGCTCATCGTTGTGCCACCTGTACGTAAAAAAGTGTAAACGTCGTCAGATAATATTGCCTCGCTACCTACAATCGCCCCACCAACACAACGTCCTTGTCCATCTAAATATTTCGTCGCTGAATGAATAACTATATCAGCGCCTAAAGTTAATGGTAATTGGAGGGAAGGGGTACAAAAACAATTATCAACGACTAACAAAATTTCATTTTTATGTGCAATATCAGCAATTTTTTTAATATCAGCAATTTCAGTAAGTGGGTTCGACGGAGTCTCCAAAAAAAGCAGCTTTGTTTGCGGAGTTATCGCTTCTTCCCAGGCATTACAATCAGTCAGATCAACGAAGGTAGTATTAATTCCATATTTCGGCAAAATATTTGAGAATAAACTTACAGTCGTACCGAAAATACTCCTCGAAGAAACAATTTGTTCGCCTGTCTTTAATAAACCAAGTGCCGTAGTCAATATTGCCGCCATACCTGATGAAGTTGCAATACAACGCTCGCCTTTTTCCATCGCTGCGAGTCGTTTCTCGAATGTTCTCACAGTTGGATTAGTAAAACGTGAATATATATTACCGATGCTATCACCGGCAAAACGAGCTGCTGCTTCGGCAGCATTTTTAAAAACATAACTAGAACTAGTGAAGATCAATTCACTATGTTCGCCCTCAAAACTTCGCTCTTGTCCGGCACGAGTTGCTTGTGTGTTTATGCCGAAAGATCTGTATTTTTCATCTGACATCATGACATCCTCTACAAATTAGTTAAAAATATTAAGAGTCAGCCTGATTAAATCGATGCTAAGTGAATGGGGAATCTAATAACGAAAAAACCCGCATTCAGCTTGAGCTAAAGCAGGTTGTCTCTTTAGCGGTATTTTTATTGCGCCCGCAAGCTGATTTCAAATCGGCGCATATGTCCAAAATAGTCAATATCTACCCTAATGTCAATTATTTAGAGGTTTTTT